>NZ_JBSGHG010000099.1:0-1092 GCF_053604275.1 Streptomyces sp. NPDC004051 | reverse complement strand
CTAGTACTCCAGCCGTAGATCGTGACTTGGCGCAAGGTGACGCCGGTCTGTGGGGCTCGGCCTGACGGCGGTGGCTGGCTACCGCCGTCCGGGCTCGTGCCCCATACGAAATCTGGCAAGATCCGCTTGTGAGCCAATCCATGGTGACTTTGCGCAAGCTCGCGCTCAACGACTGGCAAGCAGTGCACTCCTGGGCCAGCCTTGAGGAGGCTTGTCGCTACCAGCCTTGGGGGCCGAACACCGAGGACCAGACGCGCGCGTTCGTGCAAACCGCTGTCGAAGCCTGGTCGCACGCCCCTCAGCAGAGATTCGTCTACATTGCTCGCTTCGAGAACGAACTCGTCGGCATGGGTGAGCTGCACATTCGTAGCCGTCGCCATCGTCAGGGCGAAATCGCCTACATCGTGCACCCGAGGGCCTGGGGGCGTGGCGTGGGCACGGCGATCGGACAAGAGCTTCTGTCGTGCGGGTTCGGGGAATTGGGGCTCCACCGGATCTACGCGACCTGTGACCCCCGCAATCTCGCGTCGTCTCGGTTGCTGGGCAGGCTCGGCATGACGTACGAGGGGCGGCATCGGCACACCGCGCTGATCCGGGACGGCTGGCGGGACTCCGAGATGTTCAGCATCCTCGAAGCGGAATGGCGGCCGAGCCCTGGCGACTGATTGTGATCTTGCTGGTGGGGGGCCTGTGCGGGCAAGGGTGCGGCCACCGTTGATCATCGGTGTGTGAAGACAAACGATCACGTGGTGGCCGCAGGTCACAGCGTAGACCCTGCCCGCTGGCAGGAGGCATTCGAGGGCCTGATGGACCGGATATCTGGACGGTTCGCGCGGGTCGAACCCCGGCGTCATGTCCGGCAGTTGGCGCTCGGGCTGCTGTCGGACCTGCCGCGCAAGAACTGCTGGACCATCGCCGAGTGGGCCGGAGAGACCACCCCGGACGGCATGCAGCACCTGCTGGGTCGTGCCAAGTGGGACGCCGACCAGGTACGCGACGACGTGCGCGAGTACGTGGTGGAGCATCTACGCGACGACCAGGC
This sequence comes from Streptomyces sp. NPDC004051, assembly GCF_053604275.1. Lineage (NCBI taxonomy): Bacteria > Bacillati > Actinomycetota > Actinomycetes > Kitasatosporales > Streptomycetaceae > Streptomyces > Streptomyces sp. NPDC004051. The sequence continues at coordinate 50 of NZ_JBSGHG010000099.1, read as the reverse complement.
GGTGCTGGTGGTCGACGAGACCGGGCACGTGAAGAAGGGCACGTGCACGG
>NZ_JBSGHG010000098.1:0-1103 GCF_053604275.1 Streptomyces sp. NPDC004051 | reverse complement strand
CTAGGGCGCGTATTGAGTCGTGATCAAGTTGCGGGATTCGCCTTCGCTGCGGGGCCTGGTCCGGTAGATCTTCTTGTGTGACGCGAGTGCAACTTACAGATGCCGAGTGGGAGTTCATCGGGCCGTACCTGCCGATCGGTGAGTACGGCCCGTACCCTGAGCGGCTGCGGCAGCAGTTTGAGGGCGTGATCTGGCGGTTCAAGACTGGCGGGCAGTGGCGGGAGATGCCGCAGGAGTTCGGCGCCTGGTCAACCGTTCACAACCGCTTCCGGCAGTGGCGTGACGCCGGCGTCTTCGCGGCCCTGCTGGAGGGCCTGATCGCGGAAGCCGCGAAGCGGGGCGAGGTGGACCTGTCCCTGGTCAGCATCGACTCCACCACCGCCCGGGCCCACCACGACGCGGCCGGGATGCACCTGGGCGAGGACGTCCTCACCGCCCTGGAGAAGGCCGCCACTGAGGAGAAGAAGACCAGGTCAAAGGGGGCGGCTGCGACGAACAAACCGGGCAGGACGCCGAAGGCGATCCCGAGCGGGAAGAGCGACGGCGCATCCGGCGTCGGCGCAAACTCCGGCTGAAGGCCGCTCTCCTCGGACGCTCCAGGGGTGGGCAGACCAGCAAGGTCCACCTGGCCGCCGACCGGAAGTGCCGCCCGCTGGCGTTCGTGCTGACCGCGGGACAGGCCGCGGACAGCCCGCAGTTCGTCCCCGTGCTGGGGCGGATACGGGTCCGCGGGCCTGTCGGCCGCCCCCGCACCAGGCCGGATGCGGTCGCCGGGGACAAGGCCTACTCGTCCCGCGGCAACCGCGCCCACCTGCGGAAACGCGGCATCAAGGCGGTCATCCCGGAGAAGAAGGACCAGGCCTCCAACCGGAGGAAGAAGGGCTCCAGGGGCGGCCGGCCCATCAGTCACGACGCCGACCTCTACAAGGAGAGGAACGCCGTCGAGCGCCTGATCAACAAGCTGAAGGCCTGGCGCGGCATCGCCACCCGGTACGACAAGACCCCGGACAGCTACCTCGCCGGCCTCCACCTGCGTGCCTCAATGATCTGGCTCAAGGACCTCACCCGAACCACCAATTGATCACGACTCAATACGCACCCTA
>NZ_JBSGHG010000097.1:0-1169 GCF_053604275.1 Streptomyces sp. NPDC004051 | reverse complement strand
GTTACTGAGGTTGAACTCGTGGTGTCGTTGGGTTACTCAGGCAGGTCTGATGGTCAGGCCGGTCTCGGCGAGGCAGCCGTCTATGAGGTCGCTGCGGTACTGGATGTGCCGTAGGCCACGTCGGATGCGCTGGACGAGGTGTTCGGGTGTGCTGAAGGCGACGTTGGAGAGCCATCCGCGTCGCAGGAGGGACCAGATCCCTTCCACGGGGTTGAGGTCGGGCGCGTAGGGCGGCAGGTAGTAGATGGTCAGCCAGTCCCGGGAGGCAGCGAACTCCCGCAGGCCGGCGGCCTTGTGGACGTTCAGGTTGTCCCAGACGAGCACGATCGGGCCGCCGAGCTGCCGGTGGGCGGCGATCAGCAGGTCCCGGTAGTCGCGCCAGGAGAAGCTCTTGCGGCCGTCGCGGCGTCCGTCGTCCCGGCGCGGCCGGTAGATCAGCCTCGAGCGGTGGCCAGGTTTGTAGCAGGTCAGCGCTGCGATGGAGACGCGCCTGCGGGAGCGGCCGCGGACCCGCACCACTGGGGTCCGGCCGCGCTGTGACCAGGTCTTGGCCTGCGGCGGCGTCATGGAGAATCCGGCCTCGTCCTCGAAGACGAGCCAGGCTCCACGGGCCGCCGCGAGCCTTCCGCGCAGGGCCACACCTCCTTGACCCACCCGGCCACCGCCTCGTCGTCCCGCTCCATCGCCCGTCGGGCCGGGACCTGGCAGGACCAGCCGTTGCGCACCAGGAGCTTGCGCACGCCCTGGACCGTGTAGGTCAGGTGGAAGCGCCGGCCGATCACCGTCTTGATCCGCGCGAGCGTCCATCGCTGGTCCTCCCAGCCGTGCGCGGCCGGCCCCTTGGCCAGCTCCGCTTCCAACTGGGCGAATTGCTTCTCGCTCAGCCTCGGCAGCGACGCCGGCCCCTGTGACCGCAGAGCCCGCGGACCGCCCTCGTCCCACATCTGCCGCCACCGCTGCACCGAGCGGACACTGACCCGCAGGTCCTTGGCGATCACCGAGCTCGCCTCGCCCCGGGCGAACCGCTCGGCCGCCTGGAACCGTAACCCCTCGCGGAACTGTTGCCGTTCGGCAGTCAGCCCGCCTCCCTGTGGATACCGCATGCCCCGGTGATACCGCACGGGCGACGAACCGTCAGCCCCTACGACACCACGAGTTCAACTTCAGTA
>NZ_JBSGHG010000096.1:0-1287 GCF_053604275.1 Streptomyces sp. NPDC004051 | reverse complement strand
AGACGTCGTTTCTTATGGCGTGATCGTTCGTTGGACCGTGCATGACGGATCTCGTTGAGCGGCTGGTACCGGATGAGTTGTGGGTGCTGTTCAGGCGAGTGGTGCCGCCAACGGTGGTAATACGCCCGCAGGGCGGTGGTCGACGTCGGGCAGGTGACCGCGAAGCCCTGGCCGCGATCATCTTCGTGACGACGTCGGGCTGCACATGGCGGCAGCTGCCGCCGGTGTTCGGCCCCGCCTGGCCCACGGTCTACCGCCGGTTCGCCCAGTGGAGCCGGGACCGCGTCTGGGCCCGGCTCCACCGCGTGATCCTCGACGAACTCGGGGCGCGGGGCGAGCTGGACTGGTCGCGGTGCGCGATCGACTCCGTCAGTCTGCGGGCTGCAAAAGGGGGCCATTGACGGGACCGAATCCGACCGACCGCGGCAAGCTTGGATCGAAGATCCACCTGATCTGTGACCGGAACGGGCTGCCGCTGTCTCTGGGCATCTCCGGCGCGAACATGCACGACAGCCAGGGCCTGGAGCCGCTTGTGCGCGGCATCCCGCCCATCCGGTCCCGCCGTGGGCCCAGGCGTCGGCGGCCGGCGAAACTGCACGCGGACAAGGGATACGACTACGACCACCTACGTCGATGGCTCGGTCAGCGGGGCATCCGCCATCGCATCGCTCGCAAGGGCGTCGAGTCCTCGCAGCGGCTGGGCCGACATCGCTGGGTGGTCGAAAGAACCGTGTCCTGGCTGGCCGGCTGCCGTCGCCTCCACCGGCGGTACGAGCGCAAGGCCGAACACTTCCTTGCCTTCGTCGGCATAGCCGCAGCCCTCATCGGCTACCGCCGGTTAACGCCCCTGCTCACGGCCTGAGCCGGTCCTGCTGCACATCGAAGCAGACCAGCCCCATGGACTCCGCCACCGCTGCCGCGTAGGCCGACGCCTCCTCGGCCATGCTCCACCGCATGGGGAAATAGATCAGCGGACCACTGGCCTCGCCGATCAGCGGGCCAGTCGACCAGGGCGAGGTGTCCTCCTCGTCCTCGGTGAGATCGCACCACCGCGCAAGCAGCGCAGCCACGTAAGCCGCGATGCGTTCGGAGGGAGGCTCCTCCACCTCGCCGTCGATGTAGCGGTGGTACAGGGCACTGAAGGCCTGGCCGGCGGTCTTGTCATCCGCCGGCCCCTCGCCTTCCCAGACAGCAAGGTCGTAGCTCATGCCCCGGAGACTTCCACATCGCACCGACACCCACCTGGCCGGTCGACGACACGAGCCTCAGCCATAAGAAACGACGTCT
>NZ_JBSGHG010000095.1:0-1342 GCF_053604275.1 Streptomyces sp. NPDC004051 | reverse complement strand
CTAGGGCGTGTTTTGAAAGTGCCTGGATCCCCTTGTTCTGCGTCGTGATGATCTCGGTGTGGGGCGAGGGGATCTTTCAGACGAGCAGTGGTCAGTACTGGAGCCGTTGCTGCCGGTGGCAGTGCTGGGCAGACCGTCGATTGGCCGGAGGAGGCTGATCGACGGGATCCGGTGGCGAGTGCGGACCGGTGCTCCGTGGAGGGATCTGCCGCAGGAGTACGGGCCGTGGCAGACCGTCTACGGACTCTTCCGTCGCTGGCAGCGCGACGGCACCTGGGCTGAGCTGCTGGCCGGGCTGCAGACACGGGCGGACGCGGCCGGGCTGATCACGTGGGAGGTCAACGTGGACTCCACGATCTGCCGAGCCCACCAACATGCCGCAGGTGCCCGCCGTGACGGAAACGCTCAGAAGGAGCCGCCGGGCGGCATCCATGTCGAGCCCGACGACCACGCTCTGGGCCGGTCCCGCGGAGGCTTCACCACCAAGATTCACCTGGCCTGCGAGCAGGGCCAGCGGCCGCTGGCCCTGTTGGTCACCGCAGGTCAACGTGGTGACAGCCCCCAGTTCGCCGCCGTCCTGGAAGGCATCCGGGTGCCCAGGACCGGCCCCGGCCGGCCACGTGTCCGACCCCTGCGGGTGCGAGGCGACAAGGCGTACTCCTCACGCGCCAACCGGGCCTACCTGCGAAAGCGGGGAATCCGGTGCACGATCCCGGAGCCTGCCGACCAGGCCGCCAACCGCAAACGGCGAGGCAGGGCCGGCGGGCGGCCTCCGGCCTTCGACCGCGAGGACTACAAGGCCCGGCATGCGGTCGAGTGCGGGATCAACCGGCTCAAGCGCAACCGGGCGGTGGCCACGCGGTTCGACAAACTCGCTGTCCGCTTCGAAGCCACCGTCCTGATCGCTGCGATCGGCGAATGGCTATGACCAGCCAGACCTGTCGTTCCGACATGCCATGCTGGCCGCGACCAGGGTCGACAGGGTGAGGGAGTAGCAGCGATGGGGGCTCAGTACTACGGCGCTGACAGCGAGAACGGCGACCGCATCGACGATCCCTCGGAGGACGCGCTGTTCATGATGATCAGCGACCTCAACGACTCTGACAACACCTTCGTGGTCGTCCAGCCCGACGAGGACGACCCCGTCTGGTTCGCCTCGGTGGCCGTCCTGGACGAAGGCGGCTACGAGATCGTCCGCCGTGACGCCTCCCGCAACGAGCACGAGGTCACCACGGCGACCAGCATCGACGCCATCGCCCTCGACCTCACCATCTGGTTGGCCGCCCGCCGTCACCCCGGGCGGCCAACCAGGCAGGCTACCGACTTCTAAAACAGGCCCTAG
>NZ_JBSGHG010000094.1:0-1403 GCF_053604275.1 Streptomyces sp. NPDC004051 | reverse complement strand
CTAGTACTGCAACGGTGTTTGGCGTGACTGCTGACCAGATCGGTCGTTGGTGTGGTCATGGGTGGGGACCTTGCGGATGTCAGGCTGTGGGCAGGCGAACTGGACGCTCTGCATGAGCGGTTCGTGCACCGGTTCACCCGGGAGGAGCCGCGCCAGTCGGCGCTGGCCTACATGCGGGGGCTGGTTGCGCCGCTGCAGCGGAAGAACGGCTGGACCCTGGCGGAGGAGGTCGGACACGCGGGTCCCGACCGTATCCAGCGGTTGCTGAACCGGATCGAGTGGGACGCCGACGAGGTCCTGGACGACGTACGCGACTACGTCGTCGAACACCTCGGAGACCCTCAGGCCGTGCTGATCATCGATGACACCGGCTTCCTGAAGAAGGGCATCCGCTCGGCCGGCGTGCAGCGGCAGTACTCCGGCACCGCGGGACGCACCGAGAACTGCCAGATCGGCGTGTTCCTCGCCTACGCCACCGGCCGCGGACGCACGCTGATCGACCGCAGGCTGTATCTGCCCACGTCCTGGACGGACGACCGGGACCGCTGCCGCCGGGCCGGCGTCGATGACGAGGTCGGTTTCGCCACCAAGGTGGCCATGGCCAAGGCGATGGTCCGCCGGGCCATCGCCGAGAAGATCCCGTTCGGCTGGGTGACCGCGGACGCCGCCTACGGCTACAGCAAGGGCTGGCGGTTCGAGCTGGAGCAGGCCGACGTCTTCCACGTCATGGCCACCACCCGGCACGACACCGTCGTCACCCGCTGGTCCATCGACCACCCCGTGCACGAGCTGTTCCCCGGCCTGCCCCGGCAGAAGTGGAAGCGCCGCTCCTGCGGGGACGGCGCCCACGGCCGACGCGTCTACGACTGGGCCCGCGTCGAGGTCAGGCCCTGGCACCGGCCCGATCGCCGGCACTGGGTGCTGGCCCGCCGCAGCATCAGCAGGCCCGAGGAGATCTCCTACTACATTGCCTACTGCCCGGCCGACACCACCCTGGATGAGCTGATCCGCGTCGCGGGCAGCCGGTGGGCGATCGAGGAGTGCTTCCAGACGGCAAAGCAGGAGTGCGGCCTGGATGACTACCAGGTCCGCCGCTACCCGGGCTGGCACCGCCACATGACATTGGCCATGGCCGCCCACGCCTGCCTGACCGTCCTGCGGGCCCGCCAGCTGGATGCGGAGAAAGCAGAAACGGATCCTCCCAGCTCATCCACCTCAGCCTCGCCGAGATCAGACGGCTGATCACCCGCCTCACCGACCGCCGGCCCGCATCCGTCGACCACATCCTGCACTGGTCGCACTGGCGTCGCAGACGGCAATACCAGGCCCGCGTCAGTCACTACAAGCGGCGCGGGCACAGTCCCTGAAACTGGTCAGCAATCAGCATAAGTACCGTTGCAGTA
>NZ_JBSGHG010000093.1:0-1465 GCF_053604275.1 Streptomyces sp. NPDC004051 | reverse complement strand
CCCCCCATTACCTTTTTCGTGGCCCCGCAATGGGGCTCCCGGCCTCTGGAGCCGGCATGACTGGTCCCCCCTGTCGAACGCATGGCCCGGGGGGTGGTGTCACCGGCTCCGGAGGCATCGACAGACCGCTGATTAGGGGCATGACCACCGGCTTCTCCGGAGGCAGGGAGGCTCTTCGTAATGTGGATGTGGCGATCGGTGCCGCTGGACGGCCGGGCGAGTACGACCGGAGACTGCACGTGATCGACACCAGCGACATCGGCGTCTTCCTCGGCCTGGACGTCGGCAAGGGCGAACACCACGCCACCGCCGTCACCCCGACCGGGAAGAAAGCCTTCGACAAGCGGCTGCCCAACAGCGAGCCCAAACTCCGCGAGCTCTTCGCAAAGTTGCAGGCCAAGCACGGCCCCGTGCTCGTGGTCGTCGACCAACCTGCCTCCATCGGCGCCCTGCCCATCGCGGTGGCCCGCGACATGGGTTGCCAGGTCGCCTATCTGCCAGGTCTCACGATGCGACGGATCGCCGACCTCTATCCCGGCGAGGCCAAAACCGACGCCCGTGACGCCTTCGTCATCGCCGACGCCGCCCGGTCGATGCCGCACACGCTCCGCTCCATCGAACTGGACGACGAGACCATCGCCGAACTGGAGATGATCGTCGGCTTCGACGACGACCTGGCCGGCGAGGCCACCCGCATCAGCAACCGGCTGCGCGGCCTGCTCACCCAGATCCACCCGCACCTCGAACGTGTCCTGGGCCCGCGCATCCAGCACCCGGCCGTGCTCAAACTGCTGGACCAGTTCGGCTCGCCGGCCCTGATCCGCAAGGCCGGACGGCGCAGGTTGATCGGCCTGATACGCCCGAGGGCTCCGCGGATGGCCGAGCGGCTGGTCGAGGACATCTTCACCGCGCTCGACGAGCAGACCGTCGTCGTCCCCGGCACGGACGCGGCCGCCCTGATCGTCCCCAGCCTCGCCGGCTCGCTCCAAGCCGTCCTGGACCAGCGCAAACTCCTCGCCACGAGGATCGAGGAACTGCTGGAGACCCACCCTCTTTCCAAGGTCCTGACGTCCATGCCCGGCATCGGCGTCAGGACCGGAGCCAGGATCCTCATCGACGTCGGCGACGGCAGCAGCTTTCCGTCCGCCGCCCACCTGGCCGCATACGCCGGACTCGCTCCAGCAACCCGCAGCTCGGGCTCGTCGATCCGCGGCGAGCAGCCCTCCCGCCGGGGAAACAAACAGCTCAAACGGGCCTTCTTCCTGTCCGCGTTCGCGGCCCTGGCCGACCCGGCCTCGCGGGCCTACTACGACAAGAAGATCGCTCAGGGAAAGCACCACACCCAAGCCCTCCTCTGCCTCGCGAGACGACGAGCCGACGTGCTCTTCGCGATGCTCCGCGACGGCACCTTCTACGAACCCCAACCCGCCCCCACGGGTTGACGAAACCCATAGGGGCACCCCCC
>NZ_JBSGHG010000092.1:0-1487 GCF_053604275.1 Streptomyces sp. NPDC004051 | reverse complement strand
CCTAGGGCCAATACCGGTGATTTAGGCTCTTTTCCGGCTGGCTGAAGTGGCTCTGGTTGGCCCGGCCAGCCGGACCGTCGGGGTGTCCGGCCGTGGTGGGCTGTGGTGCTCGGCTCGTTTGAGGGCCCAGTTGGACATCTTGCGTTTGATCACGCGTGGGTTGGAGCGCAACCGTCTTGCGGGCAGCAGCCGTTCGGTGATCTCACGCAGGCTCTGGGCGATGGACCGAGCCAGTCGCGAGGGGGGGAAAGCGCCGCCTGCCCGGTGACATGGCGGCGGACGACGCGAAGGGTGCGGGTGAAGGAGATCCGGTCGGGATCGTGCCCGGTCTTGAGGGCGGCCTGGTGCATCAGGTCCCGCAGCGCGTGGTGGACCAGTAGGAACGCGAAGATCTCCTGTTCGACGCCGCGCGGGTGCCGGGAACGCAGCACCAGCCCCGGGACGCCCTGGTGGTTCTTGATCTCGTCCAGGGTGTTCTCGATCTCCCACCGCTGGGCATAGAGGGCGGCAAGCTCCTCGGCCGGTGCCTGGGCGGGGTCGAGGAGGGTGGTGATCAGCCGGTAGACGGTGCCGTCACCGCCGCGTGGGCCGAGGGTGTACTCGATCACCCGCACCCGCTCGGGGTCCGCGCGCCGGTAGTGGTCCCGCGCGGCGACGATCTCCGACAGGTAGGAGCCGTCGTCGAGCAGTTCGACCACGGGAAGCACGGCGACGCTGCGGACCCGCCACAGCAGGTCCGCGCCGCCCGCCTTCGCGGCCCGCCACAGATCGAGGCCGCAAAAGCCCCGGTCGGCGAGCATAAGCATGCCCTCCGTCAGCGTGGGGAACAGCCGCTGGGCCAGGACGGTCTCGTGGACCTTGAGCGGTCCGACCTCGGCCGCGAACACGGCATGGGTGCCGCACTCGGCCAGGGCCGCCACCCTCACCTGCGGATACGCACTGCGGCCCTGCCCGCGACTGGTGCCGGGACGCCCGAAGAACCGGGCGTTCGCCGCGGTGTCCGGAACGTCGAAAACCGTGCCGTCCACCGCGACCAGCCGCCACCGCCGGTACCAGGCCCCCTGCGTCCGCGCGACCGCCACCGGCCTACACACCCGGGCGAACAGGGCCCGCAACGGCTCCGGCCCAAGCCGCAACCGGGCCCGGCCGATCGCCGCCGTCGTGGGCACCCGCCAGGTATTCACCCACCGGCCTTCGCGCTCCAGCCCCTGGACCAGAAGCCGGGCCACCTCTTCATAGCCCTGCCCGAAGAACAGACACATCGCCAGGACGAAGTAGACCACCACCCGTGCCGGCAGCAGCCGCGTCCGCTGCTCGACCCTGCCGCACTCGGCGACCACCTCGTCGACCAGCTCCGGCGGAAACGCCCGCGTCAGCACCCCCAACGCGATCCGATCCGAGAACCGATCAACCCCCGACGACTTCACCTGACCCGGCCTTGGCACACCCCATCCAACGACCAGAACCCACCAAAGTCACCGGTATTG
>NZ_JBSGHG010000091.1:0-1569 GCF_053604275.1 Streptomyces sp. NPDC004051 | reverse complement strand
CCACGGTGATTTCGTCCTTGTCCACGCCGGGAAGTTCCAGCTCCATCAGGTAGGCGTCCTCGGTGTCCTCGACGTCGGCCAACGGCGCCCACGCCCCCTCATCGACCCCGACCTCGGAGAAACCATGGCCGGGGAAGGGGAAGGTGGAGTGCATGAGCTGTTCCATGCGGGTGCGCAGCTCCTCGAGCTCCCGGAGGGGCTCCCATCCGGAGAGCGAGCCCCTGCCGCGGTGTGCGGGAAGCGTCATCGGTCGTCCTCCTCGACTTCTGGGCCGGCAGTGCGTCCGCCGGTGGGGACGGATGTGCTGCTCGCGGGGACGGGTTCCCCGACGGGCGCCGGGCTCACGGGTCGTCCCCGGCCGGGACGCGGACCGAGGTCAGGCCGGCCAGCCGACGGGCGGACGAGGGCCCGGACCGGCCGCGCCCGCGCCCTCGATGTCGCGCTCGGCGATGTCCACCAGCTGCCGGCCCAGGTCCTGCAGCGCCCGGCCCGCCGCCAGCTCGTCACCGATCTCCGGTACCTCCGGGTCCGCCGGATTCCGGCGCGTGGCCCCGCGGCCGGTGAGCACCGTGGTCCCGGTGTCGATCACCGCGCGGGCCCTCGTCGTTCGTCCGTCCTCGAAGAGGTAGAGGCGGACCCTCCATTCCGTGGTGTGCGGCTGGGGCATCGCTTCCTCCTCGGCTCGGTCCGGACCGGCGTGCCGGGACTCTCCCGCAAGAGCGATCCGTCCCTTCGGCACCGCTCGCGCTCTGTCGGTGAACCGCGGGCCGGGCCGGTGGCCGTCGCAACGGACATCAGCGCCACCTCCTCGGTCCCGTCCGGTCCTCCTCCGCGTCGTCTGCGGAGTCGGCCGGATTCCACGGGGTCCGCCGGATTCCCTCGGCGTCGGCCCCTGCGCGGTGACAGCAGGCCGACCGGGCGCGCGGTGCAGCGCGCGGACCCGTCGCCGGACCTCCGGCGGATCGCCGGTCGCTTCGCCTTCCACCATCGAACGGCGGCGGGCCCCGGGCACAGGGCCGAAGGTCCCTGATGAGCGGTCCTTCAGGGTTCGGCCCCGGCGCGGTGCCCGCCGGTGTCCCGTCAGTGGTGCGGCACGATCACCACCGGGCAGCCGACGCGCCGGATCACCGCGTGGGTGACCGGCCCGGTGCCCGGGACCGTCGGCCGGCCGGCCAGCCGGTGGCCGACGACCAGCAGCTCCGCCCCGGACGCCGCCTTCACCAGCGCATCCACGGGCCTGCCCTCGACCACGCTCTGCAGCACCTCGACCCCGGGATACTTCTCCCGCCACACCTGGAGCACGGCGGAAAGGAAACCCAGCCACTCCCCGGCCCGCTGCGGATCCCCCACCAAACCCACCTCGCCGGGCCCCAGGGTGAGCCGGCCGGGCGCGCCCCAGGCGTGCAGGACCCTCAGCCGCGCGTGCCGCAGACGGGCCGCCTCGAAGGCGAACGCGAGCACCTCGTCACACGGCTCCGTGACGTCGATGCCGAGGACCACCTCCCGCCGCCCGGCCCCCTCCGCCTCCGCCTCCTGCTCCCCGGCCGTGCCGGCCCGGACCAGCACGAC
>NZ_JBSGHG010000090.1:0-1703 GCF_053604275.1 Streptomyces sp. NPDC004051 | reverse complement strand
CCGCGCGGAGGAGGCCTACGAGGTCTTCGCACACGGTCCGGAGACCGGCGCCCTCAAGGTCGTGCTGCACCGCGAGGCACCGGAACCGCCCCGGTAGCGCGGGACCGGCAGTCCCGCGCGCCCTCCCTCACCGCGCTTCGTCCGACGGTCCGTTCGCCAACTGGAACGTGACGTCGACGACCCCCTCGACGGCGCGTACCGCGCGGGCGACGACGGGTACCAGCGCGGTGTCCCGTATACGGCCGGTGAGGGTGACGACACCGTCGGAGACCTCCACCCCCATGGGCTCGAGCGGGGCCGGGAAGAGCGGAGCGACGACTTCCCTGCGGACCTCCCGGGCGATTTCCTCGTCCGTCCGCAGAAAGACCTTCAGCAGGTCGACCCGGCTGACGATGCCTTCGAGCAGCCCTTCGCGGCTCACCACGGGCAGCCGCTTGACCTTGCGCTGAGCCATGATGCGAGCCGCCTGCGCGACGGGGGCGTCGGCGTGGACGGTGACGGCCGGGGTGCTCATCAGCTCGCCGGCGGTCAGCGCCCCCGCCTTGGCCAGGTCGGGCAGGCGGCGCCGCTGCACGAACCGGTCGGGGTCGCTGTCGCGGAACTCCTGCTTGGGCAGCAGATCGGCCTCGGAGACGACGCCGACGACCCGGCCCTCGCCCTCCAGCACCGGCAGGGCGCTCACCTTCCACTGCTCGATGAGCCGGACGATCTCCTTGAACGGGGCGTCACGGCCGATGGCCACGACGGTGTGCGACATCACGTCGCTCACGGTGTGCGGGCTGCCGTTCATGGTTTTCCCCTCGGGTGGTCGGGTGCGTGGGTCGGCTCGTGGCCGCCGGGGCCGAGACGCACGGCACGGGGAACCCGGTCGTCATCTGCTCCCGCTGCCGTGTGGAGCGTACAGATCGAACAGCCGGAGGCGGGTCGCGTGCAGTCGCCGGGCGACCACCCGGCGACCCGCACGGCGATCGCGCGGCCGAACTCGGGGTCCTCGGCGCACGGTGCCCGCACGGCCTCCACGTCGAACTCCCGGGCCCGCACCGGGCTGGTGGCCTCGGCGCCCAGAAGCCACAGGCGGGGCGGGAAGTGCCAGGAGCAGCCGACCGGTTCACCGTGGCCCAGCGCATCGATCACGGCCGCGCGGCGACCGGGGACCCGCAGATCGAGTGCGCCGGTAACGGACCGGATGATCCAGAACCGGTCGGCCTGCCGCCCCTCCTCGAACAGGCGGGTTCCCCTGTCGAAGGGGACCTCGCGGGCGTGCCGCAGCAGCCGATCGCGGTACTCGGCCGGGAGACCGGCGGCCGACGTGGTGGTTGTCATGTTCCGTCTCCCTTCGCGCATGCCGTCGCGGTCGAACGGCGCCCCCTGTCGGCCGTAACGACAGCGTGTGCCCGACCGGATCGGAACGCCACGGGCCGGCAGGCCCCGTTCGAGGACCCTTCGGCCCCACCGGGCGGGGGTGACGGAACGACCGGGCGGCCCTCCCGTCCACCGCGCTCCCGGACGGGGCCTGATGGCCCCGGGTGGGGACCTGGGGCCCCTGCGCACACGCTGTCGTCGGGGGAGGCTGGTGGTGGTGGGGGGAAGGTCTTGTGCTGGAGGTGTGTGTCATGGTGTCGCCCGTTGTCGTGGGTGTCGATGGTTCCGTCGAGAGCCTGGCGGCCGCCGGGTGGGCGGCCCGGGAGGCCGTGCGTCGCGGG
>NZ_JBSGHG010000089.1:0-1786 GCF_053604275.1 Streptomyces sp. NPDC004051 | reverse complement strand
CTCACGTACGGTGGGCTTGTGAAGCTTTCGGAGTGGGCCCGTCAGCAGGGCGTGAGCTACCAGACCGCCTGGCGGTGGGTGAAGGACGGAAAGATGCCCGTTCCGGTCCGCCAGGCGCCGTCCGGGACGTGGCTGGTCGACGAGGCCGCTGTCCAGCCGTCCGGACGTGTGGTGGCGTACTGCCGTGTCTCGTCCGCCGACCAGAAAGCCGATCTTGAGCGGCAGGCGGCCCGGGTCGTGTCCGGCGCGAACGGGCTGGGCCTGGCTGTCGCGGAGGTCGTGACCGAGGTCGGCTCGGGGCTGGACGGGCGGCGCCGCAAGCTGCATCGGCTGCTGTCCGACCCGGGCGCGGCGGTGATCGTGGTCGAGCACCGTGACCGGTTGGCCCGGTTCGGTGTCGCGGACCTGGAGGCGGTCCTGTCGGCGTCCGGGCGGCGCCTGGTCGTTCTCGACCCCACCGAGACCACCGATGACCTGGTACGGGACATCACCGAGGTGCTCACCTCCCTGTGCGCCCGCTTGTACGGGCGGCGGGCGGCGAAGAACCGGGCCGCCCGCGCGGTGGCCGTGGCGACCGAAGAGGCCGACGAGTGAAGAAGTTTTGGCCGCAGCCCGGGTTCGTCGTGCAGGCGTTCCGGTTCGCACTCGACCCGAACGTCACCCAGGACGCCGCGCTGCGGTCGCACTGCGGTGCCGCGCGGGCCGCCTACAACTGGGCCGTCGGCTGGGTGAGCGCGTCGTGGTGGCAGCGCCGTGCGGAAGAGTCCTATGGCGTTGCCGGGGCCGGGCTGACGCCGTGGCGGCCGTGGTCGCTGCCCGCGCTGCGGAAGGCGTTCAACGAGGCCAAGCACACCGATCCGAGGTTCGCGGCCTGGTGGGAGGAGAATTCCAAGGAGGCGTACACCACCGGTCTGGCGAATGCTGCTGCCGCGTTCGACAACTACGCGAAGTCCAAGAACGGAAAGCGGGGCGGCAAGCGGATGGGTATGCCGCGGTTCAAGTCGAAGCGGAAGGCACGTCTGTCCTGCCGGTTCACCACCGGCACCATCCGCGTGGACACGGACGGCCGGCATGTGACGCTGCCCCGGCTGGGCACGCTCCGCACCCACGAGCCCACCGCCGGGCTCCTCGCCCGTATCCAGGCCGGAACGGCACGCATCCTGTCCGCCACGGTGCGGCACGAGCGGGGACGCTGGTTCGTGTCCTTCCAGGCCGAGGTCAAGCGCGACCTCGAACGCGTGGCACGCCCGGACGTGGCCGTCGGCATCGACCTCGGCGTGAAGACCCTCGCGGTCATGGCCGACTCGACGGGCGAGATCCGGCAGGTCCCCAACCTCGGGCACTACGACACCGCACGCAGGCAACTGCGCCGTGCGTCTCGGATCGTGTCCCGACGCCAGGGCCCCGACCGCAGGACCGGGCGTAAGCCGTCCCGCCGGTGGGAGAAGGCCAACGCCCAGCGGAACAAGGTGCATCACCGGGTGGCGAACCTTCGAGCGGACGCCCTGCACAAGCTCACCACCAGCGTGGCGGCCGAGTACGGCACCGTGGTGGTGGAGGACCTGAACGTCGCCGGGATGCTGAAGAACCGGCGTCTGGCCCGCCGGATCGCCGACGCAGGATTCGGCGAGATCCGCCGACAGCTCAGGTACAAGACCCGCCGGCGCCACGCCACCCGCCTCGTGGTCGCCGACCGCTGGTACCCCTCCTCCAAGACCTGTTCCGGGTGCGGCGCGGTGAAAGCCAAGCTGCCGCTGCACGTGCGGAGCTATGAGTGCGACGCCTG
>NZ_JBSGHG010000088.1:0-1860 GCF_053604275.1 Streptomyces sp. NPDC004051 | reverse complement strand
ATCTTTCCGTCCTTCACCCACCGCCAGGCGGTCTGGTAGCTCACGCCCTGCTGACGGGCCCACTCCGAAAGCTTCACAAGCCCACCGTACGTGAGCCATTCGACTAAAAAAGACTATAAATGACTAGAAAATCTGTAGCAGCTTTCACCCCCCGGCGCCCGCCCGGTCCGCACCGGGCGGTGCGTCCGGCCTCAGCCGTCGCACCAGCCGTGGGTCTTGCCGAACTGCAGCAGTCCGCGGCGGGCCTGGAGGATCTGCTCGCCGGTCAGCGTGGGAGCGGCGGACAGCAGGACCTCCGTGACCTCCTGGAGGTACTCCTCGGCGGTGAGCACGTCGCACAGCGAGTCGTCGCCGTCCGGATGCCTGCCCACGGCGGAGGAGACCCCGTCGGCTCCCTGGGCCAGGCGCACGCCCGAGGCCTTGAGACCCCGGTCGCCCTCCTCGATCTCGAACTCCACGGCGATCCCGGGACGCAGCTGGTGCTCCGGGATCCGTACGTCGTTGACGTGGAGGAAGACGTCCTCCCCGCCGTGCTCGGGAGCGATGAACCCGTAACCCCGTACGGCGTCGAACCGCACCACACGACCAGCGACCATGATTCCAACCCCCAGCAGAACACCGGACCCCGTACCCGGGCCTCCCGCCCGGACCCCCTGCCCGGACCGGAGTCCCGGCAGCCAAGGGTACGCCGAACAGGCGGCGGCCGAACAGGTGAATCGGAGGCTTTGCCGCCGCTCCGGCCGGCTGCCCGAAGCCTCTCGTACGGCGGGGAAACACGGCGGACGGGGGTCCGGCGGCGTCCTGCCCCGGAGGAACCGGTCCCCGCGGGCCGCCGTGCGGTGCCGCGTCCGCTCGAGCAAGATCATGGCAGGGCGGGACCACGTCCGCGCACGTGCCGAAGGAGGCGTCCTTGAGAACAGCCCTGCGCCTGGCCCTGGCCATCGCTCTGTCCGCCGGGGCCGTAGGGGCCGCGGCGTCGGCCCAGGCCGCGCCGGCCGCGGCCGAGCCGCCGCGGTACGTCGCGCTCGGCGACTCCTACGCGGCGGCACCGCTGGTGCCGCCCGTCGACCCGGCCGACCTGAGGTGCCTGCGCTCCCTGGCCGACTATCCCCACATCACGGCCGAGGCCCTCGGCGCGGAACTCACCGACGTCAGCTGCTCCGGCGCCACCAGCAAACATCTGAGCACCGCCCAGCACCCGGGGACCGCGCCCCAGTACGACGCGCTCACGCCCGACACCGACCTCGTCAGCGTCACCATCGGCGGCAACGACACCGGCCTCTTCGACGAGGTGCTGGGCTGCATCAACATCCTGCCCCGGCCCCACGGCACCAGCTGCGCGGAGGAGAACACCGCCGGCGGCACCGACAAGGTCAGGGCCCGCATCGACGCCTGGGCACCGGCCTTCGCCGCCGTCCTGGACGAGATCGCCCGACGGGCACCGCGCGCCGAGGTCTTCGTCGTCGGCTACGGCACCTACTTCCGCCCCGACGGCTGCCACCCCGCCCAGCCCTTCTGGAAGCAGGACGCCAACCACCTCCAGAGCGCGATCAACCACCTCAACACCGCGCTGGAGCGGGCGGCCGAGGAGCACGGCGCCACCTTCGTCGACACCCGCACCCTGAGCATCGGACACGACATCTGCGCCGCCCCCGCCGACCGCCATATCGAGGGCCTGATCCCCACCCACGCGGCCGCGCCGCTGCATCCCAACGCCGCAGGAGCCCGGGCCGTCGGCGAGGCCCTCGCCGCGGCCGTCCGCGCGCCCTAGTACTGCAACGGTACTTATGCTGATTGCTGACCAGTTTCAGGGACTGTGCCCGCGCCGCTTGTAGTGACTGACGCGGGCCTGGTATTGCC
>NZ_JBSGHG010000087.1:0-2035 GCF_053604275.1 Streptomyces sp. NPDC004051 | reverse complement strand
GCGCTGGAACAGCTCCCACAACTCATCCGGCACCAGCCGCTCAACGATCCCTGCCATGCCCAGTAGCCTATCGAGCCAAATGAGATGACTTCTAAATGACGTTGTTACGTTGGCTGACCGGTCTGGGATGATCTTGAAGTTGATCGTGCCGAAGAGGGGTTCACTCGTGTCGTCCGCGCCACCGTCGTACAGGGGGCACCGGCACCCGGTTGAAGCTTCCCCTTGATGTTGGACACCTGGAGACCGGGACGTGAGGTTCCAGAGGAAGTAGTGCCAGGTGGGAAACAAGGGCAACCGCAGCAGGCGGTACACGGAGGAGTTCAAGCGGGACGCGGTCGCGCTGGTCCGCTCCTCCGGCAGGACCGTCACCGAGGTGGCCCGGGAACTCAACGTCAGCGCCGAGGGGCTGCGCAACCAGGTCAGGCGGGACCAGGTCGACCGGGGCCAGGGGACACCGGGCGAGCTGACGGCGGCCGAGCGGGAGGAACTGCGCCGGCTGCGCAAGCTGACCCGTGAGCAGGCCGAGACGATTGCGGTGCGCCGTGCGATCGGTTCCCGCAGGCGGCGGCTGAGCGCCGGCCACCAGGCCCTGCTCACACTCCCCCAGCCTCCGGCCGGGGCACCCCCATGTCCGGCTTGCGGCCGGGTTCGGCGTCGGAACCACCACCGCCTACCGGTACGTCACCGAGGTCGTCGACCTCCTGGCCGCTCTCGCCCCCACCCTGGCCGACGTCGTCCGCACCGCGTCGACGAAGGCGTATCCGCTCCCGGACGGCACGCTGCTGCCGATCGGCCGGGGGCGCTTCCCGGCCGAAGGCCGGGGGCCCTCGCCGCGGACCGGCCGCACCACTTTGGCGGACACAGGAGGCACGGGAGGGACGTGCAGGCCTCGCCGATCCCTTCGGCCGGCCGCTGTGAGGGCTCCACCGGCCCTGCCCGGCGCCGTCCACGCCGTCCGCGCGGCCCGCGCACACGGCATCGCCGGCGCCCTCGCCGAGGCCGGCGTCACGTGCTGGGCGGGCAGGGGGCCGGGGTGCCGGCGGCACGGTCCGCACCCCGTGCCGGGGACGGTGGGAGGCCCTCGCCACCGGCCGGCAGCCGGTGAACCGGCCCCACGCGCAGATCGGGACAGCTCGTAAAGCCGGCTGTCGCCCCCTCAAGTCCTGGCGGCTTCTGCGCAGGCTGCGGTGCTCGACCCCACGGAAAGGGCTCAATGGCGTTGCGCTTCGGTCAGCCAGGATCGAGAGCGGTGAGGCGTTCCGTTCCCGCGAACCGTCGGACTGACGGCGCGGAACTCGGTGTCCAGTACCCGCCCCGCCCGCTGAACTGCCGCCGGATGATGTGGTATCGGCCGCGGGCGAACACCCATCCGTTCCTGCTCCAGGTGGGACTGCCTCGACCACCGGCCGTCGTCGGCTGCGCTCACCAGGAGACGGGAGCGGGAACCCCGCTCGGAGTGCGCGTCGTCTACTTCGAGCGGATACTCGAAGTAGACGCGTTCGCACCTCCCTACGCAGGTGCCGTCCCAGCATGTCGGACGTGACCGTCCGGTCACAGCGACACCGCTTCCCAATGATCAACGCGCTTCGGCGTGCCACGGCCAAGTGGCCATGCCGGTCGGGACGGGCACGGTTGTTCTCAAATAAGAAGAACAATTCCGTAAAAACACCAGACGAGCAAGACGTCACCGCCGTTTCCTCTTGCACGCGAGGTATCCCATGACCAGGACCTGCCGCCTCAATTGCATCATCCCGCCGCATCTCCTCGAAAAGCTTCTGCGAAGCGATGACAGCGAGGTGCACCAGGCCGCCTTGGCCACCATGCTGACCACCGCCTCGCTGCGCGGCGAGCGTGCGGTCCGGGCGTCCTTCGCCAGCGCCGCCGCCCTCGGCAACGGCCGGCGGACTGTCTTCGACTGCCGGCACGGCAGGTCTCTGCCCCTAGGGCCTGTTTTAGAAGTCGGTAGCCTGCCTGGTTGGCCGCCCGGGGTGACGGCGGGCGGCCAACCAGATGGTGAGGTCGAGGGCGATGGCGT
>NZ_JBSGHG010000086.1:0-2264 GCF_053604275.1 Streptomyces sp. NPDC004051 | reverse complement strand
CGCGGTGATGGGCGCGCAGGGCGCGGTCAACATCCTGCACCGGCGCGCGATCGCCGAGGCCGAGCAGCCGGAGGCGGTCCGGGCCCGGCTGATCCAAGAGTACGAGGACGCGCTGCTCAATCCGTACGCGGCGGCCGAGCGCGGCTACCTGGATGCGGTGATCATGCCGTCCGAGACCCGCCGGCAGCTGGTGCGCGGGCTGCGCCAGCTGCGCACCAAGCGCGCGGCGCTGCCGCCCAAGAAGCACGGCAACATTCCCCTCTGACCCCAGGAGCCGCTGTGATCAAGGTCGTACGGGGCAATCCCACCCCGGAGGAGCTCGCCGCCGCACTGGCGGTGGTCCGCGTCCGCGTCGCGGCGGCGTCCGCCACGCCGTCCGGCACGGACGCCCCCCGCGACTCCTGGTCCGACCCGTCCCGCATCGCCGCCCGCCACCTGCCCCAGCCGGGGCCGACGACCTGGTCGCGGACGTACTGGCCGGGCGGGTAGGGCCGTCCGGCGCACCGGACGGCGGTGACGTCCGGGGAAGTTGAGTACGCGTACTCAGGCACCCCGGAGGTCACCGCCGGAGCATGGAGGACATGCTGTGGTCCGACCCCGAGAACGAGCCGCCCAAGGAACTGCGGGACACGCAGGACATGTTGCGGCGGCTGGGCGTTCTCGTCGCGCTGGCCATGGTGCTCGCGATGCTCGTGATCGGCGTGAGGTGAGGCATCCGGCCCACGCCGATACGCTGACCGCATGACAGATCAGCCCCGCCGCCGGCTCGTGCTCGCCTCCCAGTCCCCCGCCCGGCTCGGGCTGCTCCGCCAGGCCGGACTCGACCCCGAGGTGGTCGTCAGCGGTGTCGACGAGGACGCCGTCACCGCACCCACCCCGGCCGAACTCGCACTCGCCCTCGCCGAGGCGAAGGCCTCCGTCGTCGCCGCGAAGCCCGAGGTCAAGGGCGCCCTGGTGATCGGCTGCGACTCGGTGCTCGAACTGGACGGCCGGGCCCTCGGCAAACCCCGGGACGCCGAGGAGGCCACCGCCCGCTGGAAGGCGATGCGGGGCCGTGCGGGCGTCCTCCAGACCGGCCACTGCGTCTACGACACCCTCGCCGAGGGCAGCAGGTACGCCTCCGCCACCGCGTCCACCGTGGTCCGTTTCGGCGAACCCACGGACGAGGAGATCGCCGCCTACGTCGCGTCCGGCGAACCGCTCCGGGTCGCGGGCGCGTTCACCCTGGACGGCCGTTCGGCCCCGTTCATCGAGGGCATCGACGGCGACCACGGGAACGTCATCGGCATCAGTCTGCCGCTGCTGCGGCGCCTGCTGGCCGAGCTGGGCGTCGGCATCACGGAGCTGTGGGCGCCGCCGGAGGCGTGACCGGAGCCCCGTCGGCGCCGCGGGGCTCGGGGTCGGCGGGCGCGTCCGGGCGGTCGTGCGTCATCAGCAGCAGGACGATGAGGCCCAGCACCACCACCATGTACAGGAAGGCGGCCGGACCGAGCAGGCCCCACCCGAATGCACCGAGCAGCGCGTGCACCACGGCGGCGCTGATCAGCAGTATCCTGCCCGGCCCGGTGGGCGCCCGGTCGCGCAGGGCGACCAGCAGCGCGACGAGGCCGCACAGCGCGAGGTAGAGCCCGAAGACGATGCCGCCGGCCTTCGAGGACACCGACATCAGGTGCGGGTCGAGACCGGCCGGCGACATGTGCTGCCGGTCGACGACGACCCCGAGGAACCAGTTCACCGCACCGATGCCGAGCGCCTCGACGAAGAGCACGAGCGCCACGGTCCACGCCACCGGTCTGCGGACCACCGGCCCCCACCCACTTTCGAGCACGACTGTGGTTACCCCGAGTACGTTCGAGGCAGCGCGAACGTTACTGACAAGTAAAGCCAGGGACAAGGGTCATGCGAAGGGCAGAGAACCATTGGGCCATTCGTAGGGACTCGACAAAAAAACGTAGTGGGCCGCAGCACGCTCTCACAGAGACCTTGACCACATGAGCGGGCTAGGGTTTCCCGAAGGAGTCTTGCGTACCAAGGTGCGACATGGGATTTCTCGGGTCGAGCGAGCCTCGGATCACGCTCCGTGTGGGCAAGCTCACCCATGGGGACAGGTCGTAGTGCCGTGTCGGCAGTCCCTAAACTCGGCTTGTTTCAAGGAGGGAGCCTCAATCGTGCGCAAGGTGCTCATTGCCAACCGTGGCGAAATCGCTGTCCGCATCGCCCGGGCCTGCCAGGACGCCGGCATCACCAGCGTCGCCGTCTACGCC
>NZ_JBSGHG010000085.1:0-2351 GCF_053604275.1 Streptomyces sp. NPDC004051 | reverse complement strand
CTGCCCACAGCCTGACATCCGCAAGGTCCCCACCCATGACCACACCAACGACCGATCTGGTCAGCAGTCACGCCAAACACCGTTGCAGTACTAGGACGGTCGGTTCCGTCCGTTCGCCGTCGCGATCAGGTCGGAGACCTTCACCGTGATCTGGTCAGGAGGCCCTGAGCTTCAGCCCCGGGAGGAAGGGCTTCCTTGGAGCGGAGCCGCGCAGCGGCGGGGGGTCCCTTCGCCGCATCGTGACGACGAGTTGACATCCGGTCACGAAGTGGTAGCCCTCCTCGCGTAGCGCCGGGACGATCGTCCGCAGGGTCCGCTCGGTCGCCGGGGCCCCACTGCGGGTGCAGTGCAGGACCACGACGGAACCCGGGCGCACCCCGTCCAGCACCTGCCGGGCCACCGCGTCGGCGTCCGTGGCGAAGGCGTCGCCGCCGACCACGCCCCACTGCACGGCGATGACGCTCGGCGAGCGCGAGGGCAGTACCCGGAGGGAGATGTGCTCGGTCTTCGACAGCCGGGAGCAGATGGACCGGCTCGCGGAGACGGGCACGGTGGAGGGGCTGAAGCAGGCGATCGGTCAGATGGACGACCTGCCGGCGGCCTGACCCGCGTACGGCCCGCGTACGGATCCGTATGCGGCCCGCGGGGGCGGCCGGGGAGAGCCCCGGCCGCCCCCGCGTCCGTCACCGCCGCCAGGGGCCGGTGACCGCGAACGTCGTGCCGGGGGAGTAGCAGTTGACGTACATCGTCCGGCCGTCGGGGGAGAAGGCGACCCCGGCGAACTCGCCCCACTCCGGTTTCTCGGGCGTGCCCACGTTCTGGCGGTTGCGCGCCATCGCGTACACCTCGCCGCGCCGGGTGACGCCGTAGACGTGCTGCGCGCCGCCGCCGTCCTCGCAGACCATCAGGCCGCCGCTGGGGGCGAGGCAGATGTTGTCCGGAGACTCGCCGGGCAGGTGCACGTCGGTGTCCGGCCCGAAGACGATCACCAGCGTCAGCCGCCGCCGGTCCGGGTCGTAGCGCCAGATCTGCCCGTAGTGGTCGCCGGCCGAACCCTCGGCGCTGCGGGCGAAGGACGAGACGAAGTACACCGACCGGCCGCCCCAGTAGCAGCCCTCCAGCTTCTGCGCGTGCGTGATGCCGCCGGCGCCGAAGTCCTGGAAGCGGATGGGGGTGTCGACGGCCTGCGGGTCCGGCACGTCCACCCACTCGATACGGTCGAAGCGTGCGCCCGTCTCCCGGACCGAGGACAGGTCGGGCACCCCGGGCACCCGCATCGCCTGGAGCCGGCCGCCCGCGCGCAGCGAACCGGTGCCGCCGAGCGGCTTCTCCGGCAGGAAGCGGTAGAAGAGCCCGAAGGGCCGCTCGAACGCGTCCTCCGTCTCGTAGACGACGCCCCGCTGCGGGTCGACCGCGACCGCCTCGTGCTGGAAGCGGCCCATCGCGGTGAGCGGCACGGCGCCCGTGCGGCGCGGGTCGGCCCCGTCGACCTCGAAGACGAAGCCGTGATCCTTGGTGTAGCCGTTGGCGCCCGCCTTGTCCTCGGTCTCCTCGCAGGTCAGCCAGGTGCCCCAAGGCGTCGGTCCGCCCGCGCAGTTGACGGCGGTACCGGCGATCGCGACCCGCTCCGAGAGCACCCGGCCACGGGAGTCCAGGGTCAGCGACGTGCAGCCGCCCTTGCCCTGCGGGTCGTACGTCAGCCCGTCGATCACCGGGACCGGGGCCCTGCCGTTGGCGCGGTTCTCGTGGTTGCGGACGAGATGGACGCGGCCGTGCCCGCCCGCGAAGGCGGCCATGCCGTCCGGGTTGGAGGGGACGGGGCCCTCACCGGAGCGCAGTGCGTCGCCCTCGCGGGAGAGCACCCGGTAGCGGAAGCCCTTCGGCAGGTCGAGCAGCCCGTCGGGGTCGGGGACGAGGGGGCCGTAGCCGTGGTGGCCGAGGTTCTGCGCGGCGGCGGCAGCGGGGGTGAACAGTTCGGAGAGGGAACCGGAGAACGCGATGCCGATTCCCAGGGCGCCGGAACGGGCGAGCAGTTGCCGCCGTGTGGTGGGCGAGGGGCCGGTGGTCCCTGACGCGGTCATGGTGGGGGAACCTTCCTGCTGGCGGACAGGAACAGTGACCCGCCGTGTCTATCACCTGCCGTGAGTCACGGGAACCACGCGTGGACCACGTGTCACGGGTCCGGGAACCGGTCGGGCGGCGGCCCCGGCTCGTCGGGCGGCGGCCCCGGTTCCTCCAGGGCGCGCTCCGCCTGTGCCGGCTGCTGGGCGGACCGTTCCAGGAAGCGCAGCAGTTCCACCGGGAAGGGCAGCACCAGGGTGGAGTTCTTCTCCGCGGACACCGCCACGATC
>NZ_JBSGHG010000084.1:0-2772 GCF_053604275.1 Streptomyces sp. NPDC004051 | reverse complement strand
CCGCTCACCGGCACCACGCGACCGGCCCGCCGGCCGAGCGGCCACCGACGCGGCCGGCCCACGAGACCGACCCACAAAGCGCCACCCGTTCGTGGCAGTCCTGCTGATCGTGTGCTCCGCCGTCGTCACCGGAGCGAAGACGTTCACGGCGATCGGTGGGCGGGCGACGAAGCCCCGCAGGACGTCCTGGCCCGACTCGGCGCCCGCACCACGGCGCCCTCGGGGCCTGTCCTGCGGATCATGCCGCAGACGCGGGGTCCGGCACGCACTCCCCCGAGTTCCTCGAGCAAGGGGGACCCCAGCCGCGTTGTCGCCACTCTCCCCCACGCCCGGCCGCTCCCCCACGCTCGGCTTCGCTCGAGCGGGGCACCCTCATCGCCGCCGCTCACCGGCGCCGATGAGGGCGCCGTCGCTTTCCTGCGACTTCATCCACCGGACAGGCCCTGGCCGTACGTACCCCGCCCAGCAGCGCGACCGTCCGCCGAGTCATCAAGGACACACACCTGCCCCGGTGCCCTGGCCGACCTCCTCGGATACGACCCGGCCGGGCCCGGCGCCTGCGCGTCGACCGCCTTCAGCGGTACCCCGAAAACCGCCGCCCCCTCACGGTCCCGCCCCGCCACCAACGCGGCCACCGCCCGCAGCCGCAGGGCCTCCTGAGCCGACGGCGCCAGCTGTCGCGCGTCCCTCACCATGTCACTCACACCCGTCCCACACCCCAGAAATCGAACCGTTCCCGAACAGCACTGTCGAAACCGGCTGCACGAGGCGTGGCTCCTGCTGGACGAAAGCGTCGTCCAGCTCTGGATCCCGCAGATCAAAGCCCTGGAGGACCGGTACAAGGCCTCGACCGTCGACGACGGCCGAGCACTCGACCAGTTCCACAGGTCGCCCGGCCCCGACGTGTGGTGGTGGCGCCGCCCCCGCATCCTCACCGGAAACCTCGGACATTCGCTTCGCCCGGTCGGTGCCATCGGCACCGACCCGGACACGGCATGACCCTCGGCTTCGCGGGATCACGGGACAGCGCTCAGGAGCTCGTGAAACGATCTTGTTGAAGTGGCTCGGCCGGGCGTGGCCGATCTGACGATTCGGCCGTTCGTGGTGCTGTCAGTACTCGGCCGTGGATCGTGGACGACGGCTCGTGAGCACTGATCGAACCGCTGCCGCCGCCCTGGCCCGAGCGGTCGCCGGGTCCACAGCCGGTGGCGGACCGGCTCTGCCTGCAGGGCAGGGCAGGACAGGGCGTCCTCTAGGTCTTCCACGACGATATGGCCCGGTAACCCCCTCCCCTGGAGTTGGGGTTCGGCTCCAGCATCGGTCCTGCGCCGGTCGACCGGCGCAGGACGGGCAGCAAGCATTCACCTGGTCTGCGACGGACACGGCACCCCGCTCGAGGTCCTCACCACCGCGGCCCACGTCAATGCCGTCACCCAGCCCCTCGCCCTGGTCGACGGCATGCCACCCGTCGCCGTCCGCCCCGGCCGTCCGCGCCGGCCGTCCCGAAGCCCTGCCCGGCGACAAGGGCTACGACTCCGACCCCCGTCGCGAAGAGCTCCACAAGCGCCTCATCCCGCCGGTTGCCTCCCGCAAGGGCGCCCCGAGCCTCAAGGGCCCGAGCAAGCTCCGGTACGCGGTGGAACAGACCTTCGCCCCGCTCCAACCAGTTCGAACGACTGGCCGTCCGTTGGAAACGCCGCACCGGACTCCACGATGCCTTTGTCTCCCTGGCCTGCAGCCTGATCTACTGGAAACGATTCAAGGAGGCCCGTCCATGATCGCGTCATGAGCTCCGGGACTGCCCGAGCCGGCGTCTTCCCCTTCATCGAGGTCGAGTACAACCACACCCGTCCGCTCGAGCACCCCGTCCACGGGTACGCCACCCCGCTCGAAACCAGAACCATGACGACGCAGGACCTCGCCCCCGCAGCGTAACCACCCGTTGTCCGTGACCAGGGGGAACGTCGCTCTGCGGACGGCAACACGTCACGTCACGGGCCCGCCCACGCGCTCGAGCGCCCCGCCCGTCACCCGGCGGCACGACGGAAATACCGGTTCGACCCAATGTGTCAACGAACGACACGCCGCGCCTGAGGGTGAGCAGGTGTCGGAAAAGTCCCCCGGACAGCGTATCGCCGCGTCAAGTCCACTACAGAAAAAGCAATCTGATTACACGTCAGCACGCCATGACACGGCACACGAGCGCCCTCTGTGACCTGATCGGAGTCAATCTGCTGACTTCCCCTCATGTCCCGATATGACAGGTATGAGAACTGGTCAGTACGTTCATCACGAGTCGGCCGGCCGGCCGATCCCCCGAGATCAGGAGAAGTGCGTGATGAGTACCCGTTCCACCGTCGTCACCGCGGCCGTCGCGGCCGCCGCGGGCCTGGCCGTCACCGGCATCACCTACGCCTCGGCGTCCGTCTACGGGCCGGCCCAGGCCGCCCCCGCGGTCCAGCAGGCAGCCGCCCCCATGGTCCAGCAGGGGGCCGTCCCCGCGGGCCAGCAGGCGGGCGCCCCCGCCGCGGCCCCCCTGGGCGGCGAATCCGGCAAGGACAACAACGGCCGTGGCTTCGAAGGCCGGGGCTTCGACGACCGTGGCTTCGAAGACCGGGGCTTCGAAGGCCGGATCCACATCAACGAGCGTTCCTACTCGGACAACCCGGGCGGCTGCGTCACCATCGTGAGCGGCCTGGGCTCCCGCAGCCTGAACATCCGCAACGACAGCAAGCGGACCGTCGAGGTCTTCCGCGGAGCCACCTGCGACAA
>NZ_JBSGHG010000083.1:0-2978 GCF_053604275.1 Streptomyces sp. NPDC004051 | reverse complement strand
GGAGCTGGCCGGGCTCCGGTCGCCGATCGGTCTCGACCTGGGGGCGCGTACCCCGGAGGAGACGGCGCTGTCCATCGCGGCGGAGATCGTGGCCACCCGGCGGGGCGGCACCGGGGTCCCCCTCACCGGCGCCCGCACCCCGATCCACCACGAGGGACGCGCGACGGCCGGGGTCTGAGCGCGGGGGCGGGCAGCCCGTTCGCACGGCCGAGGGGGCCGGTGCCGTCGTCGGTACGGCACCGGCCCCCTCGGGACAGGTCGTGCGGGGTGCGGTCAGGCGGCGGCCGGCGCGGTGGCGTGGCCGTTGAGGGCGACGACGACCTCGGTCAGCTGCCCGACGACCTCGGCGTCGTCGGCGGGGCCGACCTCGGCGAAACGGGTCACGGAGCCCGGGATCGAGAGCTTGATGTCCTCGATCACCTTGCCGCCCGCGATCCCCAGGGCCTTGCGGGCCTCGTCCTGCGCCCAGACGCCGCCGTACTGGCCGAAGGCGGTGCCGATCACGGCGACGGGCTTGTCGCCGAGGGCGGAGGCGCCGTACGGGCGGGACAGCCAGTCGATGGCGTTCTTCAGGACGGCCGGCATCGTGCCGTTGTACTCCGGCGTGAAGAGCAGCAGGGCGTCGGCGCTGCCCGCGGCCTCGCGCAGCTGCGTGGCGGCGGCGGGGACGCTGCCCTCGACGTCGATGTCCTCGTTGTAGAAGGGGATCTCCGCGAGCCCCTCGTAGAGCACCACGTCGGAGCCCTCGGGCGCGAGCTTCACCGCGGCCTCGGCGAGCTGGCGGTTGTGCGAACCGGCGCGGAGGCTGCCGACGAGGGCGAGGATGCGGACGGACATGAGAACTCCTGAGGGGGGTGGAATACCGGGTGGAACATGGGGTGGGACAAGTGGTGCGACGGCCGGACGCGACGGCATGACGAAACATCGCCGCAACAATCCGGACCGAGGTCCGTTTTCTTTTCTAGCACTCTAACCGGACCCTGGTCCAGTTTCTTCCCGATGCTTTACTCTGGCTTCATGTCCGCCGTGCAGCCGCCCGCCCCGACACCTCAGGAGCCCGTCGAGCCGCAGGAGTTGCTGCAGCTCGGCGGCGAGATCGACGAGCCCTGCCTGCGGGCCGACGCGGCGCGCAACCGCGCCCGGCTGCTGGAGGCCGCCGCCCGCCTCGTCACCGAGCGCGGCGCGGACGGCCTCACCATGGAGGCGGTGGCCGCGGCGGCCCGGGTGGGCAAGGGGACGGTCTTCCGGCGCTTCGGCGACCGCACCGGGCTGCTGTCGGCGCTGCTCGACCACTCCGAGAAGAAGTTCCAGGCCGCCTTCCTCGCCGGACCCCCGCCGCTGGGGCCGGGAGCGCCGCCCGCGGAGCGCCTGCGGGCGTTCGGTCTCACCCTGCTGCGCCGCACGGCCGACGAACTGGAACTGCAGCTCGCCGCCGAACCGTGCGCCGACCGCCGCTTCACCAGCCCGCCCCGCCGTGTGCTGATCCATCATGTGTCGCTGCTGCTGCGCGAGGCCGTCCCCGAGGCGGACTGCGAACTCCTCGCCCACACCCTGATGGCACCGCTCGACCCCGCCCTGGTCCACCACCTGACCCAGCAGCGCGGGATGCCGATGGAGCGGCTGGAAGCCGCGTGGGAGGAGCTCGTCGACCGCGTGACGGGTTCCGCGGCCACCCCCGGCTGACCGGGCGGCCACCCCCGGCTGACCGGGCGGCTGCGACCGCACGGCCGGGACGCCCTGAACTGGGCCGGGATCGTGCTGCGGCGCTCTCAACTCCCCCGGCTGAAGGGCCGGTTCGGGCTTCTGCGAAGATGCCTTGCGTCATGGTGCAGATACCGAACCCACCCGTGCCCGCATCCGCCGCACTGCCGCGCGCCGTGCCCACGAGCGCCGACGTGGCCCGACTGGCCGGCGTTTCGCGCGCGACCGTCTCCTACGTCCTGAACAACGCCGAGGCCGTCCGGATCAGCGAGCCCACCCGCCGCCGCGTCCACGACGCCGCCAGGGAACTCGGGTACGTGCCGCACGCGGCGGCCCGCAGCTTACGGGCCGGCCACAGCCGCATGGTGCTGATGCCGGCCCCGGCCTTCCCGGTCGGTCCGGTCTACAGCCAGTTCGTCAACGACCTCCAAGTGGCGCTCGGCCGCCTCGAATACACGGTCGTGCAGTACGGCACCGTCGGCGTGCACGACGACGAGGCCGCCCGTGCCTGGGCCGAACTGCGTCCCGTGGCGGTGCTGGTCCCCGGCTCCGGGCTCGGCCCGCGGGGCGTCGCCGTGCTCAAACGCTCCGGAGCGCGCGCCGTGATCACCCTCGGTCCGGAGTCCGTCGAGGGCGCGCACGCCCTGCTCATGGACCACGACGTCGTCGGCCACAGCGCGGGCGCCCACCTGTTCGACCGCGGTCGGCGCCGCATCGGCGTCGTCGTCCCGCGCGAGCCCGGTCTGAGGGCGTTCTCCGCACCCCGCCTGGCCGGCGTGCGTGCGGCGCTGCGCGGCACCGACGCGACGGTCACCGAACTGCCCCTCGCCCACGACGAGGGCGCCGCCGCGCGGCTCGCCGCCGGCTGGCGCGACCTCGGCCTCGACGCCGTGTTCACCTACAACGACGAGTACGCGATGCTGCTGATGCGGGCCCTGGACGACGTCGGCGTCCGCGTCCCGGACGAGACGGCCGTGGTCGGCGCCGACAACCTCATGCTGGGCCGGCTGCTGCGGCCCCGGCTGACCACCGTCCACCTCGACCTGCCGTCCGGCCGGGAACTCGCCGAACTCGTCGACCGCGCGGTGCGCGATCCCGCCGCCGCACCCGAGGCCCACAAGGTGCTGGGGGCATCGGTGGTCCAGCGCGAGTCCAGCTGAGACCCGTTCACGTGCCGGGCGCCCCCCCCCATTACCTTTTTCGTGGCCCCGCAATGGGGCTCCCGGCCTCTGGAGCCGGCATGACTGGTCCCCCCTGTCGAACGCATGGCCCGGGGG
>NZ_JBSGHG010000082.1:0-3177 GCF_053604275.1 Streptomyces sp. NPDC004051 | reverse complement strand
ACGGCCGGGTACTCACACCCTCCCGAACGGCCGAATCCTCACATCGGTCACGGCCTACCAGGCCACTTCAACAAGATCGTGTTACGAGCTCTTAGGAGCTTCGGGGCGCAGCCAGTCACTGAATCCGTGAGCGAAGCAAGACAGGTACCCGCTAGCCTCCGATACGTGATCTCAGGTGACCTCAAGAGCAAGATCGACCGACTGTGGGATGCCTTCTGGTCTGGGGGCGTGTCGAACCCACTGGAGATCATCGAGCAGCTTACGTACCTGATGTACATCAGGGAGCTCGATGAACTGCAGTCTGCTCAGGAACGGGAGGCAGCGAGGACCGGCCAGGCCATCGGCAACGTCGTCTTCGCGGAGTCCGATCGGCGGCTGCGCTGGTCTCACTTCATCACCGAAGCACCTCAGAATATGTTGGCTATTGTCCGTGATGAGGTTTTCCCTTGGCTGCGCAGCCATCTACCGGACGCGTTCGGCTATCCGGAGCTCATGGCAGGCGCGCGGCTGACTATCCCGACACCCAGCCTGCTGGCCAAGGTCGTCGACATACTCTGTGAAATCCCTTCAGGTGAAAAAAACGCTAGAGGGGATCTTTACGAGTACATGCTCAGCAAGGTTTCCACCGTTGGACGTTATGGACAATTTCGTACGCCTCGGCATATCGTTCAGCTGCTCATAGAGATGACGAATCCGTCCGAGCATGACAAAATCTGTGATCCGGCCTGCGGCACGGCGGGATTCCTAGTAGCCGCTGCCGAACATGTCGATCGTTCGCGTCAAGACAGGCCGAAAAGTGGTGCCGCATTCAAAGGCTTCGACTTCGATCGAACCATGTTGCGCATTGGCTCCATGAACATGTTTTTCCACGGTGTCGAAGACCCGGAGATCCGCTACCGGGACGTGCTCGCTGATGGACTGGCAGATGACTCCGAGAGCTATTCGCTAGTGCTGACTAATCCTCCGTTTGCTGGGAGCCTGGAACAAGATGGGGTCGCTCCCGAGCTCCTTGAATTGACCAAGACGAAGAAGGTGGAGCTCCTATTTCTCGCTCTGACGTTGAGGTTGCTGAAGCAGGGAGGCCGCGCTGCGATCATTGTTCCCGAGGGGCTATTGTTCGGTTCCACCAAGGCACACGTGGAGTTGCGCCGGTTCTTGGTGGAGGAGCACAAGCTAGAAGCAGTGGTGAAATTCCCCAGCGGCACATTTAAGCCCTATGCTGGAATTTCTGCCGCTGTGCTCTTCTTTACCAAATCGAGCAGTGAGGCGAAAGATGGTGTCTGGTTTTATGAGGTGACGGCTGACGGGTGGAGTCTGGACGACAGGAGGACGCCGTTGCTGCCCAGCGAAAAGCTCGGCCACTCGCCTGTCAAGCCTCTGGATGAAGCAGAGCACGCCAAGAATAACCTGCCTGACTTGCTGTATCGCTGGTCTCAAAGGAGCAAGGGCGAGCGAAAGCGCGGACGAAATGAACAGAGCTTTTGTGTTGCTAAGAGTGAGATTGCAGCGCAGGGCTACGATCTTTCACTCGGGCGCTACAGGCAGGTGCACGAGGCGAGGAAGTTGGCGCAAGAGGGGCTGAGGCTAGGGGATTTCTCTCAGATCTTCGCAGGATCGGTCATCTCGGCAGAGATTGACAAAGAGAGGAAGGACCCTGAAGTTGATGTGCGGCACAGGGTTCTGCCGCCCTCTCACCTAGGGCCCTCTCTTCCTCCAGTCTCCAGTCTCCCCTTGCGGACTGTCGAAAGGGAACCGAAGTATAGGCTTCGCGAGGGTGACATTGTCGGCCGTGACCTTGCTGGGAATAGGTACTGGACAGCACTTCCGTCCGAGTATGAGGGCGTACAGGCAGGGCAGGGACTCCTCGTAATAAGGCTAAGCCGTGAAGCCGTCCCAGCGGAGTATCTGATGGCCTACTTGGCCAGCCCGCAGGCGGAGAGTCAATTCCCTCGCTATGGCGTGATTCCGCGCATCAAGTGGAGGGATTTGGCTGAAATGCGAATCCCGAAGTGCGATGGGGATGTCGACGAAATTCGAGCGTCTATCGCCAGGCTAGGCGAGGGGCTGGAGCAGGCGGAGAAAATCCGGCGTGAACTTCAACTCTCTCGAACAAGAATCTTTGACGATGGCAGCAGTAGCGAGCGGAGGATCAGGTTGGAAGAAGCAGCGGACCTCAGCTCGCTGATCGCGCAAAATCTGCGCAAGCAAAACGAGCCGTACAGGGTCTTTCAAGAGGCGTACCCATATGGAATTGCCCGGGCTGTCCGGAAATTCAGGCACAGTCTTTCGCTGGCCGAAAAACATGAGGCGGCGATTCAGTGTGTTGAGTCGCTAATTTTGTCATTGGGTATTGTTTCCCTCGCGATCGCGGCTGACCGTGGCCGCCAGGATTTGAGCGCGATCTCCCAGTGGAGTGAAGGGGTCGAAAAAGGCGGCGTCTCGCTGGGTCATTGGGTGGGGGTAATCCGGGCAGTGGGTGCGGATGCTAGAGAGAATGGGGATGAGGCGGCAGGGCTAGCAGAAGCAACCCAGCGAAAAAAGGGAGGGAAGGGGTTGATGGCGGATCTAGATGAGTTGCTGCGCATGAGAAACAAGATCCGTCATGGGGCTGGGCCGCGAACACGCGCCGAATTTGAGAGGAGTCTAGAGCAGATCGAATCGCTGATGCTCAGCAGTCTCTCCTGGTGCGCGTTTCTCGCTCGGGCCAAATGGGTGCATATGGATAGGCTGCACTGGCTCCCGGATTCGGGCAAATATAAGATCTCGGGGTTGGCTTTGATGGGTGATCACCCGGACTTTGAGCCAATTAGTTTTGAGAACGCTCGCCCTCTGGTTGATGATAGCCTCTACATGCTTACCCAGCAGGGGGAGACGATCCCGCTCTCACCGTTCTGCCTGCTAAGTGACTGTCCGGCATGCCTGGCGCCCGAGCTCTATTATCCCGACCGCCTGACGAGCTCCACGGCGATGCTGAAGAGCCTTGATCGAGGGCATGAATTGGATAGCGACTCGGTGTTTAATTCTCTGCGTCGGTGGATTGCCGACTGAGAGTGAACGCTTTCCAGTGCATCGGGCTGGAATGGCAGTTACTGAGGTTGAACTCGTGGTGTCGTTGGGTTACTCAGGCAGGTCTGATGGTCAGGCCGGTCTCGGCGAGGCAGCCGTCTATGAGGTCGC
>NZ_JBSGHG010000081.1:0-4671 GCF_053604275.1 Streptomyces sp. NPDC004051 | reverse complement strand
AGCGACCTCATAGACGGCTGCCTCGCCGAGACCGGCCTGACCATCAGACCTGCCTGAGTAACCCAACGACACCACGAGTTCAACCTCAGTAACCAAACCGGCGATACTCCACATCATTCTCCTATCCCGATCAAGCCGGTCGCCCGCCTTGGCGAATGACCCTCGGGCCCCGATCAGTACCTCACCGAACGGAGAAGAGATGCCGATGCACACGGGACGAAAGCGCTCCGAGAAGACCCCTCGGCCTCATTCTGCTGGGGGCAGCAGCTTCGCCGTGGAGCCCATACTCATGGATACTTCCGAGCTCGCAGCCATGATCAACATGTCTGAGAGCTGGGTATACAGAGAAGCCCGAAAGCTGGGGCTCAAGGGCTACAAGCTTGGTCGGGGCAGAAACGCGAAGGTCCAGTACAAGAGGTCCGATGTCTTCAGATGGCTGGAACAGCAAAAGCTGCACTGACGTACTGAGTCGTAACAGTCGCCGATCGTGCCCATCAAGGAGGCCAGGCCGGAGGCCCGAGCCCGTTCGGTGAAAGCCCAGGACGTGAACTGGACGCCGTGGTCGGAATGGATCACGGTTCCGGCAGTCGGACGCCGGTTGCTGATGGCCATGTTCAGCGCCTTGGTGACGAGCGCGGCAGTCTGCGTGGAGTCGATGGACCAGCCGACCACCCGGCGCGAGTAGGTGTCCAGGACGACCGCGCAGTACACCTTGCCCTCCCGGGTGGAGTGCTCGGTGATGTCGGTGACCCACAGCTTGTCCGGGGCGGAGCTGGTGAACTTCCGGTCGACCAGGTCGGCGGCAGTAGGAGTGTCGTGCCGCGGCCGTCGTAGGCGGTTGCCGGGCAGGCCCGTGAGGCTGGCCCTCTGCATGAGGGGCATGACGGTGCCGTGGCTGACAAAAATGCCATGCTCGAGTCTGAGTTCGGCGTGGACACGACGGATGCTGTAGGAGCCGTGCGAGGCGGTGTGGATCGTGTTGATGGCCTCGGTCAGCCACGCATGCCGCAGGGAGCGGGGCGAGGGCGGGCGGGAACGCCAGGCGTAGTAGCCGGACTCGGAGACGTTGAGCACCCTCGTCGCCGTCTGCACGGACAGGCCCTCGCCGGCCATCACCGCGACGGCCTCGAAGCGTCTTTTTTTGGGGGGCTCCACCTTGCCTATGAGCTCGGCTGCCCGGCGGTGGACAGCCAGTTCCGCCTCCAGTTCGGCGATCTGTAGTCGTGCGGCTACCAGTTCGGCCTGGTCCTCGCTGGCCGGCCCCGGCAGTCGCCCGGTGTCAATGAGGTGCTGACGACGCCAAACATAAATCGTCTGCTCGCTGATGCCGAGGTCGTGAGCGATCTGCCGGATCTGCCGACCGGCTTCGACAAGATCAAGGGCCTTGCGTCGGAACTCGGCCGGGTAACTACGGGGCACGGGAGCTCCTTGAGCGTCTGGAGCATCATCTGTCCAGCACGGTGACTCCACCAGATCCGGGGCATACCAAAGCCTTCACCAGATTCGGAGCGGTTGAGGCTGACATTCCGCAATCACCCGGCAGCAGCTCAGAGTCACCCACGGGCTAATACTCCAGTTGCAGTTCGTGATCTTCATGTCTGGGATGCGGCTTGTCGCCGGTAATGGCTGGCGCGTGAGCGTGCCTGGTGGCGGCGTCGCCAGATGGACCAGCCGAGCCGGTGGGCCATGTCGTGGAGAGGCTGGACGGCAACCGTGATGAACAGACGCTGGATCTCGTTGCAGGACAGCGGGACCAGCCCGTCCGGGGCGGGGTCGCGGGCGTGTTCGTCGGCGTGGAGGACCGCGAGGAAGGCGTGGGCCAGCATGGCGAGGGTGACCCAGCGGGCCCAGGAGGGGTAGCGGCGGACCTGGTGCTCATCCAGCCCGGCCAGCCCCTTTTGGCTCTGGAAGGTTTCCTCCACCCGCCATCTGGAACCTGCCACCTTGACCAGGGTGGCCAGGGACGCCGGCGTGGTGGAGTGACAGCGGTAGTAGGCGAGTTCACCGGTGGTGCGGTTGCGGCGGATCAGCAGCTGACGGCGACCCGGTGCCGGCCCGGCGAGGTCGATGACGGCCCAGTCGTAGAAGCGGTGCCCCTTCGCGCCGGGCCCGGCCGAGAGCTTCTGCCAGGCCCGCTTGGGTACCTTCTTCACCAGGGCATCCACGCGGAAGGTGCCCGCACCGGTGGGCACTTCGGCCGAGCAAGCCACCGCGAGGACATAGCCGATGCCGCGTTCCTCCAGCGCCGTGCGCAGTTTCGGGTTACCGCCGTAGACCTCGTCCCCGGTGACCCAGCCCACGTGGTGTCCGGCGTCCAGGAACCGTTCGATCATCACCCGGGCCAGTTCCGGCTTGGTCGCGAAGACGGTGTCCTCGCCGAGCCCGGCTGCCCGGCAGCGGTCCGGGTCGCACGTCCAGGAGCGCGGGAGGTACAGCTCCCGGTCCACCGCCGCGTGTCCCCGCTCGCCCGCGTAGACGAGGTAGACCGCGACCTGGGAGTTCTCGATCCTGCCCGCGGTGCCGGTGTACTGGCGCTGAACACCGACGGTGTGGGTGCCCTTCTTCAGGTCGCCGGTCTCGTCGACGACCAGCACCGCATCCTCGTCGCGGAGGTGCTCGACGACGTACTCACGCACGTCGTCGCGGACGGCATCGGCATCCCAGACGGCCCGGCACAGCAGATGCTGCATGCCGTGCGGGCCGGCCTCCCCGGCCCACTCCGCGATCGTCCAGCAGTTCTTCCGCGGCAGGTCCGACAGCAGCCCCAGCACCAGCCACCAGGCTCGGCGCCGGGGCTCAACCCGCTTGAACCGGCCCGCGATCCGCCCCATCAGGCTCTCGAACGCCGCCCGCCACCGGGCGGGATCTATGCTGTGACCCGCGGCCACCGCCTCGTCGTCAGTCCACACAACTCACGATGATCAACGGTGGCCGTACCCGTTCCCGGACCAACCTGGGCCTGTGTGATCGGCTGGCGGGCGGCGAACCGTCGGAAATCCGGGCGACGGCCACCGACCCGGCTGACACCCTGGCGCACATGACCACGTCACCGACCGCGAGACAACGACTTGCCGCGCTTCACAGCCATGCGACCGTGAACCGTGAGGACTTCACCGGCCAGAACCTTGCTTCCACTCGCACGTCACGGCTGCGGTTCACCCGCTGCTTGTTCATCGGGGCAGATCTGCGCCACGCCACCCTGGACGGGTGCTGGTTCAAGCTCTGCGACCTCAGTGGCGCAGACCTGCGCGGGGCTTCACTGCGCGAGGTCAGCCTGGCCGGATGCGATCTACGGGGTGCCGACCTGCGCGACACCGATCTGACCGGCGCCAGACTCGGAAGCGTGAACACCGGTCTGCCCCCGCTCGGGCTGACCGACGTCACCGGGGCCCGGTTCGAGGGAGCGACCCTGCGCAATGTTCGAACGGAGGGCGTCATCGGCTGGCCACCCGAGCACGACGGGAACGAGTAGGGCCTGCCAGGCGGTGCGCCGATCTCAACCCCAACCAAGTTGAGGTTGGGCACCAGCTCGCGCCAACCGAGGCACCCAGCGACACCACGCGAGATCACGATCTACAGCTGGAGTACTAGGCACACCGGCATCTTGCGTTGACCTGTCGGCGTGGCGGCACAGCCTGAAAAGCACTCGTTGCCACAGCAAGCTGGTCGTATGGGGCGCCCGAAAGGGCAGGCCGCACGCGCATTGGCGTAATCCAAGCCCAGAGCATTGCATCAACGAGTAGTCTGGTGTCCTTCCTACCAGTAGCAGGGTCAAGGGGGCGAGTAATGGAGGAGATCAGCATCGCCGAGGCAGTTGAGCACCTGCGAGCTCAACTGGTCGCCGCGGCAGGTAATCACACAGGGCCTAGGTTCGAAGTAGGGCCGGTAGAGCTCGAGTTTTCAGTGGAGATGCGCAGGGAGGGGAAGGGCAAGGCAGGCCTGCGAGCATGGGTAGTGTCCGCTGGGGCGGAAGCATCGGTTGCCAAAGCATCGGTGCATCGAGTGAAATTGGTTCTCACTCCGAAGGACACCACGACCAACGGCGCCTATCACGTCAACACTGATGAGGCAGACGCCACTGAGGAGCTCTTCGGGTCCCGCTTCGACGGGTGACAAGCGGTCAACCCGGCGCTGCTGGCGTTTGCAGGGCCGTACGCGAACTGTGAGGTTAGGTGTACGAAGGGCGTGCTGCAGTAGTCCGCTCTGGCAGGGCACAAGGGTCCGGCTATCTATTAAGTCCGCGGCTGGTACTCACAGCCGACCATGTCCTCAATGATCACGAGCTCATCTCGGTTCAGGTGCCTGGGCGGAGGGGAAGGGTGGCATGTCGGCGTCTGTGGGGCCGCTTCGAAGCCTATTCCGAGGGAGTTTGGGACGCAGCACTGCTACTGGCTGACGAGGACATCGTGCCGTGGCCAGTGCCCCCAGTACGGTGGGGCCGTCTAGTCACTGTTCAGCCCTGCTCCGCCCAAGCATTGGGTTATCCAGTGGCTAGTCGGACAGGCAACGAAGCTGTGTCACTCATACAGCACACTGGTCAAATCTCGCCTCTCACAGGGATGGACAGAGATCGGTATGAAGTTCCCCCGCTGAGCTGGACAGCCTGATACTGGGACGGAAGGTCCCGGAGGAAGCAGTTCCAGGTAGTGAGCAAGAAGAGCAACACGAGCA
>NZ_JBSGHG010000080.1:1528-3156 GCF_053604275.1 Streptomyces sp. NPDC004051 | reverse complement strand
CGGGTGGTCGGTCGTTGTTTGAGAACTGCACAGTGGACGCGAGCATCTGTGGCCAAGTTTTTAAGGGCGCACGGTGGATGCCTTGGCACCAGGAACCGATGAAGGACGTGGGAGGCCACGAAAGGCCCCGGGGAGCCGTCAACCAGGCTGTGATCCGGGGGTGTCCGAATGGGGAAACCCGGCAGTCGTCATGGGCTGTCACCCACTGCTGAACACATAGGCAGTGTGGAGGGAACGCGGGGAAGTGAAACATCTCAGTACCCGCAGGAAGAGAAAACAACCGTGATTCCGGGAGTAGTGGCGAGCGAAACCGGACGAGGCCAAACCGCAGGCGTGCAAGACCCGGCAGGGGTTGCGCAGGCGGGGTTGTGGGATCTCTTGTTCATGGTCTGCCGGCCATGAGGCGAGTCAGAAACCGCTGGCGTAGACGAAGGACATGCGAAAGGTCCGGCGCAGAGGGTAAGACCCCCGTAGTCGAAACGTCAGCGGCTCGCTGAAGAGACACCCAAGTAGCACGGGGCCCGAGAAATCCCGTGTGAATCCGGCGGGACCACCCGCCAAGCCTAAATATTCCCTGGTGACCGATAGCGGACAGTACCGTGAGGGAATGGTGAAAAGTACCCCGGGAGGGGAGTGAAACAGTACCTGAAACCGTGTGCCTACAAGCCGTGGGAGCGTCGCATGCAGGCTTGCCTGCATGTCGTGACTGCGTGCCTTTTGAAGAATGAGCCTGCGAGTTTGCGGTGTGTTGCGAGGTTAACCCGGGTGGGGAAGCCGTAGCGAAAGCGAGTCCGAACAGGGCGATGAAGTAGCACGCTCAAGACCCGAAGCGGAGTGATCTAGCCATGGGCAGGTTGAAGCGGCTGTAAGAGGTCGTGGAGGACCGAACCCACCAGGGTTGAAAACCTGGGGGATGACCTGTGGTTAGGGGTGAAAGGCCAATCAAACTCCGTGATAGCTGGTTCTCCCCGAAATGCATTTAGGTGCAGCGTCGTGTGTTTCTTGCCGGAGGTAGAGCACTGGATAGGCGATGGGCCCTACCGGGTTACTGACCTTAGCCAAACTCCGAATGCCGGCAAGTGAGAGCGCGGCAGTGAGACCGTGGGGGATAAGCTCCATGGTCGAGAGGGAAACAGCCCAGAGCATCGACTAAGGCCCCCAAGCGTACGCTAAGTGGGAAAGGATGTGGAGTCGCACAGACAACCAGGAGGTTGGCTTAGAAGCAGCCATCCTTGAAAGAGTGCGTAATAGCTCACTGGTCGAGTGATTCCGCGCCGACAATGTAGCGGGGCTCAAGCGTACCGCCGAAGTCGTGTCATTGCGATATCAACCCCCAACGGGGATCGTGATGGGTAGGGGAGCGTCGTGTGCCGGGTGAAGCAGCCGCGGAAGCGAGTTGTGGACGGTTCACGAGTGAGAATGCAGGCATGAGTAGCGATACACACGTGAGAAACGTGTGCGCCGATTGACCAAGGGTTCCTGGGTCAAGCTGATCTGCCCAGGGTAAGTCGGGACCTAAGGCGAGGCCGACAGGCGTAGTCGATGGACAACCGGTTGATATTCCGGTACCCGCTGTGAAGCGAAAGACATCGAACCAGGCGATGCTAAGTCCGTGAAGCCGCCCCCGT
>NZ_JBSGHG010000080.1:0-1435 GCF_053604275.1 Streptomyces sp. NPDC004051 | reverse complement strand
CCTCGAGCTCTTCGGAGCGCGGGGGAGTGGTGGAGCCGACGGACCAGACCTGCAGTAGGTGAGTGATGGGGTGACGCAGGAAGGCAGTCCAGCCCGGGCGGTGGTAGTCCCGGGGCAAGGGTGTAGCCCGAGTGGTAGGCAAATCCGCCACTCATCAAGGGTGAGACCCGATGCCGAGCCGATTGCGGCGAAGTGGATGATCCTATGCTGTCGAGAAAAGCCTCTAGCGAGTTTCATGGCGGCCCGTACCCCAAACCGACTCAGGTGGTCAGGTAGAGAATACCGAGGCGTTCGGGTGAACTATGGTTAAGGAACTCGGCAAAATGCCCCCGTAACTTCGGGAGAAGGGGGGCCATCACCGGTGAGAGCACACGCTGCTTGAGCTGGGGGTGGCCGCAGAGACCAGCGAGAAGCGACTGTTTACTAAAAACACAGGTCCGTGCGAAGCCGTAAGGCGAGGTATACGGACTGACGCCTGCCCGGTGCTGGAACGTTAAGGGGACCGGTCAGCTCCATTTCGGTGGGGCGAAGCTGAGAACTTAAGCGCCAGTAAACGGCGGTGGTAACTATAACCATCCTAAGGTAGCGAAATTCCTTGTCGGGTAAGTTCCGACCTGCACGAATGGCGTAACGACTTCTCGACTGTCTCAACCATAGGCCCGGTGAAATTGCACTACGAGTAAAGATGCTCGTTTCGCGCAGCAGGACGGAAAGACCCCGGGACCTTTACTACAGTTTGATATTGGTGTTCGGTTCGGCTTGTGTAGGATAGCTGGGAGACCGTGAAGCCGCCACGCCAGTGGTGGTGGAGTCGTCGTTGAAATACCAGTCTGGTCGTGCTGGATGTCTAACCTGGGTCCGTGATCCGGATCAGGGACAGTGTCTGATGGGTAGTTTAACTGGGGCGGTTGCCTCCTAAAGGGTAACGGAGGCGCCCAAAGGTTCCCTCAGCCTGGTTGGCAATCAGGTGGTGAGTGTAAGTGCACAAGGGAGCTTGACTGTGAGACCGACGGGTCGAGCAGGGACGAAAGTCGGGACTAGTGATCCGGCGGTGGCTTGTGGAAGCGCCGTCGCTCAACGGATAAAAGGTACCCCGGGGATAACAGGCTGATCTTCCCCAAGAGTCCATATCGACGGGATGGTTTGGCACCTCGATGTCGGCTCGTCGCATCCTGGGGCTGGAGTCGGTCCCAAGGGTTGGGCTGTTCGCCCATTAAAGCGGTACGCGAGCTGGGTTTAGAACGTCGTGAGACAGTTCGGTCCCTATCCGCTGCGCGCGCAGGAGTCTTGAGAAGGGCTGTCCCTAGTACGAGAGGACCGGGACGGACGAACCTCTGGTGTGCCAGTTGTTCTGCCAAGGGCATGGCTGGTTGGCTACGTTCGGGAGGGATAACCGCTGAAAGCATCTAAGCGGGAAGCCTGCTTCGAGATGAGG
>NZ_JBSGHG010000079.1:0-5298 GCF_053604275.1 Streptomyces sp. NPDC004051 | reverse complement strand
CCGGGCCTGGAGGCCGACGTGGCTGTCGCCCATCTCGCCCTCGATCTCCGCCCGCGGCACCAGCGCCGCCACGGAGTCGATCACGATGAGGTCGACGGCGCCGGAGCGGATCAGTGTGTCGGCGACCTCCAGCGCCTGCTCGCCGTTGTCCGGCTGGGACAGGATCAGGTTGTCGATGTCGACGCCGAGCCTCTTCGCGTACTCGACGTCGAGGCCGTACTCGGCGTCGATGAACACCGCGGTTCCGCCGACCCGCTGCGCGTTGGCTATGGCGTGCAGTGCGACGGTGGTCTTCCCGCTCATCTCCGGGCCGTAGATCTCCACGATCCGCCCGCGCGGCAGGCCTCCCGTGCCGAGGGCCACGTCGAGGGCGAGGGAGCCGGTCGGGATGACCTCGATGGGGGTCCAGGCGTCGTCGCCGAGGC
The DNA here is from genome assembly GCF_053604275.1 of Streptomyces sp. NPDC004051. Classification (NCBI taxonomy): domain Bacteria; kingdom Bacillati; phylum Actinomycetota; class Actinomycetes; order Kitasatosporales; family Streptomycetaceae; genus Streptomyces; species Streptomyces sp. NPDC004051. The sequence continues at coordinate 4,873 of NZ_JBSGHG010000079.1, read as the reverse complement.
GCATGATCGAGCCCTGGCCGAACCGCTTCTCGATCTGGGCGAGGGCGATCTCGAGCGCCTGCTCGCGGTCCCGTTCCTTCATGGTCGCCACCCTGGGGGTCCTGTGCGCCTTCCCCGCGCACCTGTCGGATACGTGCTCTGCGATCGCGGCAACTCTCGGCCCCCTTCTTCGAGTTCTTCGAGTCCTTCGAGCCCTTCGAGCTCTTCGGGTTCTTCGATCCCCCGGCCGGCACCGACGGTCCACCCCCGCCTCGGGGCGGTCTCCCGGTATTCGGGATGGCAGTCTGTGCAGGTCAGGCCGATGGCAGCAGCCGGGGTCCAGCTCTCGAGCCATGCCCGGCCGCTCGGCGGGAGGTCCTTCATGACGATCACCCGGCAATGGTCATCCCGGTCAGAAAGGGAACGTGGGGCTGTTGTGCTCGTGGGAGGCGCTCTTGTCCCCGTCGGGAGCGCCCGGCCCGTCGTCCGGCGCGGACGGGACGGTGTCGAAGAGGGTCCCGCCGGGCACGCCCACGCGCGGGGCCCTGCTGACCGTCGCGGCGGCGTAGCGCAGGGAGGGGCCGATCTCCAGGGCCTCCAGTTCGACGACGGTCCGCTTCTCTCCTTCCCTGGTCTCGTACGTCCGCTGGTGCAGCCGCCCCTGGACGATGACGCGGGTACCGCGCGCCAGGGACTGCGCGACGTGTTCCGCCGTCTGCCGCCAGGCCGAGCAGCGCAGGAACAGCGTGTCTGCGTCCCTCCACTCGTTGCTCTGCCGGTCGAAGGTGCGGGGCGTGGAGGCGACGGTGAAGTGTGCGACCGCGTCGCCGGACGGAGTGGTGCGGATTTCGGGGTCGTCGGTCAGGTTGCCGACGACGGTGAGGACGGTCTCGCCGACCATGGGAAGTACTCCTAACGCGCGAACGGACGGGGGGAGTCGGCTGTCCGACGCCGGTGCTGCCGTTCCGGGGTGTCCCCGGGCCCATTGCCCGGCCCCTTGTCGCACTGTTCTTCTCGCTCTTCTCGCTCTTCTCGTTCTCCTCGTTCGACAGGCCCCGCCGCGCTGAGTCTCGAAGCGTGGGCCGGAGCGTTCCTCATCGGGATGCCGAGCCGGGGGACGGTACAGGGGTGGCCGGCGGCGGCCCGGCACCAGGGGCAGGGCACACGGAGGGCGTGGGCCCGGAGGTCGCTCTTCGAGCGGCCGACGGGGGCGGGCGGCGGCTGGGCCGGGACGGCGGGTGTCCGCTTGACGCGGTGCCCCGAGGCGATCTCGGTCACGATCGCCAGGAGTTCCGCGCGATAGCGGTGCGGGTCGTCCGGGTCGGCGTCCGGCAGCGGCAGTGGGTCGCGGGCGAGCCGCTCCTCCCGGATCGCGTGCACCTCGGCGCGGATGTCGGCGGCGTCGATGCGGGACTGTCTGCGGCCCAGCCGGATCACGGCTTCCCGCGTGTCGGCGATGTCCAGGTCGGCGAGCAGGAGGTGCCAGGCGTCCGTCGCGGTCTCCTCCAGATGCATCGACGGGCACATCGCCGCGACCAGGGCGGCGAGCTCTGCGGTCTCGGTCGGCGTCATCCGTTCCTCCCTCTCTCGGGGTCGGGTCCCGGGTGACGCCGGTGCCCCGCTCCCCGCCCCGTCCGCCGGCCGCCGGTACAGGTACAGGACGGTCCCGCAGGCGCAGCGCAGCCGCCCGTCGTTCCCGAGGCTCCAGCGGCCGCAACCGAGGTGACCGGCTTGTGAGATCAGGAACCACAGCGTGGCGGGCAAGTCCCTGTCGGAGCGTGCCGTGACGGTGGTCATCGCGTCTCGCCACCGCCGAGGGCGAGCAGCCGACGCAGGTCGATCTCGCCGGTGTGCCAGGCACGGGCGACCCGTTCCGCTCCGCCGGGCACGGGCCGCAGGCTGAACGAGCGCGGTTCGGAGGCCGGCTCCACCGCCAGTCCCGGGATCACCTCACCGGTGTGCGGGTCGACGACCGGGTCGAGGCAGGCGAGCCGGCCGAAGAACTCCCGCTTCCAGGCGGGGCGCACCTGGACCAGGGTCTCCACCTCGCCGGGGCGGTTCGCGGCCACCCAGGCGGTGAAGGCGTCCTCGTCGGCGACCACGACCGCCGGCTGGGGGTCGATGAGCGTGAGGGTGGCGATCGGGATGTCGTCCGGCAGGGTCACCCGCATCGACTTGAGGGCGAGCTCGGCACGGGCCGCGCGCAGCCCGTCGAGGACCGCGCGGCGCTCGGCCCGGTACTCGGCCTCCACCGCGTCGCGCAGCACCCTGAGCACGACGACCCGGGTGGCATGGTCCCGGAGGTTCACGCTGCCTCACCCTTCCGCTCGGCCTGCCCGGTCGGCCCGGTCGGCTTTCCGGCCTCCTTCTTCGCCTCGGTGCCGCGGCGCACGATGAGTTCGCCCAGCGTGGTCGAGCTCCCGGCGGGGTCCAGGACGGCGGCGGCGAGCAGGTTGTGCCGTCGCACCTCCTCGTAGAGGCCGCGGAGCTCCTCGTAGGTGGTGTGCGGGGCGGTGGCGGTCGTGAGGTAGTCGGACGCGCTCGGAGTGGGCTTGCCGGCGTTGAGCCAGTCCAGGACGGCCTCGGCGAACGCCGTGTCCGGCTTGCGGACGACGAGCCCGGCGAGCGGCTTCGCCCGGGACTTGGAGATCACCAGGGTGTTCTCGTGGTCGAGGTCGCCGACGATGTCGAACTCGTACTCGATGCCCTCCCGCTGCTCGGGCTTGAGCCCGACCTTGCGCGGCACCTTGCGCCCGCGTTCGTCCACCTCCACGACGTACTCGGTCTTGGTGCGCATGGTGGCGATGAGATGGCCGGGGTAGGCGAGCAGGGCGTCGATCATCGCCCGCTCCAGGGGGCGGGCCTCCCTCCAGCCGGCGAAGGTGTTGCCTCCCGCGACGCGCTTCGCGGCGTTGTCGACCTGCTCCAGCATCCCGCCCGAGCCGGACCAGAAGTGTGTGAGCGAGTCGACGATCACGATGTCGTAGCCCTCGTGGGCGGCCACCGCGAGCGCCTCGACGAGCGCGGGGGGCTCGAACGTCGCGAGCGGAAGGGTGTCGAAGGCGAACTCGTCGGCGTACTTGGAGGCGCTGCCGTGCTCGGTGTCGATCAGGGCGACCCGGTCGCCGATCCCGGTGCCGATGACGAGCGCACTGTAGGTCTTGCCCGACCCGGTGGGCCCGGTGAGCGCGATGCGGGCCTTGGCCTGCTCCTTGGTTGCGGGGGTGAAGGTGAAGCTGTTCACGCCGTTCTCCTCTGGCGCATCCGACGGCGGTTCGGGGTGGGCTTGGGGAGGGACGGGACACCGTCCTCACCCGGCAAGACGTGCACCCGCACGGCCGATGTCTCAGTTCGAATACTTGTTCGAAACCGATGGAAGTCCCACGCTAGACGTGAGCAAGGGTGAAAATCAACACTTTGCTCATAAAAAGTAGACAAGAGGCGATATGCCCGCTTCGGGTTCCGGAACGAGTGTGCCCGCGTCAGCGCCGCGGCGGCACGAGGCCGAGGTGCTCCCATGCGGCGGGCGTGGCGATCCGGCCGCGCAGGGTGCGGGCGAGCAGTCCCTCCCGGACCAGGAACGGCTCGGCCACCTGCGCGACGGTCTCCCGTTCCTCGCCCACCGCGACGGCGAGGGTGGACAGGCCGACCGGTCCGCCGCCGAACAGCTTGAGCAGGGCCTCCAGCACCGCCCGGTCGAGCCGGTCCAGACCGCGGCCGTCGACCTCGTAGACCTCCAGAGCCGCGGAGGCGATCTCGCGGGTGATCCTCCCGTCGGCCCTGACCTGGGCGTAGTCGCGGACCCGGCGCAGGAGGCGGTTGGCGATGCGGGGCGTGCCGCGGGACCGGCCGGCGATCTCGGCGACCCCCTCGGATGTCGTCTCCACCTCCAGCAACCGGGCTGAACGGTGGATGACCCGCTCCAGCTCGGTGGGCTCGTAGAACTCCATGCGCGCGGTGAAGCCGAAGCGGTCGCGCAGCGGGGGCGGCAACAGCCCCGCCCGCACGGTGGCGCCGACCAGGGTGAACGGGGGCAGCTCGAGGGGGATGGCGGTCGCGCCCAGCCCCTTGCCGACGATGACGTCGACGCGGAAGTCCTCCATCGCCATGTACAGCATCTCCTCGGCGGGCCGGGACATCCGGTGGATCTCGTCGAGGAAGAGCACCTCGCCCTCCTGGAGGGAGGACAGGATCGCCGCGAGGTCGCCCGCGTGCTGGACGGCCGGGCCGGAGGTGATGCGGATGGGGGCACCCATCTCGGCCGCGATGATCATGGAGAGGGTGGTCTTGCCGAGGCCGGGGGCGCCGGAGAGCAGCACGTGGTCGGCGGTGGCGCCCCGCGCGCGGGCGGCGCGCAGCACCAGGTCGAGCTGTTCGCGGACCTTCTCCTGGCCGATGAACTCGTCCAGGTCCTTGGGCCGCAGGGCGGCCTCGACGGCCTGGTCCTCCCCGTCGGCGACAGATCCCACCAACCGCTCCGCGGCGGGGCTGACGAGCCGTCCGACGAGGGCGGCGGTTTCGGCTTCGTCCCGGGTCATGCGCTCCACTCCTCTCAGCGGGCGCGGTTCAGGGTGCGCAGGGCGGCGCGCAGCAGCTGCGACACCTTCGGGGCGGTGCCGTCGGCCGCGGCGGCCTCGGCGGCGGGGGTGACGGCCGCGATCGCCTCCTCGGCTTCGGGCGCGGAGTACCCGAGGCCGACGAGCGCCGCGCGCAGCTGTTCGCTCCAGGGCGCGGGAGCGGCGGCGCCGGCCGGGTGGCCGGCCTCGGCGGCCCCGGTCGGCTCGCCGAGCCGACCGGCGAGTTCCAGGAACAGCTTCTGGGCGCCCTTCTTGCCGATGCCGGGCACGGCGGTGAGCGCCTTCTCGTCGGTGGTCGCCACGGCCCGGCGCAGTGC
>NZ_JBSGHG010000078.1:0-5513 GCF_053604275.1 Streptomyces sp. NPDC004051 | reverse complement strand
CGCCGGCCTCCACCTGCGTGCCTCAATGATCTGGCTCAAGGACCTCACCCGAACCACCAATTGATCACGACTCAATACGCACCCTAGTACTCCAGTGTGGTTTCGTGATCAGGACGGTTTTGCCCTCCCGGAGGTCGAACGCCAGGTCGGATTCCCGCCAGCCTCCGGCACTGGTGCCAGCAATGCTCGACGTCATGAACCGACTTGAAGGAAACGTGGCCTTGATCACGGGCGGCAGCCGGGGCATCGGCGCCGCCGTGGCATTACGACTGGCCGAGGAAGGCGCCGACGTCGTCCTGACCTATGAGAACAGCGCGGAACGCGCCACCCGGGTGGTGGAGCAGATCAAGGCCAGAGGGTGCCGGGCACTGGCTATCCAGGCCGACAGCGCCATCCCTGAGGCACTCACCGCCGCGGTGGACGAGGCCGCCGCGACGTTCGGCAGACTCGACATCCTGGTCAACAACGCCGGCGTCTTCCTCGTTGGCCCACTCGAAGACCTGGGGTCGGCAGAGATCGAGCGCACCCTGGCGGTGAACGTCCGGGCGCCGTTCGCCGCGTCCCAGGCGGCAGTGCGTCACATGGGCCGGGGCGGCCGCATCATCAGCATCGGCAGCAATGTCGCCGAGCGTGCGGTCTTCCCCGGACTGGCGCTGTACTCGATGAGCAAGACAGCTCTGGTCGGGATGACGAAGGGCCTGGCCCGGGAACTCGGTCCGCGTGGAGTCACCGCCAATCTGGTGCTTCCCGGCCCCACCGACACGGATACCAACCCCGCCGACGGGCCGAACGCCGAGGTGATCGCCGGCTTCACGGCTGTGGGCCGCTATGCGGAAGCCGCCGAGATCGCGGCCACCGTTGCCCACCTGGCAAGTGCGGACGGCTCGTACATCACCGGAGCCTCGATCCATGTCGACGGCGGCTTCACCGCCTGACACGCGAGCTCGACTTCGCCACCACGCTGAGGGCCCGGCCCGCGAGAGGGACGGCCACCGCGTGATCATCGGGGGTTGTGTGGACTCCTGAAGATCGTGCGGTGGCCGCGGGCCATGGCGTAGACCCTGCCCGCTGACGGGCGATGTTCGACCAGGTCATGGCCCGGATCGCGGGCCGGTTCGGGCGGGTTGAGCCCCGGGCCGCGGCCCGCGCCTACCTGCTCGGGCTGCTGTCGAGCGTCGAGCGGAAGAACTGTCCCCGAAGGGGGCAACCCCCAGGCAGCTGGCCGAGCAGGCCGGCCATGCCCGGCCCGGGCCGATGCAGCGCCTGCTGCGCTATGCCCGCTGGGACGCCGATGCGGTCCGCGATGACCTGCGTGCCTACGCCGCCGAACACCTCGGCGCCGACGGCGGCGTTCTCGTGGTCGACGAGACCGGCTTCCTGAAGAAGGGCCGGTCCTCGGCCGGAGTGCAGAGGCAGTACACCGGCACCGCGGGACGCATCGAGAACGCCCAGGTCGGCGTGTTCCTCGCCCTGGCCACCGAGCGGGGACGGGCCCTGATCGACCGCCGGCTCTACCTGCCCGAGCACTCCTGGTCCGATGATCCCGAACGCCGCACCGCGGCCGGGATACCCGAGACGGTGCAGTTCGCCACCAAGCCCCGTCCGGCCTCGGAGATGCTCGCCGCCGCGCTGGACGCCGGGATCACCGCCTCCTGGGTGACCGGCGACGAAGCCTACGGCCAGGACCCCCAGCTCCGCGCCGCCCTCGAGGCACGCGGCACCGGTTATGTCCTGGCCGTCGCCTGCTCAATGCGGGTGAGGATCAACCACGGCCGCACGCCCATCCGCGCGGACACCGTCGTCGGCCGCCTGCCCGCCACGGCCTGGCAGCGGCACAGCGCCGGCAACGGCGCGAAAGGACCGCGGTACTACGACTGGGCCTGGATCCACATCGGCACCGGCGGCCACCGGCACCTGCTCATCCGCCGCAACCGGTCCACCGGCGAACTCGCCTTCTACCTGTGCTGGTCACCCACCGAAGTGCCCCTGTCCGAACTGGTCCGCGTCGCCGGTGTCCGCTGGAGCGTCGAGGAGTGCTTCCAGGCCGCCAAGGGCCAGGTCGGCCTGGATCACTACCAGGTGAGGCACTGGACCTCCTGGCACCGGCACATCACGCTCGCCATGCTTGCCCTGGCCCTCCTGACCGCCCTCGCCGCCGACGCGGCCCCCGACCGGCCCGCCGACGCACACCACCCCGCCCGCAGCCGCGATCCGATCTCCTTGACCGTCCCGGAGATCCGCCACCTCTTCGGCGCCGCCTTCCACCCGCCGACCGTGCCGGCGGCCAGGCTGCTGCACTGGTCCACCTGGCGCAGACGCCACCAGGCAACAGCCCGACGCAGCCACTACCGACGACGAGCCGCCGGCGAACTCACTGGATAGATCACGAAACCGCACTGGAGTACTAACGGGTGGGCGTGAACGTCGCTCCCCTCCCCTTGGACATCTCGATCAGTACCTGCTGGGCGGCCTCGCAGTCCCCGGCGGCACGGTGGCCGCCACCGAGCCGGAGCCAGCGCCGGACGCCGAGCCAGTCCGCGTACGCCTGCATGAGGCAGTACCAGTTGCCCTCCGGCTCCAGGTGCATCGGCTTCTTCCCGGCCCGCTCCACGTCCTTGAGCACGACGGTGCGGTCGTACTCGGCGCCGTAGGCGCAGATGATCCGGCCCCGGGTCACCTTGCGGAGACGGGGAAGGATCTTCTCGAACGGGCGGGCGTCGGCGACCATCTCGTCCGTGATGCCGTGCACCCACCGGGCCCCGTCCTCGATCGGCACGCCGGGATTGACCAGGGTGTCCAGCAGCTTCTTGCCGGTGGCCACGTCGAGCACGGCGATCTCGACCGTCCGGCCGAACAGGTCGGTGGTCTCGGTGTCCACGACGGCCGCGCGGTCGGGACGGAGCAGCTCCCTGGCCTCGCGGGTGATCTCCCCCCACGCGGGGCACAGCACGATCTCGGCGGCGTAGCAGGCGGCCTCCGGATCGGCGGCCAGCTCCCGGCGCACGGTCTCCTCGGTGGGCGCCTCCTCGATCCGCTCCCAGTCCAGCTCCCAGCGGCCGGAGTACGGGCTGTTCCACGCCCACACCCTCACGCCGTGCCGGTCGGCGAGGCCCTGGGCGAAGGCGCGGACGACGGCGGCCCGGGGCGGGGCGAGCTGGGCGTACTCGCGCAGCGGGCTCGCGGCGCCCCTGGGCAGACCGCGGGCGGCCTCCCAGTCGACGCCGGGCAGGTCCCCGCAGCGCGCGGACGTCGCCGAGCCGGTACAGCGCAACGGTGACCGTGCGGGAGCGGCCGACCCGGCGCTCGTAGGTGTCCGCCAGCGTGACCCACCCGGCCGCCTCCACGTACTTCCAGTCGCTCGCCCGGCAAGCCGACGGGTTCGCGGATTCTCGGGGTGGAATCGCGAGGAACCGGAGGGGAACGTGGCGCCCGCTGGCGGAGTAGCCGACGGGTTGGGGTGTGAAACTGGCGACCTCTCGTAATCGGGAGTCGCGTATTCCTTGGCTGTTGAGTGCTCATGGTGACCGTGAGTGGTCGCCAGGGGCGTAGTGACGCCAGGTTCCTCCGGCCTCGGCGGCGAGCTGAGCGGTGGTGTCGTCGTGGTAGCCGAGCATCCGGACGACCACCGGAGCAGGGGTGGTGCGCCCGGGGGCGCCTCGGGGTGGCCTGTTCGTGCGGGGCGGGTTCGTGCGGCGAGATGCTGCGCGGCACCTCGCCGACGGGTGCGGTCGCCTGGCTTCGTACGTGGGGAGCAACAACGTTTGTAGGCGGCTTTCGACACCGCCTGGTCGCATCACCGAGTCGGAGTGTTGGTGATAACCGACACCGCCCTAGCCCCCGTGGCAAGGCGTAAAGCCGTCGTCACCGCAGGCCAGTGTGCATTCGGCGCCGCGCCGTGGTGCTGCGGCAGGGTGTTGCTCGAACTCGCGGATACGGCCTCCGCCACAGGCAGGGTGTTGTCGGCCTTCAGCGATATCCGCTGTCGAGAGCCACGTACAAAACCAGTCGCCGGAAGGTTCAGCACATCCGGTGAACCGTGAGGAGAGCGGGCGTAGTCCGGGATCTGTGAGTCATACCTCCCCTGAGAAGTTCGTCCGTACGTCGAGAGGAACACCGTGGCCGACAGCAACACCGCGAAGGTCGCAAAAGCCGCCGCGTCGATCGGGCTTGTGACCCCGGTGGGTGCCCCGGCGTCGCCGGCCGCCCCTGCGGCCGACGAGACGTGGCAGCTGCCGGGTGGAAGCGCCCGGGTGTACTACGGCCAGGGTCACAAGGGTGTGGTCCGGCCGGTGGTCCTCTCCGACGGGTTCAACGTCGGGCCGACCGACTTCGACTGGCTCTACGACCAGCTGGAGAACGGCCGGTACCCGTTCATCAGTCAGCTGCGGGAGCGCGGACGGACGCTGATCCTCGTCGGGTTCGACGAGCGCAGCGAGTCGATCCTCAAGCACTCCGACACGATGATCGCCGCGACTCTGCGGACCCTCGCCGAGCGGCTCGGTGACACGCGGCTGCTGGTCGGCGGGTTCAGCATGGGCGGCATCGTCGCCCGGTACGCGCTGGCGAAGCTGGAGATGCAGGGCATCGATCACCAGACCGGCGTGTACCTGTCGTTCGACAGCCCGCACCGCGGGGGCTGGGTGCCGATCGGGCTCCAGGCGTTCGCGCACTACCTGGCCCCGGTCGACGACACCTACCTGAAGCTGATCGGCAGCCCGGCCGCGCAGCAGATGCTGTGGCGTTACATCGACGGCGTGAACGGCACCCCGAAGGAGAGCCCGCTGCGCACACAGTTCAAGGAGGCGCTCCAGAAGGTCGGCGGATGGCCGCGCATTCCGCGCCTGCTCGGTGTGGCCAGTGGGCGCGGCGACGGCCAGGGCATCGGCATCAGGGCCGGATCGAAGCTGATGAGCTGCGAGGGACCGCTCTTCGACGGTACGTACTTCCTCGCCCAGCAGCAGGGCAGCAAGGCCGAGGTGGCGGTGATCGACGGCGTCCTCGGCGGGCCGCACACGATCACCACCGACGGCTTCCCGGAGCTGGACGGGGCGCCGGGCGGCACTCTCGAAACGGTCGGTCTCCTCGCCGACGCGCTCAAGGCGGCGAACGAGAACATCGAGGTGGGCCACCGGGCCACCTGCTTCGTGCCGTCCGTCAGCGCGGTCTCCGTCCGCGACCTGGACCAGCAGGAAGACCTGTACACGAACATCGACGAGCTGTCTCCGGAAGAATCCGACCTCGACGACTTCCTGCTCTCCGAGAAGAACGAAACGCACACGCTCATGACACCCGAGATCGGTGAGTGGGTGCTGGACCGCCTGCCCGACTGACCCCACCCGAGCCCCCACGGCCCCACAGACGCCGGGCCCCTGCCGCCTCCCCGTTGGCGGTGGGGGCCCAGTTCCCTTGTATCGGCGCCCTAGGGCCAATACCGGTGATTTAGGCTCTTTTCCGGCTGGCTGAAGTGGCTCTGGTTGGCCCGGCCAGCCGGACCGTCGGGGTGTCCGGCCGTG
>NZ_JBSGHG010000077.1:0-6247 GCF_053604275.1 Streptomyces sp. NPDC004051 | reverse complement strand
TGAGCGAGTCCTCGCGCACCACCAGGGACGTCGCGAGCCTGGCGGGCGCGCCGACGCGCAGCCCGGACAGGGTGTTGGGCGTGCACTGCACGGCCGTGCCGACGCCGCCGACCTCGACGACCGCGGCGTCGGGGGCGAGCGCGGCGACCGTGCCGCTGACGAAGGCGATCATCGGACCGTGTCCTTCCGACGTCGTGCGAGTGCGGGAGCGGAGCGGGGGGAGGCATGCGCCCGCTGCGGGCGGTTCAGCGCCGGGGCGCGGCAGATGTGGCAGACGGCGAGCGCCAGGGCGTCGACGGCGTCGGCCGGCTCGGGCGGGGCGTCGAGCCGCAGCAGCCGGGCGACCATCGTGCCGGGCCGGGCCTCGCCGGCGCCTCCGCTGCCGGTGACGGCGGCCTTCACTTCGCCGGGGGTGTGCCAGGCGACGGGCAGACCTCGCCGGGTCGCGCACAGCATCGCGACCGCGCTCGCCTGGGCGGCGCCCATCACGGTGCGCACGTCGGACCGGCTGAACACCCGCTGCACGGCCACGGCTCCGGGCCGGTAGTCGTCCAGCCATCGCTCGATGCCGCGCTCGACGAGGAGGAGGCGGTGGCCGAGGTCCGCGTCCGCCGGGGTGCGGAGGACGCCGGCGGCCGTCACCGTGAGCGGCCGTCCGGGGGTTCCGTCGACCACCCCGAGGCCGCACCGGGCCGGTCCGGGGTCCACGCCGAGCACCCGCACGGCGCCCTCCCCGAGGGGTGGAGTCTTCATGATCGAGCCAAGTCTGCGCAGAGGGTCGTGGTCGCGCCGGTCGGACGGCGGGTCCGCCCTGCGAGTGCGGAGCGGGCATGGGGAGATCTTCCGTGGGCTCCAGCCGGCGGCGCAGAGAGGTGCGACATATCCGGCTCAACCAGACTCAATGGTAACTCGAACTGGTGTGCGAGGGAAGGTGTGGCCGCCAGGAGCCGGCCGGTCCGATCCCCTCGGGCGCCTCGAAACCGGTCCGGTGGACCCGAGGAGGGCCCGGCGTAGGGTCGGAGTATGCCTCCGTCCGAGAGTTCCGCCGCATCGGAGGCGGCCCCGCCCACCACGCCTCGGCCCACCCCGAGGAGGCCGTCGTCGCTGTCGCCGTCGCGTGCGGACGACTTCATGACCTGCCCGCTGCGCTACCGGCTGCGGGTGATCGACAGACTGCCGGAGCCACCGAACCAGGCGGCGGCCCGGGGCGCCGTGGTGCACGCGGTGCTGGAGCGGCTCTTCGACGCGCCGGCCGGGCAGCGCACTCCGGGCCGGGCCCGCGCGTTGCTGCGCCCGGAGTGGGAGCGGCTGCTGGGCAGGCGGCCCGAGCTGGCCGACCTCTTCCCCGAGGACGCGGACGGCGCGTCGCTGGCCGCCTGGCTGGCCGAGGCGGAACAGCTGCTCGACCGGTACTTCCTGATGGAGGACCCCAACCGGTTGGAGCCCGCCGGGCGCGAGCTGCACGTGGAGACGGTGCTGGAGTCGGGCCTCGAACTGCGCGGGATCATCGACCGGGTGGACGTCGCCCCGACCGGCGAGGTCCGCGTGGTGGACTACAAGACCGGCCGGGCGCCCCCGCCGGACTTCGAGTACCGGGCCATGTTCCAGATGAAGTTCTACGCCCTGGTGCTGTGGAGGCGGCGCGGGGTGGTTCCGCGTCGCCTCCAACTGGTCTACCTGGGCAGCGGCGACGTGGTGACGTACGACCCGGACGAGGCGGACCTGCGGGCGGTGGAGCGGAAGCTGCGGGCGCTGTGGGCGGCGATCCAGCGGGCGGTGGCGACGGGCGAGTGGCGACCCAGCCCGAGCCGGCTCTGCGACTGGTGCGGCTATCAGGCCTTCTGCCCGGCGTTCGGCGGCACCCCGCCGCCCTACCCCCTGGCCTGACGCCCGCCGGGCCGTCGACGACCAGCGGGAAGAGCGGGCGCCGGATCGGTGTGACCGGGCGCCGGACGGCCGAACCGTCCGGTCACACGAGCACCTGGTCGACGAAGCACCAGCGCCAGTCCTCTCCGGGCTCGTGGGTCCGTATCACGGGGTGGCCCGTTTCCCGGTGGTGCCCCGTCGCGTGCCGTCCCAGCGACGAGTCGCAGCAGCCGACGTGGCCGCAGCTGAGACACAGACGCAACTGCACCGGATCCGTGCCGTCCCGCAGACACTCCGGACACGTATCGGTGAGCGGGGCGGGTTCCGGGAGCGGCAGCGCGTCGGCGTGCGTGCACTGTTTCATGATGGCCAGATTACGACTGTTGCACGGATCACAGCGCGGAGATTCGGGGGTGGGCACGACATGGACGTGATGTCGCTGCTGTTGCTGGTGGCGGGCAGTGCCGCGGTGTCCGCCGCCGCCAGACGCACTCCGGTGCCGGCCCCGCTGCTGGTGGTCGCCGCCGGCCTCGCGGTCAGCTACGTGCCCGGCGTGCCCGTCTACACGCTCGACCCGCACATCGTCCTTCCGCTCATCCTGCCCCCGCTGCTGTACACGGCTGGCCTCGACAGTTCCTACCTCGGTCTGCGGGCGCAGCTGCGGCCGGTCGCGCTGCTGTCGGTGGGGTACGTGCTGTTCGCGACCTTCGTCGTCGGCTGGGCCCTGTACCTGATCGTGCCGGGCCTGTCGCTCACCGCGGCCCTGGTGTTCGGTGCCGTGGTGGCCCCGCCGGACGCGGTCGCGGCGACGGCGGTGGCGCGCCGGGTCGGACTGCCGTCCCGGATCACCACGATCCTCCAGGGCGAGTCCCTGCTGAACGACGCCACCGCGATCACCGCGTTCCGGGTGGCCCTGGCGGCGGCCGTCGGCGAGGGCGCGACCTGGGCCGGGGGGGTCGGCGAGTTCCTGCTCGCGGCGTTCGGCGGCCTCGTGTTCGGTCTGGTGCTGATGGTTCCGCTGCACTGGCTGCGCACCCATGTGAAGGAGGCGCTGCTGCAGAACACGCTCTCCCTGCTGATCCCGTTCGTCGCCTACGCCGCCGCCGAGCAGGTGCACGCCTCCGGGGTCATCGCGGTCGTGGTCGTCGCGCTCTTCCTGGGACACCGCGCGTGGGAGGTCGACTTCGCCACCCGGCTCCAGGAGGGGGCGGTGTGGAGGATGGTCGCGTTCGTCCTGGAGGCCGCGGTGTTCGCGCTCATCGGACTGCAACTGCCGATCGTCCTCGAAGGGCTCGGGGAGTACACGGGCGCCGAGGCCCTCCGGTACGCGCTGGCCGTCTTCGCGGTGGTCGTCGTCGCGCGGTTCGTGTGGGTGTACCCGGCCACCTTTCTGCCGCCGCTGCTGTCGGCCCGGATCCGGGAACGCGAGGGGAGACCCGGCTGGAAGGCGCCGTTCGTCATCGCCTGGGCCGGCATGCGCGGCGTGGTCTCGCTGGCCATCGCCTTCTCGATCCCGCTCACCATCGACGGCGCCGACTTCCCGCAGCGCAACCTGCTGCTCTTCCTGACCTTCACCACGGTCATCGGCACGCTGGTGGTGCAGGGGCTGACGCTGCCCCCGCTGATCCGCCTGCTGAAGCTCCCGGGGCGCGACGTCCAGGCCGAGACCCTCGCGGAGGCCAACGCCCAGGCGCAGGCCTCGCGGATCGCCGAGCAGCGGCTGGACGAGCTCCTGTCCGACGAGCGCAACGCTCTTCCGGCCCCGCTCGCCGACCGTCTGCGCACCGTCCTGGAGCGCCGCCGCAACGCCGTCTGGGAACGTCTGGGCCAGGCCAACCCGATCACCGGGGAATCCGTGGACGACACCTACCGGCGGCTGTCGCGGGAGGTGATCAGCGCGGAGCGTGACGTCTTCGTCAGACTCCGCGACGCCCGCTACCTCGACGACGAGATGCTGCGCACCCTGCTGCGGCGGCTGGACCTGGAGGAGGCGGCGGCCTATCGGGAGACGGCATAGAACGACTCCCCGCGCTCACGGGAAGGAGTGGCCTCGTAGGCCTTGTAGGCCTTGTGACGACCGCCGTGCCCGGTCAGGGCGCCGGGAGCTTCACCTTGACCGAGCCGCAGCCGATGCGCTCGGACTCCGCCTCCACGTAACCGGGCAGCAGGTCCCTGACGAAGTTCTCGTCGTCGCCGTGCGGGTCGAGGTTTTCCACTGTCATGACCACCTGGCCCGTCTGGCAGGACAGTCGGTGAGCGGCGCGGGTCGGGCTGATCACCCCGCTTCCCTTCGTCCCGTCGACGCGGTCGCCGCCGTTGCGCAACTCCAGTGAATAGATCTCGGCCACCGTCGGGTCGACGACCGTCGACATCCTTGTCTTCGGGCGGGCGTCGGGGCCCGCCTCACAGGTCCGGGCCGCACCGCCCTCACCACCGACACGGTTGACCTTCAGCGATGTGCGGTACCGGCTCGGGAGCTCAAGGCCCTTCACCCCGCAGAAGGCCTCCGGCTTCACCTTCTCCCAGCCGGGGAAGCCGGGCAGTTCCTCCGGCGCCCGGTAGGCGCCGTGGCAGCCGAGTTCGCGGATGACGCCATTGGCCGCGTCGACGACCACGCGGGCCATGGCATCGCGGTCCTTCTCGTCGTGCTGGACCGGCGTGTCGAAGTCGTGCTCGCCCAGCGCCACGTCGACGACGGTGGCGCCCCTCAGCATGTCCGGGCGCCCCACGCAGCTCTGCGGCAGGGCGAGCCAGGCACGTGACGCGGAGACCATGCCCGGCAGGTCGGCACCCAGCTTGACCATGCGGCTGGAAAGGAACTCGGACGGCCAGTTGCGGCCGTCGGTGCCGTACAGGCCGTCGAGGGTGTGCACCCGCACGACCGCTCGCCGGAGCGTCTTCTCGTCCTTGAAGCTGGTGATCCGGCACTGCCCGTACGAGAGCGCGGCGGGGCTCGGGTCGCGCCGGAGCTCCTGCTCCTCGACTTCCAGCCGGCGGTCGCCGAACAGCGCGGAGACACTGCCGTCGCCGAGGGAGTCCCAGCAGGGGTCGGGCTTCAGCAGCGGGAGTGTGTCCGTGCGCCAGGCCACCGTCCCCGCCCCGAGCAACGCGCCGACGAGCCCGGCGGCGGTGGCGGCGAGCACGGTGCGGTTGCGCAGGAGACGACGCAACCACGGCGTTCCGGCCCGGGCGGCCTCGTCGTTCTCGCCGGTCGTCACGGCCGGCCCCCTCTCCCGCACCCGACGCGGTTGCCCACGGACGCGACGAAGTTCTCGAACGACCGCTCCACAACGGCCTTGTCGACTGCGGCGGCGCCCTGGGCGTGCCCGTAGAACACAAACTCGAGGCCGTCGCAGGTGGTGCGGACCAGGCCCTGGCCGCGTCCCTCCGGCAGCCCGCCGAACACCGCGGTCATCCGCGGCCCGCCCGCCATGACGTACTGCGCGACCGGCTCGTCCGGCTCCCCGGGGGAGCTCCACACGACCGAACAGGTCTGCAGTCGCTGCGTCACGGCCCCCACCTGCTGCCGGTAGTTCGGCACCCTGTCGAGTTCCAAGCCCACGCCCGGGACACGGCACAACGGATCGTCCGCGCGCTCGTTCTCCTCCGCGAGGGTGACGAGCGGCGACCGGGTGTGCAGCGGCTCCTCCGGCGCGCACCCCGCGCGGGCCATCCCCGTGTTGGCCACGTCCAGCAGCATGCGGGTGACCGCGGAGTACGTGCCGATGGTGAACGGCATGGCCCGCCTGCCCAGGTGGCCGTCAGCCCGTCTTTCACCACGGATCGTCACCACCGATGGTCTGCCGTCCACGTCGCACGCCTGCGGCAGCACCAGCACGGCCCGGTCGCCGGCCACCAGGCCGTCGAGACCGTCCGGCAGCGGAGCGGCGGAGCCGTGGAAGTTCTGCGCCAGCCAGGCACGGCGTTCCTCCGCTCCCGCCGGAACGGGACCGTAGTCGACGGTGACCCGCTCGTCGAACGTCAACGGCTCATCCGAGTCGTCGTCCTCGACGGTCGAGGACACCACGACCCGACAGGTCCCGCGCGGGTGGTCGGCGGAGGGCGGCTCGGACTCGCTTCCCCTGCGCCTGGAAGCGGACTTCGCGAGCGCCTCGTCACCGAGGAACGACGCGCCGCTGTTCTCCTCCCAGGCACCCCAGCAGTAACTGCTCCGGAAAGGACCGCTGTTCGTGGCGTACAGGCCGAAACCACCCGCCACCACCGCACCCGCGAGCACTCCGCCCAAGATGCCCAGGCGCTTTTTCGTGCGGTCAGCCATGACATCTCCCCCCATTACCTTTTTCGTGGCCCCGCAATGGGGCTCCCGGCCTCTGGAGCCGGCATGACTGGTCCCCCCTGTCGAACGCATGGCCCGGGGGGT
>NZ_JBSGHG010000076.1:0-6874 GCF_053604275.1 Streptomyces sp. NPDC004051 | reverse complement strand
GCTCGTGTTGCTCTTCTTGCTCACTACCTGGAACTGCTTCCTCCGGGACCTTCCGTCCCAGTATCAGGCTGTCCAGCTCAGCGGGGGAACTTCACCCCGCGTTCCGTGTAGTGGAAGCACAGGGCGGCCCACAGAGCGTCAGCTTCAGCTGCCGCCTGGCCCTGCCAGGACTCTGCGGTGACCCGCTGGATCCAGCGCTGCAGCAGATCCTGCAGAGAAGAGAACTCAGCAGCTACCTCGTCGATGCCGGAGAGCACGGCCGGATCGATTTCCATACGGACCTCCTCAGGTAGCAGTATCGGGAGCGTTGACTCTGACGCGTATGTGATTTGCCCAGCGTGGCAACCCGGGCAGCGGAACGCCTCGCCTGCCCTGGTGCTGTGCGGCAGGCGGCAGGTTCCCTCAGGGCGATGAGGGCCGCAGTGTGGGGGTCTTGCGACGTGACCATGAACTGGGGCTCGGCAGGTTGCCGTTGACGACGATGACTGCAACGAGGGAAGGCGCCTCGGGGTTGGTCAGTCCCTGAAGCGCTGGCTGAAGGGTGAAGAGGTAGTTCTCCGGAACGCCGATGGGTGAGGCCTTACGGCTCATGTCCAGGATGCACAGGATCGAGAGGCGTGCGCCGTCGGCGGCTGCGTACTGCGTGGGCTGCCCCATGTACTTGGGGGCTCTGTCTCGAGTGACCGGGGTGTTGCGCTCGACTTTGAGTTCGGCGGTGATGCCGTCGTGCCGAACATCGAGGTAGCCCAGGGCGAGTGGGCTGCCTCGCTGCAAGCGCCCGCCGAGTTCCGGCTCTGCCTGGAGTTCCTTGTACAGGTCGTCATGGAATTTTCGCTCGGTCACGTGGCTGCCGCGCTTGTATTGCTTGTTCCACGTCATGGTGAGGCCGGTGCGGCAGATGGCGGTGAAGATGCGGCAGAAGGCCTGGAGCTGGTCTTCGTCGTAACCGGCCCGGTGCAGATTTTCGTAGAGGGCGAGCAGCCGCTCGTCAAAGACGGGGAAGTTGGTCAGGAAGTCGCGTGAGGCGTCGAAGGGACGGAAGCGGATTTCGCGGTGTCCGGCGGTGTCGAGGCTCTGGGTGACGGGCTTGCCGTCCCGGGTGCCGCGCCAGCGCAGCTGGACCGAGAACGGCGGGGCGGGGCTGCCGGCGGGCAGAGCGAAGCGGAGGATGAGCGTGCCGGTGGCGCTCAGTGTCTCCGGGCCGTCCGCGCTCGGCGGGCGTGTCCAGAGGTAGGTGGGCGTTTCCGCCTCGTTGGGGGTGAAGTGGCTGAGGAGTTCGGCTTCGAGGGTCTCGGCCCACTCGGGCCAGGGGCCGGTGCGTACGTCCAGGCGGAGTTCATAGACCGTCGAGTGGCGCAGGACTTGCGGGCCGGTGACAAGGCGTCCGTCCACGCTGGCCAGTACGACCGCAACGGCCGGCTGACCCTCGGCAGGCCGGGTGTCCGCCTCGCCGCCAAGGGCGGCGGTGCGGGAGGTGAGTGGCGTGCGGCGTGGGCCACGCGCGATGACCAGTGGCAGGGGCAGGGCGGCCCACTCCGCCAGGAGGTCGGCCACGCCGCTGGCTTCAGTGACGGCTTGGGCCTGCTTCAGAGCGGCTATCAGCGGTCCGGCCAGCGGGTCGGTGCCGTCGAATCGTTTCTCAAGTTCGGTGGCGGTGGCTGCTGCGCGGCGACGGGCCGCAGTGGCCAGGGCGATCATCTCAATGGTGTCGGCGTCGAGTTCGGCTGCGTCAAGTCTGATCAGGAAGGCGGCCACCTCGCACAGTGCGGCGAAGCACCGTCCGTAGGCGGCGGTCGCCGTTGCCTGCTGGCACTGCTCTCTGAGCGTGTCCGCGGTGCTCTGCAGGTGGGTTGCGCGGGCGCGAAGCGTGGCGGCCGGGTCGCTGTTGGAATGGCCATGGTATGCGCCGATAGCCGGTACCAGCTCGTGGCCCGTGAGAAGGCCGCGGACTGTCACACGAGTGCGGGCCTGGTCCGCCAGTGCGCTCGCATCGTTGTCTCCGCCGATGGCTTGAGCAGCATGCGTCAGCGCAAGGGCGGCCGCACTCGTATCACCTCCGGTCACTGCAGTTGCATCGAAGGCGGCCGCAGCGGCGATCAGGCTGAGCAGGGCTCGGTGGAGAGTGAAGGCGGGCTCGTCCGGGGTCGCCTCGAGGACGGCGTTCATGATGGTGGCGGCATCGCCCGGGCGGGCTGCCCGCCAGGCGACTTCGGCGTATTCGGCCGCAACGACCACCTGGTGCGGCCCGAGTTCGAGAGCGGCCGCCTGAAGGTCCTCCACCGCCAGGCCGACCAGGCCCGGGCCGCAGTCCAGCAGCGCGCACAGTTCCAGGTTGTCATGAGCGTTGAGCCGGTCGTTGACGTGCGGGTCGCGCACTTGGCGCAGGCGCAGCTGGGCCATGGCCGGGGTGGTGGCGGTCTGCGGCAGCCAGTCACGGCTCAGGGCGTCGCGCAGGTTGTAGCCATCGAGGTCAGCGGCGCGTCGGAGGATCTCCTGTTCCGTGTGGATCCTGAGGGATTCATTGCCTCGGGAGAGTTTGGAGGCAGCCGCCATGGCTTTCTTGACGATGTCCGGAAACTGGGCGATGTCGACGTGCTCGCAGACCGACAGCGCATAGGCCAGCAGAGAGGCTGTGTCCTCGGTGCTCCAGTCCAGACGCAGGGCGGTGTCGAGGACACCGCCGATGACACCGAGGTGGGGGTCGGTGAGCAGGGCCGGCAGGAGATCGGAGATGCTGGAGGGCAGTTGGTGCGCGCGGCCGATGTCCGCCCAGGCGGTCAGCGCTGCCGACCGCGAGGCTACGTCGGAGTCGACGACGTAGGTGTGCAGCAGCGGGAGGACCATCCGCAGCAGACCGGGGTGGTCGCCGTGGCGTCGTCCGAGCGCCCCCAGGAGCGGCAGCAGGCGCGGCATGATGGCCTGTCCGCGCCGGCTGTCGCGTTCGTCGGTGATGGTGTCGATGACCGCACTGCACACCGCCGTCGCATCGATGGTGGCGATGTGTTCCAAAGCGCGCAGGAACCTGCCGATGCTGGATGCCAGAGACTGCCGGTAGGACATCCGTTCAAGGAACTGCAGCTCCGGCGGGGCTGTTTCGGGGGCGGCCAGAAGCGGGGCGGGGGCGGTGTTCGCCGAATCCAGGGTGTCGATGGCCGTCAGGGCCGTACCCAGGAGGGCAGCAAGCTGCGGCTGGGCCCAGGCCGGATGGGTCTGGGTCAGCCGCTCGATCAGAGTCGCGGCCGGGAGGCGTACGTCGCCGCCCCAGTCACCCCCGACGCGGGTCAGACACGTGGAGAGCAGATACCCAAAGACTCTCCTCTGCTGGCTCGCATCGAGCTGAGGATCGCCCGTGGTGCGGAATCTGTACTCAGGGTCGATGAGGCGGCCGGCCTTCTCCAGTACGCCGAACAGGCGCTGGCGCACGGTGTCTCCGGCTGTGCGGCCGGTGTGCTCGAGCTGGGCAGGCACGTCACCCACCTCCAGGACAAGCAGGGTAGCGAGGGACCTTTGGACCGTGGTGATCGGTGCGGGATCGTTGTGGTGATCACCGTCAACGCCCAGGTTCAGGAGCATCGGCGGCACGAGCGCGCCTGCCACGTCCGGGTGGGTGAACGCCAGGGCCTGCACGGCGGCCGCGGCAGCACGCCGGTCAGTCTCCAGCTCTCGTCCTGCCTGAGGGGTGGACCGCACTCCGGGCGGGACCACCAGCGACTCGGACGGCCGTGGGGCCAGCAGCATGCCGGTGAGCACATGGGCCACGGCGTGAGGGGCGGCTCCGGCTGCCACACGAAGAGCGCTGGCGTCTCGGGTTCCGCCTTCGCGGAACCCGAAGCGTCGGCTTTGCGGCTCAGCGAGGTACACCAGGGACCGGATCACTGGCTCGTCGACCTGGTCCGCATCGTGGGGACTCAGCAGGTCGGTCAGGCAGCGGCCGGCCTCGGCAACAGGACTGCGCCGCAAGGTGGTCAGGGCCGCTTGCAGGACATTCGCTGCGTGCTCGCGGCGGACGCGGGCCACGTGCCGCAGCGGCGTCAGCAGCTCCGAGACGTGGACGTCGGTCACCAGGTCCAGGGCCAACGCGATCACCGCGGTGGTGAAGGTCTCCGGCGCCCGCTCGGCCAGTGCAGTCAATCGCCGCAGTGCACCGTCGCAGGCCTCTCGGTCCCGTTCCGTACCAGGCTCCTGGTCTAGGACGCCGATGTCGTCCAGAGCACTGGTCATCGCTGGATCCGATGACGCCTGCGCGCCCCGGCGGTCCTCGGCACGCTGCTCCCAGGCGCGGTGCCGCTTCGCCGTTTCCGCTCGTTCGGCCTCCTCAGCTCTGGCTGCGGCCTCTTTGTGTTCGTCCATGACCGTGGCGAGGTTCGGCACGTCGCCCGTCGGACGGCGGTGGGAGCAGCCCACGCAGTGCTGTTCGTAGAACTCCCCAGCAATCCAGTCCAGGTTCGCGCCGGCACCGCCATGCGCCACGAGGCAGCCCACCTGCCGCGTGTTGATCGGCAAGCCGGTGGCCGCCTCGGCCATCCCCTGGCCGCCGAACTCGGTGAACGTCATGTTCAGACAGTGACGGCGGGCCATCTCCATCGTGACGGCATTCTTACGGCCGGTCCTCACTGCATCATCGAATAATTGCTCTGCCTGGCTGCGCACTCCACCACTGTCTCAGGCACCACTGACAACGCCGCCCATCGCCCATTCCGGACTTTACGCTTCGCAGTGTCTGCCCGAGCCGTCTTTGCTTCCCCAGTCGCCTCCCGCCCACCTCCCGCACGCTCGCCGACGCGGTCTGCTGTTGGCGGGTGGGGAGCACCGGGTGGTGGATGAAGGGTGTGGTCAATCGCTGAACGCAGCCTCGTCCCGTGTGTCGCCGCCGCGTCGGCGTGGTGCGTCCCGGGTTCCGGGAGGCGGACCTTCACAGCATCACAGTGTGACGCAGATCACTTGGGAAAAGTGGGAGGTGATTGCCGGTTTACCTCCAGGCCGGCCCTTAGGGATAGCAGCCTCATCACGCGCTACAGGTAAGGAGCACATCACATGGCCCTGCTGTGTTACTCGGATCTCGAGGACGATGACCGCGTCGGAGTCCCGGCGCTTCATGCCGCGCTGGAGAGCTGGGTACTTCGCCTGCTGGTCGACACCCAGGACCGGGCCACCCGCTTGCCCGCCCCCTTCGCCTCACCGATCGAAAACTTCCCGCCCGAGGACGAGGCGCTGGCGTTGCGGACCATCCGGTTTCTCCGCTATGCGCAGGAGCAGTTGATGGACCGGAACGCCCGCCTTCGCTACCTGTGCCCGGACTGCCCCCGCGATGGGCAAGTGCGCTGCCCGGCTCTCAACCGGCCGAGCCCGAGGAAAAAGACCGTGCACGAAGCCGTGTATGCGGTGCGGATTGAACCGGTGCCCGTGCATCGCGGGACCTGGCTGGCGCAGGCTCGGCCTGCGGCCTCCCGGGTGCTCGAGCGGCTGCGCCGGATGGCCAAGCAACTGACCACACCTGCGCCCGGCGCCGGTGAGGAAGCCCGCAGGGCTGTCGTGCGCCACCTGTATGAGATGGCGCGCACGTGGAGGACGCGGGGTCTGCCCGATCACGCCGTGAACGTCAATCAGGAACAGGACGAGGCCTTCGTCCAGGACGTCATGATCGCCTTGATGGAAAGGGGGCGGAGAAGGGACACCGACGCGAGGCACTCCCCCGTGAATTTCATCGCTGCCGTCCTGCACACGCTCGCCCAACAGCTCAGCGGCTCGGAAGCATTCACCACCCGCGAAGCCGTCATGGCCGCGCTTGTGGCACGTAACGCCTGTATCGAGGGTGATACGGCAGCCGTGGACGAGTTCTCTCGGACGTGGCTCAATCTTGGCAGGCCGAAAGCGTGGCGCGCGGCCGTGGAGATGGCCCTGCTGGGTAACTGGGTTGAGGCTCTTGGCCATCACCTGAACGGCGATGCCGAGATCATGGAGCTGCTCCACCGTCATACCGAATGGGAACATCGCTATCTGCAGCCGCTCTGGGAGCGAAAATCCGGCGGCCGCACGGTGCGGCTGCTGGGGGACCCTGTCGCGTCGGGAGTGTCACTGAACGATGTGGTCAGCGATGACCGGCGCCCGGAGGACGGCCTGTTGCACAGCGAGGTGGACGATTGCCGCGTCCTTGCCGTGCTCGCGGATCTGGCACCCGCGGAGAGAGCCGTAGCCATGATCTACGGTACGCAGCGCGTGACATGGGCCCAGGCCGCGGCTCTGGGCGGCGCCGACGATCCGGATGCGTTCGGCAACCGGGTGCGCCGCAAGCTCAGACGGCTGGGACTGCACCACCGTGCTGCGGCAGGCCCGTCCGCCCCGGTGCCGGCGGCCGGCCAGTGAACATCCTCAGCGCAGCCGCAGCCGAATATCTGGCGAGCCTCGCGGTAGCACTCACGCTGGCCGCAGCGCGCAGCGTCAGGCGGCGCTTCAGGCAGCGAACTGGTCTTACTCCAGGCACGCCGGCCGCAGATGCGACAGCCGAGCCCCACCCGGGACCGCGCTGACGTCCGGCTGCGGGATGTGTACGACGCCTCCCTCAGGCGGGAGGCGTCGTACACCCGGGCTCGGCCACCCTTATGTTCGCACCGCTGGGTCCGATTGGGCGCCTGGACGATCTGGGGGCCGCGGTGTCACCGTGCTCGCGGACGACCGGGGTACCTACCTCGGCATCGACGGAGGAGCTCCAGCCGGAGGTGCCCTCCTTGCAGGATGCCGCAGGCAGATAGATGAACCCCGGGAGCCCTTGCACAGCACTAGGCTCTAGTACTGCAACGGTGTTTGGCGTGACTGCTGACCAGATCGGTCGTTGGTGTGGTCATGGGTGGGGACCTTGCGGATGTCAGGCTGTGGG
>NZ_JBSGHG010000075.1:0-6899 GCF_053604275.1 Streptomyces sp. NPDC004051 | reverse complement strand
GCGGACGACCGCGTCGGTGTCGGCCTCGATCACGGGGTCCGGCACCGTGTCCCAGGAGGTCTGTGCCGGGCCGTGGTAGACGAGCCCTCGCATGCTTGCTCCCTCCCTCGCCCCCCTCTTTGCCGGCTCCTCTCCACCGTCACCCCCGGGGGGCTCCCCGGCAACACGGAATGTCCGCACCCCCCGTGTCCGTCAGTACGGCCGCACGTAGGGGCGGCGGAACACCGGGGCCTGGCCGGTGCCCCACGGGCGCAGGGCTGCCAGCGCCTGGACGACCGCGGTCTCCAGGGGGCCACTGGTGTCGACCGTGACGGCCTCGGGCCACGGTGGCTCCCCGGCGGCCATGGCGGTGGCCACGGCGAGGTCGGCGTCGGACGCTCCGGGGGCACGCGTGATCAGTCGGGCCGCCGACAGATCGCCGGGGACCTGGCAGTGCAGGGCCACCAGGTCGGCGCCGGTGCGTTCGGCCGTGCGCAGGGCGGCTTCGCGTTGCCCCGTGTCGGACCACGTGGCGTCCAGGACGACGGATTCGCCGGAGGACAACAGGGCGGACGCACGGTCGAGCAGCGCGGCATAGGTCCTGGCGGTCCGCTCCGGTGTGTACAGGCCTTCGCCGTAACCGGCCGCTGCGGGCTGCTCCGCCGGGAGGCCTGCCAGCTCCTTGCGGAGGCGGTCGCTGCTCAGCAGGGTCACACCCAGGCGGTCGGCCAAGGCACCGGCGAGCGTGGATTTCCCGCTGCCCGGGAGCCCGCCCACGAGCGTCAGGCCGACGGCGGAGGTGCGCAGGTGGCGCAGCGCCGCCGTGACCAGCCGCCGGGACACCGCCTCGGCACCGGGCGCGCCCTGGCGTGACTGGATCAGGGAGACCTTGGCGCGGACGAACGCGCGGTAGGCCACGTAGTGGTGCCACAGGGACGGGGGCGCGGGGTCGCCGGAGTACTCGCTGTACCGGGCGAGGAAGTGGGCCGCGGGCTCCGGGGCGCCGAGCTGTTCCAGGTCCATGGCGAGGAAGGCGGCGTCGTCGAGGCCGTCGACGTGGCGAAGGCGGTCGTCGAACTCCAGGCAGTCCAGGATGCGGGGGCCGTCGTCGAGGCAGAAGACGTCCTCGGCCAGCAGGTCGCCGTGGCCGTCGACGATCCGTCCTTGCCGGATACGCGTGGTGAACAGGTGCTCGCGGCCGACGAGATAGCGGCGCACCAGCCGCTCGACCTCGTCGACGCCGTCGGGCAAGGAGACGTCTTCGGCCAAGGCGTGGACC
Organism: Streptomyces sp. NPDC004051; assembly: GCF_053604275.1. Taxonomy (NCBI): domain Bacteria; kingdom Bacillati; phylum Actinomycetota; class Actinomycetes; order Kitasatosporales; family Streptomycetaceae; genus Streptomyces; species Streptomyces sp. NPDC004051. The sequence goes on along the minus strand of NZ_JBSGHG010000075.1, from coordinate 5,641 downwards.
TGTGCGAAGCTCGCTTCCCACCTCGAGGACAGAGCGTCGCGGGTTCCCTGTGCGTCCACTTCCGGGCTGCGGCGCGCGTCCGCGTGGCGTGCGGCGAGTTGTCGGGCCACGGCCCGCAGGACGTCGTCGACGGCGACGCCCTCTCGTACCAGCCGGGACAGGCGGCGGTCCGCCGGCATGCGGCGCATCACGACGAGCGGTTCGGCCACGTCCGTGTGCGGGCTGCGGATCTCGCCCAGGCCCAGGTAGACGTCCGCGGCGAAGCGGCGGTTGAGGGCGATCTCCTGTTCGCAGGCGGCCCGGCGGGCCGCCACCGTGGTGTAGTCCAGGAACTCCAGATCGACCGGTTTCTTGATCTTGTAGGCGTGATCGCCGAAGAGGAGCACGATCGCGGTGTGCGTCTCGTGCAGCTCCGCGCGCGGAGACGTCGCACCGTCGGGGCCGGGACCCGACCGGAGCACGGACGCGTCCATCCGGTGTGCGACTGGCCTCGCTCCCCTCGGGTCATCGGGCTCAGTCATGGGGGACGACGGCGACGGGGCAGCGTGCGTGATGGATGGCCGCCTGGGCGACGGGGCCCAGGCGCGGTGCCGGAACGCGGCGGTGCCGACGTCGGCCGACGACCAGCAGCCCGGCGCTCCCGGCGGACCGCAGGACCGCCCTGGCGGGGCTTTCCAGCCCGATGCCGTCGGCCACCTCCACCCGCGGGAACTTCTCACACCAGGGGCGAAGGACCTGGTCCAGCTGCTTCCTCGCGTCCTGCGCGATGCCTTCGGCGACGTCGTGGTCCACCCCCCAGGGAACGTAGGCGTGCACGGGCAGGCTCCGACCGTGCACGACCCGCAGCGGCACATTCCGCGCCGAGGCCGCAGCGAAGGCGAACCCGAGCAGGTCGTCGCAGGGGCCGTGCAGCTTCAGCGCGACCACGACATCGCCTGTCCCACCCGGTGCGGCCGGCGGCACTTCTGCGCGGGTTCCGGCACGGACCAGGACCACCGGCCGCTCGGCATGTGCCGCGACGGACATGCTGATGTCGCCGAGGAAGTAGCTCTCGACGAGCTCCAGCCCCCGCGAACCGAGCACGGTCATCTCGGACTCCGACGCCGCGTGCAACAGCGCGTCCTGGGCCTCGTCGGCAACCAGGTTGCCGACGATGACGAGACCGGGATGGCGCCTTTGAAGTTCCGCCTGTGCGTTGTGCACCAGCCGCTTCGCCCAGTAGTTCTGGTCGATCTCGGGGGGCGCCTTGGTGGGTTCCGGCGCGAGCATGGGCCACGCGTGCAACAGGCGCAGCGTCAGCTTGCGATGCTCGGCCTCGTCCGCGGCCCAGCGAGCAGCGGCAAGGCTCTCGGGTGAGCCGTCGAGGCCGACGGTGATCACAGGCTCCATGGCGCCTGCCTCCGTCTCGTAAGAAACTGGACATGACGATGACCGGGGTCGCCCCTCCGGAAGCGTCGGCAGGCCGTACAGTGCCTGCCACTCATTCGAGAGTTACCGCAAACTCTTCTGCGGCGCACGCGGACCCGATGGGGGGTCGGAGCTCGAAGGTGGAGTCCGGCAAGGGATGAGGTGTGGCTGTGGTGATGCCCCTGGTGGTCGGGGTCGACGGGTCGGAGTCGAGCCTGGAGGCGGTGGACTGGGCAGTCGACGAGGCGGCCCGGTACGCGGTGCCGCTCCACCTGCTGCACGCGGCGGCGCCGGGCCAGGACTCGTCCGGCCTGATCACCGCTGCCTCGGAACGGGCCGGAGGGGGCGCCGCCGGCGTGCGGGTGTCGAGCGAAGTGCTGCGCGACGACGCGGCCTCCGCCCTGGTCGACGAGGGACACAAGGCCTTCGCGCTGGTGCTCGGGTCCAGAGGGCTCGGGGAACTCCCCGGGCTGCTTCTGGGTTCGGTCAGCCTCGCGGTGGCGGCGCGGGCGGATTGTCCGGTCATCGTCGTGCGTGGCTCACAGGAGCACCGGGCCGGCCGGTTCGGGAACGTCGTCGTGGGGGTCGAGGACGGTGAGGGAAGCGACACGGCCGTATGGTTCGCCTTCCGCGAGGCTCATGTGCGGCACTGCGAACTCGTAGCGGTCCACGCCTGGAGTGCGCCGCTCGGCGCACTCTCCGAACCTCTCCCCGGACCGTGGTACGTCCTCGAGACCCACCGTCGCCCACCGGCACAGGTGCTCGACGACGCTCTGCGCAACCCTGAGAAGCAGTACCCGGAGACCGACGTGACACGCCGGGTGGTCGAGGGATCGGCGCGACAGGCGCTGTTGGAGACTGCGGCGGAAGCGGATCTGCTCGTTGTCGGTGCAGGTGAGCGGCATGCCCGTACCGGCCTGCAACTCGGCCTGATCAACCACGCCCTGCTCCATCACGCACCGTGTCCGGTCGCGGTCGTGCCGATACGTCGGAGGAAACCACGCCGGGAGCCGACTCACAAGGCCTGAAGGACCGCCTGTCAGGGACCTTCGGCCCAGTGACCGAGACCCGCCGTCGTCCGACGGTGGAAAGTGAAGCGACCAGCGATCCGCTGGAGGCTTGACGATGAGTACCCGACATTCACCGTACGCGTTCGGTCCGCTGCCACCGCGCGGGAATGAGGCCCTCCGAGGGCGGAACCCCCTGATCCGTACGTCGGACCGGGTCGAGTTCTGGATGCGTCGCGTGCTGGTGATCGTCCTTGTCGTCGGACTGCCGTTGGCGGGATTCGTTGCGGGCAGGCAGCGTACGAGTCGTCGATGCGCACGGTGCGGGCCCAGTCGGCCGAGCGGCAGCAGGTCGGTGCCAGGGTGATGTCGGTCTCCGAGGATGCCGGCCGGACGGTGAAGGCGCAGGCGCAGGTCCGCTGGACCGACAGCAGGGGCACGGTGCGGACCGTAACCGTCCTCGTGAAGCCGGATACGTCCGAAGGCTCCACCGTGCGGGTGTGGGTGGACCGGGGCGGAACCGTCGTCGGCCCGCCGCTGACCGGGACCCGAGCCGTGACCGATGGCTGGTTCGTCGGAGGCATGGCGGTGATCAGTGTGGCGACCGGGGCCTTCGTGACGCGGGCAGGAATACGCCACGTGCTGGACCGGAGAAGGTTCGCGCAGTGGGACGCCGAGTGGGACCTGGTGGAGCCCATGTGGACCGGCCGATTCCGCCGGTGATGCTCGGGCGAACGGAACGGGATGGAGAAGGTGGTGCTGATGTCCGATGCCACGACCACCGACCTGTACGAAGTGACGATGGCCATGTCCTACCTGCGGGAGGGGATGACCGGGCCGGCGACGTTCAGCCTCTTCGTTCGCGATCTGCCGTCCGGACGGGGCTTCCTGGTCACCGCGGGGCTGGAGTCCGCCCTGGATCACCTGTCCGGCCTGCAGGTCGGTCCGGAGGACGTCCACGCCTTCGCCGCCGCGCTGCACCGCCCGCCGGGCGATCTGGAGCCCCTGCTCGGCCTGCGGTTCACCGGCACCGTGCGGGCGGTACCGGAGGGTCGGGTCGTACTCGCCGGGGAGCCCCTGCTGGAGGTGACCGCTCCGCTGCCGCAGGCCCAGCTGGCCGAGACGTACGTGCTCAACCTGCTCAGCCATCAGACGATGATCGCCTCGAAGGCCGCGCGCTGTGTGATCGCGGCGGCCGGGCGCCCGGTCGTGGACTTCTCCCTGCGGCGGACCCACGGCCCCCAGGCCGGTTTCCAGGCCGCTCGGCTCGGCTCCATGGTCGGTTTCGCGGGGACCAGCAACGTGGCCGCGGCCACGGCCCTGCACCTGTCCGCGGTCGGCACGATGGCCCACTCCTACGTAGAGGCCTTCCCGACCGAGGAAGACGCGTTCCGCGCGTTCGCCCGGGCCCACCCCGGCCCCGTCACCTTCCTGGTGGACACCTACGACACCGAGGAGGGCGCCCGCATCGCGGCACGTGTGCTGCGGGACCTGAACCGCGGGCCGGGCTGCGCCGTGCGCCTGGACAGCGGTGATCTGGGAGCCCTGGCGGTGCGGGCCCGGTCCATCCTCGACGAGGCGGGCCTGCCGGACGTGCGGATCACCGTCAGCGGCGGTCTCGACGAGTACGCGGTGGACGATCTGGTCCGCTGCGGAGCGCCGATCGACGTGTACGCGGTCGGCACGCGCATCGGGGTCTCGGCCGACGCGCCGTATCTGGACTCGGCCTACAAAATGGTGGAGTACGACGGGCGACCGGTCATGAAACTCTCCTCGGCCAAGGTCACGGCGCCCGGCCGGAAGCAGGTGTTCCGTCGTCCCGGCCGTGCCGACGTGCTCGCTCTCGCCGACGAGCGGCCACCGCTCGACGGCACGCCGCTGTTGGAGACGGTGATGCACCACGGACAGCGCACCGGTGGCAGGTCCACGCTCGACGAGTGCCGGGAGAGGTTCGCCGCCGACCTGGCCGCGCTGCCGCCGTCCGCCCGCCGGATCCGGGCCCCCGTAGCGCCCCGGGCGATGCCCTCCGAGCGGCTGCGCGCGCTCGCCGACCGGGTCCGGCGCCGTATCGCACAGCAGACGGGAGCACCCGCCACACGGCACGGGATGTCCGAACGAGCTGCGTCCGGGCCGTACAGGTCCGTTCCGAGCTGAGGAGGAGAGCGGATGTCGCACACCCTGGAATGGAAGGCTCGCCTCTACCTCTTCGAGGAGGGGGAAACCACAAAGGCCCGCGCGGTGGTCGACACCGGGACCACGGTGCTCACCGGGCACGGCACCGCACGCCGGAATCCGGCGGACACGGACGTGCCGGAGATCGGTGACGAGCTGGCGGCGGGCCGGGCGCTGCAGGACCTGGGCCGGCAGTTGGTGGACATCGCCGAGCGCGACGTCGAGGGCACGGGCACGACGCGACCGGGCCCCCGCCCGGCAGTCGGGTGGTCCACGTGACCCGGTCCGCGCCCCGGTCGGGGACACCTTGTGGGTCGGACGCCCGCCCAGGTCCCCGGCTTCGTGAGGAGCGGATCCGTCTCTGCGGCCGGATGCGCTGTGGATCGAAAACCAAGGAGGAAGACCGATGACGCTTCCCGCACACCGCGGCAGGGACTCGCTCTCCGGATGGGACCCCCTCCGGGAACTCGAGGAGCTGCGCACCCGCATGGATCAGCTCATGCACTCCACCTTCCCCGGCCGCGGTTTTCCCGAGGCCGGAGCCGAGGCGTGGGCGCCGTTGGCCGACGTCGAGGACACCGAGGACGCCTACCTGATGGAGCTGGAACTTCCCGGCGTGGACAAGGACGAAATCACCGTGGAGGTCGGCGACGGCGAGCTCGACGTCCACGGCGAGATCAAGGAGAGGGAACGCACGGGTGTGGTCCGCCGGCGGACCCGGCACGTCGGGCGGTTCGACTACCGCACGAGTCTGCCTCCGAACGTCGACGCCGAGCACATCACCGCGGAGCTGACCGGCGGGGTCCTCACGGTGCGCGTCCCCAAGGCACAGAAGGCCAAGCCGCACCGCATCGAGATCACCGGCTGAGGGCGGCGGGGCCGGCCGACGCGCCGTGCGGCTGCGACAGGCCGGTGCCCGCCCCTTCCGTTACCCGGCGATCCTTCGTGAAGGTCGAGTCAGGGGGGCAACTGCACATCGGTATCTTGAGGAAAGGGCGGCGATCATGCGAGCTCACCTCGGCGATCAACTCGTCATCGAAGGCCCGACGACCGGC
>NZ_JBSGHG010000074.1:0-7164 GCF_053604275.1 Streptomyces sp. NPDC004051 | reverse complement strand
CGATCCGAGAACCGATCAACCCCCGACGACTTCACCTGACCCGGCCTTGGCACACCCCATCCAACGACCAGAACCCACCAAAGTCACCGGTATTGCCCCTAGCCCAGGTGTAGAACGTGACCAGCGCCACACTGGATATCTCATGCGGCGTTCACCCTTTCCCGTCCCGCGATGCCTGTAGTGGGCAGAGTCGGGGCGCTGGGTCCCGGCCGATCACGAATGGAGTGCTGGTGGGTCCGGAGGTGTTGAACGCGGCGGGCGGTTCAGTGGCGATCGTCCTGCTTGGGCTGGTCTTGCGGCCCCGGAAGAACGGCGCGGGACTGTGGGACGTGCTCCACGAACTGGCCCGTGGACGGACCGCCAACGGAATGGAGCGCGAGCGGCGCGCCACCCTCTCGGTGTTGTTGCGCAGGCTGCCGGACCGCCGGGTTCAGGTGGAAGATGTCGTCCACGGACGGCGGACGGTCATCGGGGAACGCACTGGTACTCCCAGTCGGACGCGTTGACCCGGGCGGCAGGAGGGGGGCGACCCATGGCCCGTGCAGGTGAATCTATAGCCCGCCGCGCAGATGAATTCGACGAGTTCTTCCTGCGCTGGGAACCGCAGGTCAGACGCTATCTGCTGTGGCTTGAGGGGGACCACGCGGTCATCGACGATGCGGCCCAGGAGACGATGCTGGCCGCACACACCTACTGGGACTTCGTCAACCATCTGCAGAAGCCGCAGGCATGGCTGTTCAAGGTGGCCGGCCAGCGACTGCAGCGCGTCCAAGCCTCCCGCCAGCGGCATGGTCTGAGTACTGACCCCGGCGAACTGCCGCAGAGCTCGGGGCCAGACGACCTAGGGTTGAGGGAGAGGGAGCTGGTCTTTTTTGAGGCGGTGCGCAAACTGCCCGACCGACAACGCACGGCGATCGCGCTGCGCTGGCAACTCGACTTACCTAACGACGAGATTGCAGCCGTCATGGGAGTGTCCGTGAACACCGTGAAGACCTGCCTGCGTCTCGGCCGTGACACCCTGGAAATCGCTCTTGCGGACGTCAGCGGAGGTGAACGATGAGCATCGAGCGCCACCTGCACGGTACGGCCACTGCCGTCTCTGAACTGTGGACAGACGAGAACGACACCCGCGCCCGGCTGGCCGCCCTGCACGAGCGAGCCAGTCGTGAGACGTCGGACCAGGAACAGCCATTAGCCCCTTCCAGGGCGCCCCGCAGCACCTCGGCCCGGCCCAGCCTCGGGAGCCACGCTCCCCGGCGCGGCGGGGAGCGGCCACTGAGTGAGATTCCCTTACTGACGGTGGGTGAAGTCGCCAGCATCATGGGTGTCTCCAAGATGACGGTCTACCGGCTGGTCAACAGTGGGCATCTACCGGCCATCCGCGTCGGCCGCTCCTTCCGTGTGCTCGAACAAGCCGTCTACGAGTATCTGCGTGAGAGCTGGCAGGGCGCCGACGTCGACGGCTTGTGACCACGCTTGAGCTGTCCCCGGACTGCCAGCGACATCAGCATCAGCAGAGCTGTCGTCTACGAGCCGCGGGCGGCCGGATGCTTGCCTCCAGCGCGCCATGAAATCGCCGCGACAGGCCCGGACGGCTCGTCACTCTCCGCCACATGCCCGTCTGCCGTTCGCCGGAGCGGTCGGCGGTGTGCCGGGCTCGCAATCAGCCTCGCGCGTCAGCTCAGCGCGGCCTGGTACAGCGACACGCAGGCGCTGGCGACCAGCACCCCCAGGACGATCTTCTTGAAGCGCGCCGAATCCGTACGGGCGAAGACGCGGTCTCCGCACCACCAGCCCGCCAGCAGGCCGGGGAGCCCCGCGCCGGCCAGCAGCAGACTGTCCGGGGTCAGCCGGCCGACGGCGAAGAATCCCGCGAGGGCCAGGACGTTCTGTACGCAGAACGTGGCCTGGAGCGTCGCCCGGAACTCACGGGGCGCCAGCCCCATGGCCTGGAAAGCGGCGACCAACGGCGGCCCGTTCATCCCGGTCGAGGTCAGCAGCGCCCCGCTGGCGAAACCCGCGGCGACCGTGGGGCCCGTCCCGCGCCGGAAGGTCATGCCACGGCCGATCAGGACGGCGAACCCCAGCACGGCACCGGCGATGAGGACGGACAGCGCACCCGCGCTGAGCACCGTCACCGCGAGCAGCCCGAGCGGCATGCCCACGAGGCCCGCTCCGCTCACCAGGCTCGCGGTGCGCACATTGACGTGGTCCCTCTGGTGGACGCAGACCGTCAGCGAGAGCACCAGTCCCAGCGAGGTGACCACGACGATGGCGTTCTGGGGGCTGGTCAGCAGGGCCAGCAGCGGCACGGCCACCAGCGCGAACCCGAAGCCGCTCAGCGCCTGCGCGAACGACGCCAGCGCGATGATCAGCGCCACCTCGGTGATCAGGGTCGTCATCACGTGCGCCCTCCCCGGCCCACTGCCCCCGGGCTGGCCCGTCCGTCCCCGTACCTCCTTCGCACACTACCGGCCCGGCGAACGCAGGCCGCCCAAGGGGGACCCCTTGACCACCACGGGCCCTGGGGCCGAACATGGCGAGGGCCCGGCGCCGCACCTTGCGCCGGGCCCATCCCATCGCCCATAACCGACCGGTCCCCCGACGAGAGGACCCGCAGGGGCCAGGCCCACCCCTGCGCCGGGCAGTGTTCCATCCGGCACCGACAGCCGGACGCAGCAGTCGCCCGGACGGGCCTACGCGTCGTCCGCCTCCTGGCCCTCGGAGGTGTCGCGCATCCGGTACGCCGTCCGGTTCGCGAACTGCCGCAGTTCGCGCCGCAGATGCTCGCCCCGGCCCGGGTCGTACAGCAGGGCCGCGGCGAGGACTCCGCCGCCCACCCGGTCATAGATCTGCCGTTGCTGTGCGAGCGCGGCCTCCATGGTGGTGATGGCCTCCGCGCCCTCGTCCACCTCGTCTTGACTGACGCCGCCCTGGTCAGCCTGGTCGGCCTGGTGCTCGCCGGAGGCCTGCGCCGGCACCTGCGGGGCGGGCGGGGCGAGGCGGGGCGCGCGGCCCTCGGCGGCCGCCACGGTGAGGACGTCGCGCACCTGGTCCGGCCGGGCGAGCCGCGTCGGCGGGGGCAGGAGCGCGCGGGCCTCGGCCAGGTCCGCCGCCGTCACCCGCCGGTCGCCGCGTAGCTCCTTCACCTGGCGGTACAGGGCGACGGCCGCCTCCTGGCCGTACGCCTGGAGGACCGGCCGCAGCTCCCGCGCCTGGCCCTCGTTGATGTCCCCAATTGGGGACACCGCGGCGGCGACGGGCCACGCCTCGATCATCCGGTACGCCTGTGACTTCCGGATCGCCCATACGTCGTCCAGGTACTCCACGAACGTGCCGTGAGTCTCCCGGTAGAGGCGGCCGCGGCTGATGACCTCCAGCGCCTTGCCCGCGACGACGACCGACTTCCGGAACCCGTGGAGCGCCTGTTCACACACGGCCAGGTGTCCGCGCTCGTGCTCGTTCAGCGGCGCCGTGACGGTCTCCTCGACGTCGTACGGCGTGGGGAGCTGGGCAACCGTGACCGGCGTCGACAGGTCCGCCCCGGTCAGTTCGGCGACGACGCTCCCGCCGCCGGACGTCCCACGCGTCGACAAGGCGTACTGCCCGGGCTCGTAGTCCCCGCCGAACACGCCCTCGTCGTCCTGGTCGTCCGGTTCGCTGCTGACGGCGGAGGGGAGGTTCAGCGCGCGACGGCGGCTCACGCTGCGCCCTCCCTCGGCAGGATGACGGCGGCGGCCTGGTCGTAGTCCCCGGCCGGGGCCGCCTCGGGCGCGTACAGGCGGATCGGCTGCTCGGCGAGCGGCGCCTCCGCCGCGCGGATGCTGCGCCGGATCGGGATGACGGCCGCCTCCGGGTAGTCCTGGCTCACCTTGGTGGCGAGCTGCCGGGCAAAGCCGCTCTTGTCCCACGCGGTCAGCAGGACCGCCCCGACGCGCAGTTTCGGGTTGGTCTTCTTCTGCACGCTGCGGATCGTGCGGTGCAGGGACGCCATCCCCTTCATGTCCAGCCCGCCCACCTTGATGGGTACCAGGGCCTCGTCCGCAGCGGTGAGCGCGGCGACTGTGACCAGCCCGAGGGACGGCGCCCCGTCGATCAGGGTCACGTCGTACGGGGAGCGGCCGCCGGCCTCCTCCGCCTCCTGGGCGATCGCGGCCGCCAGGGCCTGCTCCGCACCGATGGGCCGTTCGTACTCCACGCGCGACAGGTCGACCCCGGAGGGCACGACGTCCACCCCGGCGAACAGCGTCGGGTAGGTCGCCTCCGCCAGGCTGCACTCGTCGAAGAACAGGGACCGCAGTGAATGCCGGGGGCTGCCCTCCGGGTACTGCGGCACCAGCCACACCGACAGGGCGGCCTCCTGGTGGTCGGCGTCGATGACGCGCACGTGCAGGCCGGCCGCCGCCCACGCGGCCGCGAGCTCCACGGCGCTGGTGGTCTTGCCCGCGCCGCCCTTCTGGTTCACGACGACGAACGTCCGGGGCGCGGACGCCTGCCGGAACGTCGGCGGCACGAGGATCTGCGGCCGCCAGGACTGATACGGGGTGTCGGCGTCCCACTCGGAGACGACCTCCAGCCGGTCGCCCGGCGGACTGTTCAGCGACGGCAGTGCCAATCACCCGGTCGGCACGGCCGCGGATCGTTACGGTACGGGCGCCCCGTCCCCGCCACGAGGGAGTGCGCCGGCATTCCGCCCACGCGGCCGCCGCGTCCTCGCTCCGGTCTCCAGCACCGCCGCCCGGCCCGCGCACCCCGAGGGCCGGGCGGCGGCATGACGAAGGGCCCCGACGTCGGCTCTCCCGGCGCGGGGCCCTTCGGTCTGCTCGGATCAGTCGAGGTCGATGCTCGCGAGCTGCACCACCAGGGCGAGCGAGCGGACCGCGCTCATCACCTTGTAGGCCGCCTCGTCCGGGTGCTCCATCCCGGCGGCCTCCTGGAGGTCGATGCACGCGGCCCCCGCGGCGAGCCGTACCGCCTCGTCCATGATCTCGGCAGTGCCGTACGACCCGTCACCGGTCAGCCTCGCCAGCACGGCGAGCGCGTCGGCGCCGGTGCGCATGGCGTCCAGGAACGCCTCCCCGGCCCCGACCAGGTCCACCGCGGCCGCTTGCGCCGGGGTCGGCAGAGGCACCGGGCCATCCGTACCGAGGAGAACGCTCTCCGCCTCCGCCAGGACCGCACGGCGCTGCGCCGTGGCCTCCGCCTCCCGACGCTCCCGTTCGGCCGCCTGCGGCCAGCGTGCGGCATCCTTGGTGACGGCGGCGTCCAGCTCGGCGGCCGCCTTCCGGGCGAAGTCGGCGAACGTCTCCACGGAGGGGACCCGCACCGGCTGACCAGGTTCCCCCTCGGTGTGCGGGCGGTAGACCCCCGCCGCCGCCTCGGCGCACTGGGCGATTCCCTCCGTGGCAGTAGTGATCAGACAGGCGTGCCGGACCCGGCGCGCTGGGGTCTGCATGAGGGTGTCCATGGATTCCTCCTGGGTGATTCGGTAGCTGGTCACTGTACGAGATGGAGGAATGACGTTCGGTGCCCATTCCTGGTGCGCGAGAGGGCCCGCCAGCCTCGGAGGTCGGCGGGCCCTTCGGTCTCCTCGGGCTGCGCTACGCGGCCGGGGGCGCCGGGTGGACCTCCAGCCACTCGCGCGGGTTGAACGGCCCCGTCTCGCCCTCGTAGCCCTCATCCGTCCGCACGATCGTCAGGTGCGGCATCAGGTCGGCCGGGTCGGGCGCCTCTTGGTCGACGGGCACGTGCCCGGTGATCGTGTAGTGCGTGCCGACGAGCCGGACGTCCTGGCCCCGGAGATACGACCAGTCGATGCCGGACGGCTGCGCGTACAGGCGGAAGCAGTAACCGGGCTGGTGGCTGGTCAGGTCGAAGCGGCCGTCGGGGAAAGCGAGCCCGCACTTCCAGCACCGGGCGTAGCCCTCGGACCGGTCGCGCTCCCCCTCGCACAGGTAGCAGCCGGCGGTGTGGTCGTCGTGCTCCGAGTGGTGCACGTAGGCCCGGCTGATCTCCGCGTCGATACGGGCCTCCTCGGCGGCCTCCGCGCAGTAGCAGCCGTCACAGGAGGTGCAGACCCCGCAGCCCCCGCACAGGGCCCGGAGGTGGTGCCCACAGGCAGGGTTGACGTCGTTGTGCGAGTCGCCGGTCCACGACGACACCCACGGGCCGCCGTTCCCGGGGAAGGTGCGCGGAGCCGGGGCCGGGCCGGTCTCCTCGGCGCGCAGGGCGGTGGTGTACTTCGCCCCGGCGCGGGCGGCTGCTCGGGCGCGGCGAGCGGCGGTGCTCTGCCTCTTCGGCATCCGGTCCTCCAGGCTTCGGCGGCCCCACGCGTCCGCCGGTCATCCGTGAGGGAGCCGACAGCAGGACTGAACCTCGCGGGCCCCCGGGGACCTTGGCCGGCGGTGCTCCCCGGGCGGCGTGGGCGCCGGGAGCGGCGGCGTGTGGCGTGCGCGTCCTGCCACGAGGAGCACCGTAGCGGCTCCCCGGGCCCGCGCGGGCCGGATCACCCGGACGCGGGGCGGCCCCGCCCGGGCGTGCTGCCGGACGGGGCCGCCGTTGAGAGGAGGCCAGCAGCCCTCCGGGGCCGGGACGGGAGAGGCGTCCGGGGCTGTCCTACGCGGCCGGGGGCGCCGGGTGGACCTCCAGCCACTCGCGCGGGTTGGGCTCGGCGACCGGGCAAGGAAGGCGACGGGTAGGACGGACCACCCGAAGGAATAGGGGGAACGGCACCGCAGGCGCGCGGTTTGGGCAGGTCAGCGGGTTTCCCGCTGCCCTGTGTCACTGAGGACTGGCGTATTCCCGGCTGTCTCCATGCCACCGAATGGTCCAAGCTCCTCGGCATGACCACGCACCACACCCCAGCAGGGGCAATGGCGAGTGCTGCCCGAGAACCGGCACTGCCCGTCAAGGAGAAAGAAACCCACAAGGCCGCCCCCTCGAGGAGGCACACCAACTTCATCGAGAAGGCGGGACTGGCAGCGATAGGCGGCGCGTTCGCCGGCGCCTTCCGCTCCGTGACGAACTGGGTCCTCCGCCACTTCCCCGGAGGTCCGGACGGCGAATGAGGCTAGTACTCCAGCCGTAGATCGTGACTTGGCGCAAGGTGACGCCGGTCTGTGGGGCTCGGCCTGACGGCGGTGGCTGGCTACCGCCGTCCGGGCT
>NZ_JBSGHG010000073.1:0-7861 GCF_053604275.1 Streptomyces sp. NPDC004051 | reverse complement strand
AAATGCGGCAGAGCATGGGCAGAACGGGCTCCTGTTACGATAACGCCGCAGCCGAAAGCTTTTTCGGGCTGCTGAAAGCGGAGATCGGAACCATCATCTGGGAGTCCCACGAGGCCGCCCGAGCTGACGTCTTCCGCTTCATCGAGGTCGAGTACAACCGCACCCGTCTACGCAAGCACCCCATCTACGGGTACGTCACCCCACTCGAAACCAGGGCACTGACGACGCAAGACTTCGCCCCCGCAGCGTAACCACCCGCTGTCCACGATCAGGGGGGAACTTCACCTTCTCCCATTCGTCCATGTTGAGGAAGGAATGGGCGCTGTTGCGATCCCGTCGCAGGTAGAGGGAGGTGGCTTGGTCCCAGGTCTTGTTCATGGGGCCCTTCTTTCCAGGAAGGCCGACAAGACCGGTGGGGGTGTAGTAGGTGCTGGTCGGGGTGAAGCCGTCCTTCACTTTGTTGAGGGCGTCGACGGCACGTTGGCAGACGGGAACGGCGATGGCCGCGATGTTCGGAGGCAGGTCCTGCTGGAGGCCCTGTAGGGTCCGAGCGGCGCGTGATGGGGTCACCAACGTGTCGAAGTCGCCGTGGCGCATGCCTTCTAGAGTGTCGAGCGCGTCGTATGCCGCCCTGAGCTGGGCCGTCTCGTTGTACTCGATGTCGGCGAGGGTCTCGCCGACATCGCGGAAGAGACGTTCGATGCTGGCAAGGTACTGCCAGTGCTTGACTGGGCTGTAGACGCTGGTTGCTCGGTCGGCGAAGTTGATTGGGTCGGTGGCTACCGCCAGAACCTTATTGACCTGGGCGGTCCACCAAGTAAAGAAGGCCATGGTCTGATCGGCGGTGACGGAGGGAGAGTTCTGCGCGCCGCGCTGGCGTGGCCCGTCAAGCCGATCGGCGTGCGGCCTGACGGTGTCAATGAGCTGGTCTGTGGGGAATGTGAGCCCGCGGACAGGTTGGCCGAACAGCCACACGCCGGCGGCATAAGCCCGGGACGCAGGCGCGCCAACAACGTAGGGCGCCAGGGTAAGCAGTGCGGGCGCGGTGAACAGTTCGGCTGCGAAGATGCCGCTTGTCGCCAGGGCACGACCTGCGGGGAGGCTGTCGCCGAGCAGCTGAGTGGGCGCCAGTTCGGCGGTGAGTAGGAACTTGGCGAGGGTGTAGCGGGCGGAGAGCTGGCTGGCCACGTCCACGACCAGCAACTCGGACTGCGGTAGTCGCTTCGCTGCCTCGGTGAAGAACGTCCTCATGACATCGGGTAGTTGCGCCGTGGGCGTGTGGCAGAAGCTGAGCTGGAACCGTGCGACATCGGAGGAATGAGTGTCCATGTTCCGCAGCCGTCTCGACTCCTCAATCACTACGCCGCTGGTGGACGCGGTGAGGCGCGAGGGCTGTTCTGCCAGGGTTCCGAGGAAATCGAACTGGTTCGCACGTATATGACGGGTGGTCAGTAGGGTCGGCGGCTGCTTGCGGTATGACTCGGCGGTACGCACCCGCCAGTGGTCGTTCTCATCCCGGATCTCCCAGCCAGTCATGCTGGCGATCTCGCTTCGGCGGCTCGCCACTCCGGCCGGCCGCTGCACAATTGTCCACTGGTTGGGTGTCGGGGTCGTCACGCACCCCATGATGGCCCCCTGTGGCTGTGCTGTGGCCAACTCCGTCGATGGTGGGGGGAGGAGCAGGTGCTGATCACCCGCGGTGGGCTCAGGCCGGAACCGGTGACGGACGGATGTGGCGCTTCGTTTCCTCCGAGTCTGTCTCGCTCGCCGGTACAGTCGAGCGCGCGAGGGGCGGAAGCCACTGCCGATGGCTTCCGCCCCTCGCGTTTGGTGAAAGGGCTCGGCCCTCGGGTTCCCGCGGCACGGCGCGGGAGAAGAACTCCTTGGCGGCTTGTGCGTCGAGGTTCTCGTTCATGGTTGCGGAGTGCTGCAGTGCTTCGCCCGTCACCTGGGCGGGAATGTCGAGGTGCTTCTGTTTGTATCCTTGCGGCTCCTACTGCTTGTTTGGCGACTGCTTGCATGCGTCTAGACACATTGTGTGTCATGTGAACAAAATGGATCATGGCTTCTCAGGTCTCTCACGATGCGTCAGCCTCCGCTCTGGGCTACCTGTATCAGGCGAAGTGGGCGCTGCTGGAGTTGCTGCGTGGGTCGTCTGAACGGCCTGACGGGGCGATTAGCCTGGAGTTGCATGATGACGTGGCGTGGGAGGTCGCGGATCGTCCTGTTGATCTGCTGCAGACCAAGTTCCATCCCCGGTCGACGCGTATGTTGGGGGATCGGGATGACGATCTGTGGCGCACGATTCGGTCGTGGATGGATACCCATGATCCTGGCGATGCGGACGGGCCGTGGTTGACGCTCGTCACCACCCAGAAGGCCCGCGAGGACTCGGCGGCGGCCGCCCTGCGTGGAGCGAGTCGAGAACCTGCCGTGGCGCTGCGGCGGCTTGAGGCGGCTGCGGCTGATTCGGAGTCGAAGGTGACCGCGGAGGCGCGGGCGCGTTTTTTGGCCTTGCCGGTCCGGGAGCGGACGGCATTCGTTGAGCGTATGCGGGTCATCGACGGCACACTCGGCATCGACGATCTCGACCAGGCGGTGCGGCAGTTGTTGCGCTCCGGCCTGCCGGCTGATGGTCGTCCGCAGGCTGCGTTCATGGAGCAGTTGTGGGCGTGGTGGTATGACCAGGCCGTGGAGATGCTGCAGAAGCGGCGGACGAGTGTCTCGGTGGAGGCGGTGTACCGGCGGGTGGCGCAGATCCGGGACGACTATACCGCTGACCGGCTGCCGACCCTGGTGGAGCGCGGTGACTGGCGTGCCGCGCAGCGGGAGGGGGCGGATTACAGCGAGCAGTGCTTCGTCCATCAGCTGCGGTGGGTCAATCTCGGCCGGCCGGAGCTGGAGAAGGCGATGATGGACTACTACCGGGCCTACAACCAGGCCATCGCCTGGGTGGACAGCGACCTGATCGCCCTGGACGAGCTGGAGCGCTACCAGGAGGAGCTGGTCGACGAGTGGGAGCGGCTCTTTGCTCGTATGGCGCGACGACTGCCGGCGAATGCGAGTGAGCAGGACCGCCAGGACGCGGGCGAAGAGCTGTTGTGGCAGGTGCTGGACAGCGTCACCGTGAAGATTCGTGATCAGTACGACCAGATCTTCTTCCACCGCGGTCAGCACCACTGCCTGGCGGATGAGGGCCGCGTGGGGTGGCATCCGGAGTTCGTGCAGAGGGTGAAGGCCCTGACCGTCGGGGCCGTCCATGCCTAGCGGCATCAGACGGCCCCAGGCTGTCGCCGCCTTCTTGAACCCTGCCCTGGTGGGCGCGGTGCAGGCCGTGATCGCCCATGAGTACGCGCTCAAGCGGAACAGGGCGATGGTGTGGCCGCTGGCGTTGGTGCTTCCCGTGCTGGTGCTGCACCGTTCCACGCGTGAAGCGTTGCCACCCAGCATCCGGACGCATCTGCCGACGTGGGTCGCGCGGCATCCGGCGCTGCTGGCAGGCTTCGGCGCCCGGGTCGACTCGACACTGCCGGTGCTTCGCGAGGGCCTGCGCTTCGCAATACGGTACGGGCTGATCCGGGTGGGCGACGGAGTCGTGCAGGCCGCGCCCGTCTCCATGCGCGGGGTGGACGGGGAACTGCGGGAGGTGTTGAAGGCGGCGCGTCTGGTGGGCAAGTGGGCGGCGACCGTGGATCAGCCTTCCACTCTTTTGGCACTACTGGGCGTGAGGGTCTGATCATTGTGCAGCTTCGGTCTTTGATTCTTTACAGCAAGAGCGGCAAGGTCCGCGAGCTGAGGTTCCGGCTGGGTGAGCTCAACATCATCACCGGCAGTTCACGGACCGGGAAAAGCATCGTTTTGGACATTGTCGACTTCTGCCTGGGCCGTGACGACGCCCCCGTCTCGGTCGGCCCGATCACCCGGACCGTCGAGTGGGTGGCGGTGGTGCTGCAGCTGCCCGACACCCGGGCGTTCGTGGCGCGCCGACTGCCCGCCAAGGGCAAGAAGTCGGTCTCCACGGCGATGCTGGAGTTCGGCTCGGCTCTGGAGGCGCTGCCGTACGGGCGGCTGGAGAACAACTGTGACTCTGACGAACTGCGCCAGCAGCTCGGCCGCAGGATCGGCCTGGGCGATGTGCGCAGCGAACCCCAGCGCGGCAGCTTGCAGGCACCCTTTGCGGTCCATCTGGGACACGCGGCGCCATTGTGCCTGCAGAACCAGGACGAGATCACCACACGCAGCATCCTCTTCCACCGGCAGGGCGAGCGCGACGGAGGCGCACGACTGGCCGCCACCCTGCCGTACTTCCTCGGCGCGGTCGGCGAGGACCAAGCGCAAAAGCAGCACGAGCTGACGACCGCGCGGCGCCTGCTGCGGCGCAGGCAGCAGGCGCTGAAGACGGCGGAGAGTGCTGACGGGGATATCGACGCCCGGCTGCACCTGCTGCTGGCCCAGGCCCGCACCGCGGGACTGATGCCGCCGCAGGAAGAGTTCACCAGCCGCGAAGCATTGATCGACGCGCTGCGCGAAGCGGTGCGTTTCCCGCCGTCGGCCGCTGGTGAGGAGTCGTCCCAGACCGAGCGCACCGCCGCACTGCAGGAACGCCGCAACCGTCTGCGGGCCCAGCTGGGCGAGATCAACGAGCAGCGGCAGTTTCTGCGGCGGCAGGAAGCCGAAGAAGACAGCTACACCCAGGTGGTACAACGCGGTATCTCCCGCCTGCACGCCGTCCACCTTCTCCCCGACACCGGCCCGGAAGCCGCGGACGCGGCCTGCCCGCTGTGCGGATCGCAGCTGCCGCAGCCCGATGCCGCGGTCGACGACATGCACCAGACGCTGAATGCTCTGCGCGGCCAGCTCGACTCCGTGCGCACCGTGCGTCCCCGGCGCGAGGAAACACTGCGAATACTGGCCGACCAGGCCGATGCCGTCCGGGAGGAACTGCGCGGCGTCGAAGGGGCCCTCAATTCGCTGGCCGAGCTGGAAGCCAGCCGGACCTACTTCCGCGCCCAGGCAGAGGAACGGGCCTTCCTGCGCGGGCGGATCGACGCCCACCTCAGCCAGCTTCCGGACACCGGGGACGACTACGACGGCAGCCTCCTGCAGCTGCGGTCGGCCGTGGCGTTCGCACAGGCCACCGTCGACGACCTCGAAGTCGAACTCGACGCCGACGCCGTGCAGGACCGACTCGAACATGCCCTGAACTACATCAGCACCGATATGACCGCTTACGCCCAGGAACTCAAGCTCGAGCACAGCGAACGCAACATCCGCCTGGACGTGCGCAAACTGACCGTCCTGGCCGACACCGACCAGGGCATTACCCCCCTGCTGCGCATCGGCAGCGGCGAGAACTGGGTCGGCTACCACCTCGTCGCCCACCTGGCCCTGCACCGCTACTTCACCCTTTACCAGCGGCCCGTGCCCCGCATGCTCCTGCTGGACCAGATAACCCAGCCCTTCTACCCCTCCGACGTCGCCAAAGCCACTGGCAACGCCGACCTCATCCGCTCCGACAAGGATCGCAACACCGTCCGCGGCATGTTCGAGCTCATGTACCGCTTCGTAACCGACCTCGCACCGAACTTCCAGCTCATCGTCAGCGACCACGCCAACCTTCCCGACCAGTGGTACCAAGACTGCGTCCGTTACAACTGGCGCGACGGCGACGCCCTCATTCCCCAAGCCTGGATCGACGAGCACACCGGTTAGTACTCCAGTTGCAGTTCGCTATCTCTGCTGGTCAGAGGCGTCTTCTTGAGTCTATTGGGCTGCCGTGGCGTCAGGTGCCGGAAGTTCGTAACCTCCACCGTGGCGGCGACGGTAGTGGCAGCGTCGTGAGATTGCCTGGTGGCGGCGCCGCCACCAGGACCAGCTCAGCGCGTGATCGGTTTTCCGCCGGTGTGTCGGTGGGGGACGGTGAACTGCCAGGAGCCGCCGGACTTCTGCCACGGTGAGGGGTGCAAGGTCACCGGAACCGTTTCTGCGACCCCCCTTGCCGTCGTTGCGGTGGCGGACATGGCCGCGAGGAAGGCGTGGGCCAGCATGGCGAGGGTGATGTGCCGGTACCAGCCCGGATAGCGTCGGACCTCGTACTGATCCAGGCCGCATTCGTTCTTCGCGGCCTGGAAGCACTCCTCGATCGCCCACCGGCTGCCGGCGATCCGGGCCAGCTCGGGAACCTCGGTGCCGACGGGTGCGTAGGCGAGGTAGTAGGCGATCTCTTCCGGCCGGGCGAGGCTGCGGCGGGCCAGAACCCACCGGTCGTGCGTGGGCTGATCACCGTCGAAGTCGTAGATGACCGGCAGTTTCGCCGCAACCCAGTCGTAGACGCGCGGCCCCTTCGCCCCGTCACCGCAGGAATGACGTTCCCAGGCCTCGTCCGGCGCTTGGGCGATGACGAGATCGATCCGGCCCAGTGCGGGGACGGGCTGGGACTTCGGGACGGCCAGGACGTAGCCGACGCCGGCTTCCTCCAGCATCCGCCGCAGCCGCCATTCCTGGCCATAGGCCGAGTCCGCAGTCACCCAGGCGATGGGCAGTGGCGAGGCCAGGGCCCGCTGGATCATGGCTTTGGCGAGGTCGCCCTTGGTCGCGAAGTCGCGGTCGTCGGGTATCTTCGCCGCCCGGCAGCGGTCCCGGTCGCCGATCCAGGACTTCGGCAGATACAACTCCCGGTCCACCAGTGCCCGTCCGTACCGGGAAGCGTAGGCGGCGAAGACCCCGATCTGGCAGTTCTCCGTACGGCCGGCAGTCCCCGAGTACTGCCGCTGGACGCCGGCCGAGACCGTGCCCTTCTTCAGAAAGCCGGTGTCGTCGATGATCAGCACACCGTCCGGCTCCCCGAGCTTCTCGGCGACGTACTCCTGCAGGTCGTCACGCACCTCGTCGGGACTCCAGCGTGCACGGTTCAGCAGATTCTGCAGACCCGCAGGGGTGCGGTGGCCTGCGTACTCGGCCAGCTGCCTGGGGGTTGGCCCCTGCGGGGACTGTTCTTCCGGCCCACCGGACCGAGCAGGCCATGGATGTAGGCCCGCATCTGCCGCCGTAGGTCCACTCGCCCGAACCGGTGACCGACCCGAACAAGCACCTCTTCCAACTCCGCCGACCAGACGTCGGGCCGCACATCCTGCATGACAATCACAACGGACCGCCACGGTGGAGGTTACGAACTTCCGGCACCTGACGCCACGGCAGCCCAATAGACTCAAGAAGACGCCTCTGACCAGCAGAGATAGCGAACTGCAACTGGAGTATTAGGCGCCCGGCCTGCACGAGTCCCTGGTGGGGCTCGGAGAGGGCGACTTCGTCATCGTCGACGGGACACTCATGCCGACCGACCGCATCAAGGCGGACGAGCCGTACTACTCCCAAAAGAACAAGAAGCACGGCATGAACGTACAGGTCATCGCACGTCCGGACGGCATCCCACTCTGGTTCTCCCGCGTGATGCCAGGCTGCACCCACAACCTGACCGCGGCCCGCGCACACGGCATCGTCCAAGCCTGCTTGACCAAGCAGATCCCGGTGCTCGCGGACCGCACCTACCAGGGCGCCGGCGCCACGATGCGCACCCCGTGCTACCACCACGAACAGCCCGAGCACTACCAGCAGTTCAACCGCGACCACGCCCGTCTCCGGGTACCAGGAGAACGAGCCTTCGCGCGCCTCAGGTCCTGGCGGGTGCTACGGCGAGCACGCTGTTCGACCAACCGCATCGGCAGGACCGTGGCAGCCGTGCACACCCTTCTCACTTGTGACTATTCAGAGCTCGTAACACGATCATGATCGGGCTTTCTTGAGACGTCTCCAGCAGATCAGGCTGCAGGCCAGGGAGACGAAGGCATCGTGGAGTTCGGTG
>NZ_JBSGHG010000072.1:0-9656 GCF_053604275.1 Streptomyces sp. NPDC004051 | reverse complement strand
TCGCTACGAGCGCAAGGCCGAGCACTTCCTGGCCTTCACGAGCATCGCCTGCACCCTCATCTGCTACCGCAGACTCGCCAATTGAGATGACTTCTAAGGTGTCCCACCCCTATGCGGTCCCCACCGCACGCCACTACCTCAATCTGCCCGGTGCCCGCACTGTGACCACCCCCGCAGTGCGGGCGGCCGCCGCCACCCTCGATCAAGCACTACGCGACCAGAGCATGATCTGCCTGACCGCCGACCCCGGCGTCGGCAAGACCTACACCGCCCACATCCTCTGCGACCAGCGGCCCGACCTGCCCGTGCTCTGGCTGCTGCCCCGTCCCCAAGCCCGCCCCGACGACCTGCGCCACACCCTCTACCGTGCCCTCGACCTGCCCGGCGATCCGCCCGAAGACCCCGGGATCTGCGACGAGTACCTACGCCACACCCTCATGCAGCCACCCCGGCTGCTCGCCGTCGACGAAGCCCACCAACTGTCCCCGTCCTGTACCGAATACCTGCGCCACCTCCACGACGACCCGGGCCCGCAGGTCACCATCCTCCTCCTCGCCAGCCGACCCCGCCTCAAAGCCCTGCGCTCCCAGGCGGCCCTCCTCAGCCGGGTCACCACCTGGCACATCATGGAACCGCTCAGCACAGACGACGTCCTCACCGCCCTACCCGCCTTCCACCCCCTGTGGCAGGACATCCCCCCGAGCGTCCTGACCCGGCTGGACAGTCTGTGGGCCCACGGCAACTTCCGCCGCTGGGCGGCTCTCACCCACCAGATGCAGGCCCATCAGCGCCGCCACCGCCGCCCGCCCGAGCCGACCGCACTCCTGCGCCGCCTTCAACCACGCCGGACCGCCACCCCATGACACCCTCACCCGCCACAGCAGCCGCCAACACCATCAGCCCGTGGACACCTCAATGGTCACCCGACCACACCGATCCCAACCTGCCGCCTCTTACCGTCATCGCCGACCCGCACGACCAGCCCGCCTACACCACCACAGCCCTCGCCGCACACAACCCCCGTGAAGGCCGGATCGCCGTGCACCCCACCCCACTGGGCACCGCGCCCGCCTACCTCGCCCACGACCTCATCCGCGCCCTCGGCAAACACCTTCCGCCCCCGCACATCGACCCGCCGTACTGGACCGGAAACGCCGACCAATCCTGGCGCGTCGTGGCCGCATGGACCGAGGCACTCGGGATCGGCCACTACATCGTCTGCCGTGCGCACCGTCTTACCGGCCGCCACCTCGAGCACCTCATGGCCTTGCGTGAACGCACCCGCATCCATCTCACCCTCGTCCTCAGCGGCCCGCCCTCATCCGCCCTCACCCAGATCCTCGACGCCATCGCCCACACCCGCCTCGACACCACCACGCAAGCAGATCACCACGTCCACTCCCACCACAGCGACGCCCCCACCACGAACGGCTACCCCTGGTGGCAGGCTGCCGCCTTCCCGAGCAGCGAAACCGAGCCCTGGTACCAGCTGCCGCCCCGCCCCCGCCGCCCGCCCGGACGACCTGACGAGATCACCACCAGCTGCCGCGGCACCCCCACCCGGCTCCCCTCCGACGACAACCCACCACCCGCCCGTGCCCTTGCTGCCCTCACCGACAAAGCTCCCCACCCCGGGGAGCACCACGAAGTCGTGGCCCACCGCATCCACACCCGCATCGCCCACCCCGTCGACGCCGCAGCCGTCGCCATCCGCGCCCTCACCGACTACGGCACCGACCAGCTGTCCAGCCTCCAGCTCCCCACCCCGAGCACCCCTCGCGCCCACCTGCCCGCCCATGTACCCGACTGGGCGTCCCTCCTGCTGGACGCCGCCCGCATCCACACCTGCCTGGAAGGCCAGGCCCCCTCCGCCCTGCCCGCCCACCTCTCCGGCACGAACCGCCCATTCCGGCTAGGTGCCTGGCAGCGCAACGACATCGCCCACGCCACCGAAACCTGCCGCCTCCTGACCGCCCCATGAACCACAGCTGCACCCAGGTGGCACCACCCGCCATCTACCACCACACGCCCCACCAGCCCAACGCCTTTGGAGGACTCACATGCTCGACGGCTTGCACACCAACTCCGTCGCGGAAGCTCTCGACATCTCCGACTCCCACCACTGGACCCGTCAGCCCCCGCGCTCGGACCGGGCCCGCTTACGCTTTCTCAACTCCCGCAACATCGACCTCGCCGTACTCATCAGCCGCCTGAATACCACACCCCAGATCCTGCAGAGCATCCTCACGGACAAAGCAAGCGCACCGGACAAGGTATTGAGCCAGGCCATCCTCAAAGAAGTCATCCGACTGTGGCAGCCACGCGTCCGCCGCCGGGCCCACCGGGACTTCGGCGTTCAGCAGCACTGGGGGTGCACTTCCGCGGCTGGTTCGGCTTCGAAGCGGCAGCAGGATCCTCCGACGACGGCCGCGTCCGCTTCCTGACGCAGCCCATGCATCACCCCTACCCGGCGCGCTTGTTCGAAGCCCGGCATTGTGGCGCCTCCGAGCAGGAATTGCGCAGCATCGTTGCTGACGCGGTAGGCGAGTCCTACTTCGGAGCCTCTCCAGGTCCCAACGGCTTGCACGCAGTACGACTCGCCGACGTCGACTGCATCGAGTTCATCTACTGAGCCCGGCCTCCTGCCACAAACGCGGATGAGATGAAAACCGACAGGCTGTGACCTCGGGAGATCGGCTGCCGGGGCGACCGGTGCCCGGCAGCGCCATGCAGAGGCAGCCCGTGTCCGTACACAGCGGACGAAGATCGCTACAACGACCGTCAGCGCCGGCCTTTACCCTGTTGGTTGAGTGTCTCACAGGGGGTGGAATGGTGGACAAAACGGCAGAGATTCAGGCGCTGTGGCCGCAGTTCCTGGAAGCGGTCAGGAACCGGCGACGGTTCACCTGGATCATGCTGAGCCAGAACGCGAAGGCGCTCTCCTACGACGGTACGACTGTGACGCTGAGCATCATCAACCAGGGCGCGTACGACAACCTCGTCAGCTCGGGCTCGTGCGCCGTGATCGAAGAGTCACTTGCCTTGATCCTCGATGGCTGGCCTGCTCTGAAACTGGTCGTGGAGGGGAACAGTCCCTCGCCTCCTGCCCGCTCCGCACCACAAGCCTCGGCCACGAAGGCCCAGGTGTCCTTCGCCGTCACCGCGCCTGAAATGTCCCATGCGTCAGGACGAGACGCAGCGACACCCACGCTGCATCTCGTCCTGGCTCAGACCGCTTTCCTCATGCATGAGCAAGGCAATAACCAGGCAGCGGCGCTGCTGGCGGACGTCGAAGACGTCGAACTGGTCCCGGGCAACCGGTTCGGGGACTGGCAGGACGCCGTACTCATCGTGCCTCCCTACCTGGTTCCCCGGTTCACCGAGGAAGTGACCGCAGCCATCCAGCCGGTGTTCGAGCACGTGGCCGGGCGGCACGGCCTGGAGGTCGGTGGCATCAGTGCCGCACCCGCGCTGCCCGACATCGGTGACGACTGGCGGCAGATACTGCAGCAGAGGCTGGCCAAGGGAGCGGTATCCAACCAGGCGTCCAGGACGCGCGCCAAAGGGATCGCCCCCGCGCTCAGCAAGGAAGGATTCGTCTTCGACTCCCGCGAGGAAGTCCTCGTCTACGAGGCGCTGAAGCGGGCACAGGCAGCACTGCCCCCGGACTCCACCATCTCCATCTTCCCGTTGCCTATGGGGCGCGTCGGCAGTGGCAACGCCTGGACGCCGGACTTCCTCGTCACTGTTGCAGGCAGGGTAGGGATTATCGAGGTCGACGGGCCGCATCACCGAGGGCGCTTTGGTGCAGACACCACGCGCGACCGCCACTGGCGCAACAGCGGAATCGTCCACATCGAACGCATCCTCGTCGAAGAGACCAGCGCAGACGCTGATCTCGACGCGCTGATCCGGCAGTTCCTCACACGACTGCGTGAATACCGCTGACGCAGCCGCACACGACCACGTCACAGCTCGATCGCCTTGGCGGCGGTGCTGTCACTGCTCCGCTGAGCGCCAGGTGAGCTGAGGAAACTTGACCCTGCGTTACACCTCTCACTAGAATGTTCATGCCTGATCAAATATCAGAGTTTGCACTGAAGGAGTAGGTGAGATGCTGCTGACGACCGGGCAAGCCGCAGAGGAGCTCGGCTGCGCAATCACCACCCTGCGGCGTCTCGTACGGGCAGAAGTACTGCCGGGTTTGTCGCGCCGCGGTGTGCGGGTCATGATCCCGCTTCCCGTCGTGCAGGCGCTCAGCACGCGCAAGCACGCAGCCCTTGATCAGCTGAGCGTCAAGGAGATCGCCGTGCTGAGAGTCGATGTGGCCCAGCCGGCTGACGAACCGGACCGGGACTGGATCGGCTTCGCCGCCACCCTCGGCCCCGACGATCTTCTGAAGGCGTTGCGCGGCTGGTGGCGGTGCGACGCGGCGAGCGTCGCGGCCGGGGGAGTGCTGCCGGTAACCCTGTCCGGCTACGTCGTGGCCGTGCTGACCGGCCTGGAGCAATGGGAGAGGAACAGCGAAGGCCGTCACGCCTTCCCTAACGCACGCCTGGCCGGCTACGTCACGGACCTCGCCACCCCGCAGATCACCTTCACTTCCAGCACAAGTGCCGACCGGCGTCACGCCGAGCTCCTGCTGGGCACCCGGCTCACCTCCCACTCGGGCGGTGCCATCGCCTATATCCCCACCAGCAACGCCGCCTGAACCGCGGGCCCGGACAAGGAAGCCCCCATGGACGCACAGAGCTACAACACCGCGCTCGCCGACCTGCGCACCGTGCGGGGCCAGATCAAGAAGGCCCGGGCGGCGCTGGCGAAGCTGGAAGCCGACCGGGACAAGCGGATCGTCCAGCTGGCCTCCTACGAGAAGGCCAAAGCGGAGCGGATCGCCCCGGCCGCCGGGCTGAGCGTGGCCGACATTGTCTCCCTCGCCCCGTCCCTGGCCCCCGACAGCCTCGCCGAGGAAAGCACCGATGCCCCGGCGCAGTCGCCGGCTCCCGCCACACGTACACCCCCCAAGAACGCCGAGCCGGAACCGGCTGTACAGCCCGCGGCAGTGGCGCCTGTAATGCTTACCGCGCAGCCGCAGGCCGCCCCAGCCGATGCCCCGGCCGTGACGGCCGCACCGGATGCGCCGCGGACCCTGCCCTCCATCCCCGAAGGCGAGACGGGCGATGCCTGGTTCGCCCACACGCCCGGCCTGGCCTCCGCCCGCCCGAACTTCACCCAGCAGGCCCGCTCCACCGTCTTCCTGGACACCGCCACCGGCGTGCTGGTCCACCGCAACCAGACCCACCGCCTCGACCTCGCCGGCAGGTCGGCCGCCGACATCCTCACCGCCGTCTTCCACACCGTCCCCGAGGGCGTGGAGCGGATCTACATCACCGCCGGCGATCCCTGGCACCGCGACGCCGACCGCTACCCCTACCTGCGCGATGCGGTCGCTTCCTGGCTGAACGCCCCCACGCCCGGATGGCGCACGGACACCGGCCGCGGCCGCGACCGGATGGCCGGGCACTTCGTCCACGCCCGCAACCCCGTCGGCCGCTACCAGCGCGAGAACGGCGACCAGCACGTCGAGATCCGCTCGGTGGGGGAGTGGTTCGACACCGACGGGGACGACCCGGCCACCGTCCGGGATGCCTTCGTGCTGCTGTGGCAGGCCCTGCGCCGCCACTGGAGCGACGCGGTGATCATGGGCTCCCCGTCCCAGACCGGCCGCGACCTGTGGACCCGCACCATCCCCACCCGCGGCCAGTACGCCGACGGCTTCCCCGTCCTGTCCGAGGAACTGCGCGGCCTGCTGCACGCCACCGCCGGCCAGGGCCGCAACGAACTGCTCACCCCGCCCCGCGTGCCCGAACAGCTGCCCCAGTTGGTCGAGTACGACCGTACCTTCGCCTACGCCAAGCACACCTGGAAGTCCCCGGTCGGCACCCCCCGCCGCATCACCGCCGCCACCTTCGCCGCCTGGAGCGAGAAGGAGCAGATCCGCGCCCTGTACGGGTGCGGGCACTGGCAGGTGCGCGTCACCGTCCCCGACACCTGGCACCACGTCGGCCTGCTGCCCGCCCCCGCCCCCGGCGACCGCGCCTGGCACTACCCCGCCCAGTCCGGCGCCACCTTCACCACCTGGGCCGGTGGCCCCGAACTCCACACTGCCCTGACCAACCCCCTCCAGCCGTGGAAGATCGAGATCCTCGACGGCATCCTCTGGGAGGACGGCAAACCCCTCGACGACTGGGCCAAAAAACTCAAGGACACCTGGAACAACCTCTCCGCCCAGGCCCAGTTCCAGGGCGACCCGCAGCAGGCCCGCGCCGCCCACCTCGCCTCCCGCGCGGTGCGCTCCGTCCTGCTGTACGGCATCGGCGCCTTCGCCCAACGCCCCCGCATGGTCACCGGCACCACCCCCCGCACCCTGGAGCGCGACGTCCCTGCGGATGCCGAAATCATCGGCTTCGACGACGAGCTGATCACCTGGCAGAAACCCACCGGCTTCAGCCGCGACCCCAACGCCCACCCGGAATGGGCCGCCGCGATCTGGTCCGGCGCCCGCGCCGCCCTCCTCAGCCAACGCCACCGCGACGAGGGCACCTACGCCGGCGCCCTGCACACCCCGCCCGGCAGCGTCGTCGCCTTCCGCACCGACGCCCTCTACCTCACCGCCCCCCAGCAATGGCCGCACCACCACCAGCCCGGCGACTACCTCCTCAAGGGCCACCTCACCCACCCCGTGGCCGCCCCCACCACCGAGGAAGAACTCCTCGCCCTGCGCGACGCCGGACGTACCGCCCTTGCCCAGAACGGGGGACATAACTGATGCCGCCACGTCCCCGTCGCAACCGCCCCACCGCACCGCGCCGGTTGAACGAGGCAGCCCAGCTCGCCGACCAGCTCCAGGCAGCGGGCTACACCAAACGCGACATCGCCCGCATCATCAACCGAGACCCCTCCCTGGTCTCCCAGTTCTACACAAAGAACAAGGGCGCCGCCTTCGTCCCCGCCCTCCGGCAGGTCCTGGCCGCCGTCCAGACCGGCGGCATCACCGACCTGTCCGAACTCACCTCCCTCGCAAGCCGGCACATCACCCGCCGCACCACGGCCAGCGGCACGAAAGCCCGCGTCCGCGGCAAAGCCGTCCTGATCACCCCCACCGGCTCCGGCACCGGCCGCGTCGGCGCCCAGGCGATCGCCTCCGGCTCCTCCCGCCTGCGCCCGCTGATCGCCGAAGCCGCCCGCCAGAACCTGCGCCTGGCCTTCACCGTCCGCCTCGCCAAAACCGGCTACCTGCACCCCTCCGGCAGCCGCACCGACTCACCCGGTATCCGCCGCGACGTCCTCCAGCGCGCGGACCACACCGAGGAGCGCTCCTACGGCTCCGCGCAGACCGGCGGCCACGACGCAGCCGACTTCGCCCACCGCGTGGACGCCGCCGGCGGAGACGTCACCGCCGCCGTCTACCAGTGGCTCGTGGAGACCGGCCGCATCCGCCCGGACGCCCAGATCCTCCATCTCGAGGTGCGTACCTGGCGTCCACGCTGACATGCTGCCTCCCACCTCGCGGCGACGTACCGTCGAATGGATCAAGACGCCGGGCATGACAGACGGAGAGCTCGGTCCGGGACACTCACGCGATGACCAACAACAAAGACACCGAAACGGCCGAACAGCGCCGGGACGGGCCCTGGTACCGGGTCCGCACAGACCGCTTCGAGGCGTCCTTCCCGCTCAGCGCTGGTGAGGACCCGGCCGCGGTGTGCAATGTCGATGTCGAGGTCCGGTTGACGGAAGGATCGCGCTGGAGCGCGACCGTGCTCACCGTCGCCGAGGTCCATCGGCTGATGGAAAAGGGATCCAAGACCGGCGAAGACCTGGACGGCCGCTACTTCTGGTGCTTGGACAGCCTGATCGTCCGGGATCCAGGCATCGACAACATGATCCAGGTGATCACAGGCCTGCTAGACAACGGCGACTTCGACCCAGATCTTCCAGCGTCTCGACGGCGAGTGACTGCCGCGGTCGCATCCCGAAACGATCAACTAGCGGTGATTTGTTGACTGGGGGCAGAGTCCGCAGTAGACCGGCAGGCAGGGGAGTTCCGCAGGCCGGAGGTGGCCGCGATGGTGACCGCGAGGCGTCCGTGTCCGCCGGCACCGGGACCGCTGGAGGGCTATGCGACCCGGTTCGACGACCTCTTCTCCTCGCTGGCGCAGCGGCGTGGGTTCCGGGAGTACCTGGCCGGGCTGCTGCTGCCGCGGGATCGGAACAAGACGCTGACCTGCCTGGCCGGAGCGGAGCCGATCGCAGGCACCCAGCACTCGGGGGTGCAGCGGCTGCAGTTCTTCTCCGAGTCGCCCTGGGCCCCCGAGCGGGTCAATGCCCGGCGGCTGGAGCTGCTGCGGGCCGATCCGGCGACGGTCCCGCACGCCGATGGGGTGCTGGTCATCGACGACTCCGGGGACCGCAAGGACGGAAAGGCGACCGCGCACGTCGGGCGGCAGTGGCTGGGCCGGTACGGCAAGACCGACAACGCCGTGGTCACGGTGACCACGCTGTGGGCGGACGAGCGCCTGTACTATCCGCTGCACGCGGTGCCCTACACCCCGGCCCACCACTTCGAACGGGGCCGCAGCGACCCGGCCTTCCGCACCAAGTGGCGGATCGCCGCGGAGCTGGCCGGCCGGGCCCGGGCCGCCGGATTCCCCTTCCGGGCGGCGGTGGCCGACGGCGCCTACGGCGACCTGGACGACTTCCGGTGCGAACTGCACGCCGCCGGTGTGCCGTTCGTCATGGCCGTCAAGCGCCGCCGCGGCATCTGGGCCTACGGTGACCAGGCCCGTACCCCGGTGGACGCCGCCCGCGAGCCGGCCTGGGACGGCCCCGGGGAGCCCGGGGAGCCCGGGGACTGGACGCCCTGGTGCGCACCTTCCGCGACGGGCACACCGCCATCTGGTGGGCCGCCGACGCCACCTTGGGTTTCTGGGGACCGGACGGCCTGACGCGGCTGGTGGTGGCCACCACCGACCCGGCCACCCTTCCGGAGAAGGCCACCTGGTACCTGGCCACCGACCTGCCCCGGCCCGGCTCGCCCCGCGCCGCCGAGTCTCCCCGCCCGCCCGCCGGCCGGGAGGAGATCGTGCGGATCTACGGCATCCGCAACTGGATCGAGCAGGGCTACCAGCAGGTCAAGGACGAGTTGGGCTGGGCCGACTTCCAGGTCCGCTCCGATGCCGCGATCCGCCGTCACCAGACCCTGGTCAACTGCGCGTTCACCTTCTGCTGGGAGACCTGGCTCACCGACCCGGGACCTGAGGCAACGTCGGCACCGGCATCGGAGACCGACGCCGGAGAGAGGGGGGAACGCATCGGTCCCGCCGTGCTGGCCGAAGGCGATCCGCGCCGTCCGCGGCTGGCTGACCCCCGCGGTCGCGCTGCAGCGCTGGTGGCGGGCCTGGTCCACGGCGCCCCCGCCGACCGAGCTCCAGAGCCTGATCGACGCGGTCACCACCGGGCACACCGTGAGCCTCTACTCCCCGGTTTAACAAATCACCGCTAGAGGGCGTCTGGAAAGCCCGTCAGCGGGCAAGTTGCTGGTAGCGGGGTGGTAACGCACGTTCGGGGGCCGGGGTGTGCGGGCTGCGTACCCG
>NZ_JBSGHG010000071.1:0-12003 GCF_053604275.1 Streptomyces sp. NPDC004051 | reverse complement strand
AGCTACCTCGCCGGCCTCCACCTGCGTGCCTCAATGATCTGGCTCAAGGACCTCACCCGAACCACCAATTGATCACGACTCAATACGCACCCTAGGGTGGAGAAATGGCTGACGACTACTGCCTGATCGACGCGTCCAGGCCGCCCAGGGTCGACGGGCCCCCGTACGCCGAGTGTGTGCTGTGCCGGGAGCCGACGGAGTACCCGGAGTCGTACAAGGGCCTGACGCTGTGCCCGGTGTGTGAGTGGCGGGAGGCCGAGCGGACGTCCTGCTCGGGGTGACGGTGGCCGGTGCCCGGCGGCTTGGCAGACTGTTCCGGTGAACAACGACCGGACGCCTGCCACCGACAGCCCCTTCCGTCATGAGTCCAGTGCCCGCGACGCGGCACCCCAGTTCGTGCTGCCCCTGGTGGCGCGCATCGAGCGGGCCGCACCCCCGGCCCGTACCGACGCGCTGGAGACGGCGGCCCGCGCGGTGCTGGTGATGCTGGCCGACGAGCGGTCGACGGGCGAGGGCGAGTGGGCGCGGGCGATGCGCGACTGGCAGGACGCCCGCATCCGCAAGGTGGTGCGCCGGGCCCGCGGCGCGGAGTGGCGCCGCGCGGAGGCCCTGCCGGGCATCACGGTCACCGGCGCGTCGGCGGAGGTCCGCGTCTTCCCGCCCGTCCCGCTGGACGGCTGGCCCAAGGACCTGGCCCGCCTCCAGGTCTCCGGCACCGACCTGGAGGACCGGGAGGCCGTGCCCCCTGCGGACCCCACCGCCCCCGTCCTGTGGCTCAACCCCGACCTCGACATGTCGGCAGGCAAGGCCATGGCCCAGGCCGGCCACGCCGCCCAGCTCGCCTGGTGGGAACTGACCGACGAGGACCGCGCCGCCTGGCACGACGCCGGTTTCCCCCTCTCGGTCCGCCCCGCCGCCCCCTCCCGGTGGCCGGCCCTGCTCACCAGCGGCCTCCCCCTGGTCCGCGACGCGGGCTTCACCGAGATCGCCCCCGGCTCCAGCACCGTGGTGGCGGACCACCCGTCCCTGCGCTGACGTCCCTGCCCGGTGCGGCAGGAGCCGTGGCCGTCTGCGCCGTCTTCACCGGCTCCCGCCCGGCAGTTCCTTCCCGAAAGCTCAAATGTTCCTCTGAAGGTGACCGCGACGCGGTTCGGGCGCGGTCTTCGGGGCCATACCCCCTCATGTCCGACCGGGAGTCAGGCGGCGGCCGACGGGGGCCTGGTGCAGGAGGGGGAATGACGGTGCGACTGGGGACGGGGATCGGGTGGCGTCCGGAGATCGCCGAGGCCGTGGAGGGGATGGCGGGGATCGACTGGGTCGAGGCGGTGGCCGAGAACGTGTGCCCCGGGCATCTCCCCGCGTCGCTGCTGCGGCTGCGTGAGCGCGGGGTGACCGTCGTGCCGCACGGGGTCGGGCTCGGGCTCGGCGGGGCGGAGCGGCCGGACGCGGGGCGGCTGGCGGCGCTCGCCGAGCGGGCCACGGCACTGGGGGCGCCGCTGGTCACCGAGCACATCGCGTTCGTCCGGGCGGGCGGGCCGCTCAGCGCCTCCCCGCGGCTCGAGGCGGGGCACCTGCTGCCGGTGCCGCGGACCCGGGACGCGCTCGACGTGCTGTGCGAGAACGTCCGGATCGCCCAGGACGCGCTGCCCGTGCCGCTCGCTGTGGAGAACATCGCGGCGCTGTTCTCGTGGCCCGGCGAGGAGATGACCGAGGGCCAGTTCCTGTACGAGCTGGCCGACCGCACCGGGGTGCGGCTCCTCATCGACGTGGCCAATCTGCACACCAACCACGTCAACCGCGGCGAGGACCCCGCGCGGGCGCTCGCCGAACTGCCCCTGGAGGCCATCGCGTACGTCCATGTCGCGGGCGGCGTCGAGCGGGACGGGGTCTGGCACGACAGCCACGCCCACCCCGTGCCCCGGCCGGTGCTGGACGTCCTCACCGACCTCGCGTCCAGGGTCTCCCCTCCCGGTGTGCTGCTGGAGCGGGACGAGAACTTCCCCGAACCGGAGGAACTGGAGCGGGAGTTGGCGTCGATCCGGGAGGCGGTGGAGAAGGGGGCGGCCGTGCGGGCCGGGGCGCGGGCGGCGAAGGGCACCGGTGCGGCCGGCTCGCGCGCCGGGTCCACGCCGGGCTCCGGCTCCGGTGAACCCGCGCGGCAGCGCCTCGCGCTCGCGCAGACCGCGGTGCTGTCCGCGCTGGTCGCCGGGACGCCCGTGCCCGAGGGGTTCGACCGGGGACGGATGGCGGTGCAGGCGCGGGCGTTGGCCGCGAAGCGGGCGGGCGTCGTCGCCAAGGTGGCGCCCGAGTTGCCGGTGCTGCTCGGCGAGGGGTACCGGGCCGCCTTCCTCGCGTACGCGCAGAGCCGGCCGATGACCGGGGGGTACCGGCGGGACGCGCTGGACTTCGTGGAGCAACTGCTGCTCGCCGGGCGGCCGGAGGACGGGCGGATGCGGCGGGAGCTGCGGGAGTGGTGGCGGGAGCGGTCGGGGCCGACGCCTCGGTCGCACCGGCCGGCGGTGCGGCTGGCCCGGGCCACGCGGCGGGTGCTGCTGCGGCGTTGAGCCGCCGTGGCCCCGAGATCCGCCCGGGACCGGGCGGGAACCCGAGCGGAACATCACAGCACCGCAACACTCCGTCCGGATGGTGAGAAGGGCATGGTGTTTCCGTGCCCGTGTCCCTTACAAACAATGCGTGTTCTGGGTCCTCCTCCTGCTGTTGGCCTGGGCCGTCGCCGGTGTGGCGTGTGCCCGGCTGTGTCTGGCCGCCGTCCGCGCGGCGGCCGTCGGCGCCACCGGTGCGGCCGCCGCCGAAGGGCACGGCCTGACGCTGTACGAGGCGGCGTTCCTGTGCGGCGGGCCCCGGCGGGTCGCCGATGTCGCCCTGGTCTCCATGGCGCGCCGGCGCAGGCTGCTGCTGGCCCGCACCGGCTGGGTGACCGTGGTCGACCCGCGGGGGCGGGACGAGATGGAGCGGTCGGTGATAGGGGCCATCGGCCCGGAGGGGCAGTCCCTCATCGCGCCCGTGCGGGCCGCCGCGGCGACCGCGGACCCCGTGCGCGGCATGGCCGACCGGCTGGTCCGTGCGGGGCTGGCCGTGCCCGACGACGGCACCGGCACGACGATCGCCGACGGGGTGCGTCGGGTGCGGTTCGCCGCGCTGGCCGTGGCGGGGCTGGGGGCCGCGGCCCTGCTGCTGCCGGCCCCTTCGGAACCGCCGCGCCATCTGGTCGCCCTGTGGTTCGCGCTGCCGCTGGTCCTGACCCTGAGCTGTCTGGTCATAGCGCGGATCGAGGTCCACCCGTACGCGCGCCGGGCCTCTCCGGCCGGTCAACGGCTGCTGGGCGCCCTGCTCCACGGCACCCGCGGCGCCCTCGGGGCCGGTGACGAGCGTACGTGTCTCACCTCCGTCGCCGTGCGCGGCGTCCGCGCGGTCGGTGACCCGGATCTGCGTGCGGCCTTCGCACACCGCGAGCACCCGTCCCCGCGGCAGGACCAGGGCTCCGGGGGCGCACGGGGGCATTGACGCCGACACCGGCGAACGGTGCTTGCCTTCCCCGATCACCGAACGAAACATCCCTTTCGTCGCCGCCGTGCACCGAGAGGGAACATGCGATGAGAACTGCCGTCGTCCACGCGGCCGCCGGGTCCTTGCTGCTCACCACCCTGGCCGTCGCGTCGACCGGCAGCGCCACCGCCACCCCGGGGCCCGCCGCCCCGGGCCCCGCCGCCCCGGCCGCCGCCCCGGCCCCGGACGCCCCCGGCGCGGCCGAGCTGCGCGGCACCGCGGTGGCCGCCGCGCGCGCCGCGGCCGAGGGCATCGGGTTCGGCGCCTGCCCCGACGCGCAGGACCTGCCCGGCGCCGTCGAGTGCGGCACGGTCACCGTCCCGCTCGACTACGCCCACCCGCACGGCCGGCAGATCGAACTCGCCGTCAGCCGTGTCCGGGCCACCGGGAAGGACCCGGACGACGGCGGGCGCGAGGTGCCCCGGCAGGGCGCCCTGGTCCACAACCCGGGCGGGCCGGGCGCCGACGGCACGTACTTCCCGCTCATCGGCCTGCTCCCCCGGTGGAAGCGGATCGCGGGGGCCTACGACCTGGTCGGCTACGCCCCGCGCGGGGTGGGCCGGTCCGCGCCGCTGTCCTGCGAGGACCCGGAGAAGTCCGTCCAGGGCCCCACGCAGGCTCCGGCGCACCCCTCGGAGGCGTACAAGCGCGAGCGCGTCGCGCAGGCCAGGACGTATGCGCGCGGCTGCGCGGAACGGGCCGGCGACGCGCTCCGGCACTACCACTCCCTGAACAACGCGCGCGATCTGGACGTGCTGCGCGCCGCGCTGAAGGAGCCCCGGCTGACGTTCATGGGGGCGTCGTACGGGACCTACTTCGGGGCGCTGTACGCCACGATGTTCCCCTCGCACGTCCGGCGGATGGTGTTCGACTCGGCGGTGCACCCGGACCCGGAGCGGATCTGGTACCGCAACAACCTCGACCAGTCGGCGGCGTTCGAGGACCGCTGGGCGGACTTCCGGACGTGGGCGGCCCGGCACCACGACGTGTACGGGCTCGGCGACACGCCCGCGGAGGTGCTCCGCAGCTACGAGGAGGCGAGCGCGCGGCTCGCGCGGGAACCGGCGGGCGGGAGGGTGGGGCCGGGGCAGTTGCAGTCGGCGTTCCTGCAGACCGGGTACTACGACGACCACTGGCCGCATCGCGCGCACGCCCTGTCGGCCTATCTGAAGGGCGATCCGGGGCCGCTGGTCGAGCAGGCGGAGCCGCAGCCCGAGGCGGCGGCGGAGACGGAGAACGCGCGCGCCGTCTATGTCGCCGTGGAGTGCAACGACGCGCCCTGGCCGACGGACTGGGCGGTGTGGGACCGGGACAACACCCGGCTGGCCCGCAGGGCGCCGTTCGAGACCTGGGCCAATGTGTGGACGAACCTGCCGTGCGCCTTCTGGCCGGCGCCCCGACAGCAGCCGCTGGACGTCCGGGCCGGGGCGGACGAGCTGCCGCCGACGCTGATCCTGGCGGCCGAGCGGGACGCGGCGACCCCGTACGCCGGGGCGCTGGAGCTGCACCGGCGGCTCGCGGGGTCGGCGCTGGTGACCGAGCGGGGCACCGGCACCCACGGTGTCGCGGGCGGGCCCAACGCCTGTGTGAACGGCCATCTGGAGGCGTACCTGCTGACCGGCCGGGTCCCGGGGCGGCGCGCGTCCTGCGCGCCGCGCCCGGAACCGGAGCCGCGGGCGGAGCCTGCGCCCCGGGCGGAGCCGGAGCCCCGGCCCGCCGCCTGATCAGGCGAGGCCGGCGACCAGTTCGGCGATGTCCTTGCGGCGGCCCGTGTAGAACGGGACCTCCTCACGGACGTGCATCCGGGCCTCGGAGCCGCGCAGGTGCCGCATGAGGTCGACGATGCGGTACAGCTCGTCGGCCTCGAAGGCGAGGACCCACTCGTAGTCGCCGAGGGAGAACGAGGGCACCGTGTTGGCGCGCACGTCGGGGAAGCCACGGGCCATCTTGCCGTGGTCGGCGAGCATGCGGCGGCGGTCCTCGTCGGGCAGCAGGTACCAGTCGTACGAGCGCACGAAGGGGTAGACGCTCACGTAGTTGCGGGGCGTCTCGTCGGCGAGGAACGCCGGGATGTGCGAGCGGTTGAACTCGGCGGGGCGGTGCAGTGCCATGTTCGACCACACCGGCTCGAGGGCCCGGCCCAGCTCGGTGCGGCGGAACAGGTTGTAGGCCTCCTGGAGCTGGTCGCTGCTCTCGGAGTGCCACCAGATCATGAGGTCGGCGTCGGCACGCAGACCGGAGACGTCGTACGTCCCGCGGACGACGACGTCCTTGGCGGCGAGCTGGTCGAACAGCTCCTGGACCTCGTCGGCGTACCCGGTGCGGTCCTCGGGCAGCACGTCCTTCAGCTTGAAGACGGACCAGAGGGTGTAGCGGATGACCTCGTTGAGGTCCTTGGCCAGCTTGCCCTTGTTCGGGATCCGTGCGGGGTCGGGGGTGGTGGTGGCGTCGCTCATGTCCCTTATTCTCCTGCCCCTCCGTGGAGGCTCTGCATCGGGTCGGCGGTGGTCTGCCGCACGGCGTGCGGCGGGTCACCGTGGATCTGGTCGACGGCGGCGTACGCGCTCGCGATGCACGCGGGGATGCCGACACCGTCGTAGGCCGCGCCGCACACGGCCAGCCCGGGCAGGGCGGCGAGGTGCTCGCGGATGCGCGCCACGCGCGCGTGGTGGCCGACGGGGTACTGGGGCAGTCCGTCGTGCCAGCGGGTGACACGGGTGGCCACGGGGGTGGCGTCCAGGCCGGTGGCGGCCCTCAGGTCGTGCCGGGAGACCTCGACGAGGTCGGCGTCGTCCCGGCGGAGGATCTCCGTCTCGCCGTGCCGGCCGACGGAGGTGCGCAGGACGGTGAGCCCGGGGTCCTCCTCGGCGATCCAGCCCCATTTGTTCGAGGCGAACGTGGACGCCTTGATGGTGCGGCCGTCGACCGGCGGCACCAGGAACCCGCTGCCGTCGGGAAGGCCGGTCTCCGCACGGCGGTAGGCGAGCGTGATGAGCGCCATGGAGGCGTACTCGACGCCGGTGAGCTCGGCGGAGGCCCCGGGGGCCTCGGCGCGCAGCAGCCGCGCGGCCTCCGGGGCGGGCGCGGCGACGACGACCGCGTCGGCGTACAGCTCCCGCTCCCCGGCGATCACCCGCCAGCCGCCGGCCGGTTCCCGGCGCAGTTCGGTGACCGGGGTGCCGGTGTGGACCTCCCCGCCGCGTGCCCGCACCGACTCGGCGACGGTGAGCGGGAGGGTGCCCACTCCGCCCTCGATGCCCATGAACACCGGGCCGGTCTGCTGCGCGGCGGCGGCCCTGGCCTGGATCTCCCGCACCCCTTCGGTCAGGGAGGTGTGGGCGCGCGCGGCCTCGAACAGCTGGGGGACCGCCGCGCGCATCGAGATGCGGTACGCGTCGCCCGCGTACACCCCGCCCAGCAGGGGCTCGACCAGCCGGTCGACGACCTCGCGGCCCAGCCGGGCCGCCACGTACTCCCCGACGGCGATGTCGTCGCCGACCTCGGTGCGGGGCAGTTCGGCGTCGCGCTCGATCCGGGCGAGGCTCTCGTCGGAGAGCACACCGGCCAGGGCGGCGGCCGTGCCGGGGACGCCCATGACATGGCCCTTGGGCATGGGGCGCAGGGCGCCGCGGGTCCACAGCGAGGCCGTCGCGGTGGCCGGGGGCTGGAGCCGGTCGCCGAGGCCCACCTCACGGGCGAGGGTCACCGCCTCCGGACGGCGGGCCAGCATCGACTCGGCGCCGAGGTCCACGCGCGCGCCCGCGATCTCGCCGGGCAGCAGCTTGCCGCCGACCCGGTCCGAGGCCTCCAGCACGGTCACCCGCGCCCCGCGTCCGAGCAGCCGGTGCGCGGCGGCCAGGCCGGCGATGCCGCCTCCCACGACGACGACCTGCTGTTCCGCGCCCGCACGTGATCCGCTCATGGCTCCACCCTCTCAGACTCGGCCCGCGTTCCCACCAGGGCCATCCGGCCCTGCCGAGTCCCTACCGTGACCGCTTCGGGACCGTTTCGCGCCAACGTCCGGCCCGCCCCCGGCGTCGAAGGAACGTCAGTGGTCCACAACCCCTGGGGGGAACCCGCATGCGCACACGACGCCCCGTACGAGCTGTACGGTCCGGCCGACCCGTACGGTCCGGCCGCCCCGGTCGGCCCGGCCGGCCGGTCCACGCGATGGCCGGTCTGCTGCTGGCCGCCGCTCTCGCCCTGACCGGATGCGGCGCCTCGGACTCCGATTCCGGCGCGGCCTCGTCCGCCGACAAGGCCGCCGCCGCGCAGGCGGACGCCCAGGCGGGCACGGAGGAAGCGGCGGGGGCGGCCGGAGCGGCAGCGGGGGACGGGGCGCCCGGCGGCTCCTCGGCGGAGGGCCCGCGGGCGACGGTGCCGCCCGCGAACAGGAGCGGCACGGCCCACATCATCCGCACCGCCTCACTGACCGTGCAGGTCGAGGACGCGCCGAAGGCCCTGGACGAGGCCCGCACGGCCACCGAGAACGCGGGCGGCTACATCGGCGACGAGACCACCCGCCGGGACGGGAAGGGCCGTGAGCGCACGCGCGTGGTGCTGCGCGTGCCCGTGGAGAAGTACGACGCGGTGCTCACGGAACTGGAGGGCGCCGGCAAGCTCGTCGAACGCCGCGCGAAGGCGGAGGACGTCACCGACCAGGTCGTCGACGTGGAGAGCCGGATCAAGACGCAGCGCGCCAGCGTGGCCCGGATCCGCGAACTGATGGACCGGGCCACCCGGCTCAGCGACGTGGTCACCCTGGAGGGCGAACTCAGCACCCGCCAGGCCGACCTGGAGGCGCTGCTCGCCCGACAGGAGTCCCTGAAGGACCGCACCAGCCTGGCCACCATCACCCTGACCCTGTCCGAGACGCCGGTGGAACGGCCCGCGAAGGACGACGATCCCGGGTTCCTGGACGCGCTCGCCGGCGGCTGGGGGGCGTTCGTGACGATGCTGCGCTGGATCGCGGTGGCGCTGGGTGCGGCACTGCCGTTCGCGGCGGTGGCGGCGCTGGGCGCCCTCCTGTGGCTGAAGGCCGTACGTCCCCGGTCGCGCCGCCGCACGCGCCCTGAGCCGGTGTCCACGCCGGTGCCCGCGCCCGCACCGGCTCGGGCGCCGGAGGAGACCCCGTAAGCCGGACCCGAAGTACGCGGCCCCGTAGCGTGTTCGTATGAGCACGAACGAGCACACGAGCCGGAGCACGAGCACGAGTACGGACACGCGCACGTCCGCGCGGGAGCGCCTGGTGGTGATCGGCGGGGACGCCGCGGGGATGTCCGCGGCGTCCCAGGCCCGCCGGCTGAAGGGGCCGGACGAGCTGGAGATCGTGGCGTTCGAGCGCGGTCGCTTCACCTCGTTCTCGGCCTGCGGCATCCCCTACTGGGTGGGCGGTGACATCACCGACCGGGACACCCTGATCGCCCGTACCCCCGAGGAGCACCGCGCGCGGGACATCGACCTGCGGCTGCGCACCGAGGTCACGGAGATCGACCCGGACCGGGGCCGGGTCCGCGCGCGGGACGTCGAGTCGGGGGCCGAGTCCTGGACGTCGTACGACAAGCTCGTGATCGCGACCGGCGCGCGGCCGGTCCGCCCGGAGCTGCCCGGCATGGACGCCCCCGGGGTGCACGGCGTGCAGACCCTGGACGACGGCCAGGCGCTGCTGGACACGCTGGCCCGCACCGACGGCCGCCGCGCGGTGGTCGTCGGCGCGGGCTACATCGGCGTGGAGATGGCCGAGGCGATGATCAGGCGCGACTACGAGGTGACGGTCGTCAACCGGGGCCCGGAGCCGATGGCGACCCTGGACCCCGACATGGGGCTCCTGGTGCACAAGGCGATGGAGGGCCTGGGCATCACCATGGTGAACGACGCCGAGGTCACCGGGCTGGTCACCGGGGACGATGGCAGGATGCGGGCCGTGGCCACCGCGGACGCCGAGTACCCGGCGGACGTGGTGGTGCTCGGCATCGGGGTGCGGCCCGAGACCGGCCTGGCGCGGGCGGCGGGGCTGCCCCTGGGGGAACACGGCGGGCTGCTCACCGACCGGTCGATGCGGGTGCGCGGGCACGAGAACGTCTGGGCGGGCGGCGACTGCGTGGAGGTGCTCGACCTGATCTCCGGGCAGGAGCGGCACATCCCGCTGGGCACGCACGCCAACAAGCACGGCCAGGTCATCGGCTCGAACGTCGGCGGCGACTACGCCACCTTCCCGGGCGTGGTCGGCACGGCGGTCAGCAAGGTCTGCGACCTGGAGATCGCGCGCACGGGTCTGCGGGAGAAGGACGCCCACCGCGCGGGGCTGCGGTTCGAGTCGGTCACCATCGAGTCGACCAGCCGCGCGGGCTACTACCCGAACGCCTCCCCCATGACGGTGAAGATGCTCGCCGAGCTGCGCACGGGCCGCCTCCTCGGCGTCCAGATCGTCGGCCGGGAGGGTGCGGGCAAGCGCGTCGACATCGCGGCGGTCGCCCTCACCGCCGGGATGACGGTGGAGCAGATGACGATGCTGGACCTGGGCTACGCGCCGCCCTTCTCCCCCACCTGGGACCCGGTCCTGGTGGCGGCCCGCAAGGCGACGGCGAGAATCCGCGCCACGGCGGGAAACCCGACGTCCCCTGCCGGTGCTACGCGGTCCCGTTGAGCCGTTCGATCGCCTGCCGCGCCTGCTCGGCCGGAGGCCGCACCTGGTCGGCAGCGGGCCGGGGCGGCAGGGACGACACGGAGGAACCGGAACCACCGGAGACGCCCGCGGCGGCGGACGTCCCGGACGCACCGACGGTGGTGGACGCGCCGGACGTGCCGGAGGCCACGGCCGACGACTGCTCCCCGGCCGGCCGCGCGTACGCCGCGGCGGGCCGCGCGGAGCGCAGGCGGTGGCTCACCGCCTCGTCCAGCGTCACCGGCCGCTGCTTCTGGGCGGCGAGCCGTCCCGCCTCCTGGCCGAGCCGGGCGACGTCCTCCCAGGGAAGCCGCACCACGAGCGTGAGTTCCGCCTCGCCGTCGGGCAGCGCCTGCATCACAACGGTCCCTCGGTCGTCCATCGCCTGTTCCTCACGTCGACCCCGCGGCCCCTTCCCCGCGCCGCGGGCGGTTGGGAAGGGATACGCACGCCCGGACGGCGGCGTTCAGGACGACCACTGATTCCACCGGTGGCCGGGCGGGCACACGTGGGATGTGGTCATCCCGGTCCATGACGTGAATCCGGCGCGGCGCACCCCCTGGGTGACGTACGCGCTGATCGCCGCGAACTTCGTCGCCTTCGTGTTCCTCACGCCCGGTGTCGCCGGTTCCCTGACGGGCAGCGGGGGCAGCCTGGCGGAGTTCTGTCACCTACAGGCGTTCCTGGACCAGTACGCGGCCGTGCCGCGGGAACTGATCCACCACCAGCTGCCGCGCCTGGTGCCCACCGGCGGCACGGGGGTGGGCCCGCAGGGGCCGGGCTGCCTGGTGGGACCGCCCGGCTACGACAAGTCACCCGAGCTGAGCGTGCTGACGGCGATGTTCCTGCACGGCGGCTGGCTGCACCTGCTGGGCAACATGCTCTTCCTGTGGATCTTCGGCAACAACATCGAGGACCGCATGGGCCGTCTGCGGTACCTGCTGTTCTACCTGCTCTGCGGCTACGCGTCCGCATACGGATTCGCACTCACGAACCCCAACGCCACCACTCCCCTGATCGGCGCTTCGGGAGCCATCGCCGGGGTGCTGGGTGCCTATCTGGTCCTCTACCCGAGGGCCCGGGTCTGGGTCCTCGTCCCCTTCCTGATCTTCCTGCCCCTGCGCCTGCCGGCCTGGATCGTGCTGGGCCTGTGGTTCGTGCTGCAGGCGGCCTACTCGGCGGGGGCGGGCATCACCGGCGCCGGGACGGTGGCGTACGCGGCCCACGTGGTTGGCTTCGTCGTCGGCATGCTGATCGCCTGGCCCCTCAAACCGGGCACTCCCCCACCGCCCGAACCGAACGGCATCCTCTTCGGACGGCAGACCCGAGGGGACTGGTAGGGCCGCATACCCGGGGCCGGGCAGCACAAGGAAACCCAGAACCGCTTTGCATAAGAGACGTTTGCATTCCCGGGCCGGCCAACGATTGTTGAATGATGCAATCACCTGCATGCTTTGCCAAGTTTTTGAGCCTCTGGCAGGACTCATGCTGACCCATTGCTGACTTTCCTGATGCTCCGTCAGACAGGAAGCGCCCCACAGGGATCACTCCGAGCCTATCCATCACGGCTCGGAGTGAAGACCCCCAGGAGCTCACAGCCGAGTCCGACAGGGCCCCCGAGCGCCCCACGTCGAAGGTGCCGCATCACAAGGCGGCGCGGAACATAGCCGGAGTTCCCCGGTTACTGAAGTTGAACTCGTGGTGTCGTAGGGGCTGACGGTTCGTCGCCCGTGCGGTATCACCGGGGCATGCGGTATCCACAGGGAGGCGGG
>NZ_JBSGHG010000070.1:0-12741 GCF_053604275.1 Streptomyces sp. NPDC004051 | reverse complement strand
GAGCCGACGTGCTCTTCGCGATGCTCCGCGACGGCACCTTCTACGAACCCCAACCCGCCCCCACGGGTTGACGAAACCCATAGGGGCACCCCCCCGCGAAATCGTGAAGTCAGAGCAGACACAGTGATGTTATGCGTCGCGCCCCGGGGTGCTCGCACCAGGGGGTGCGGGTTGCCGGCGGCCGAGCCCTTCCCCCTCGACGGCCGCTCCAGCGAGCATGGTCCGACGCCCCCGCGTGCGGACGGAACGAAGCGCGCGCCTGACGAGATCAGGCGATGCCGGCCGCCGCGACGGCCAGAGCGGTCCGCACGGTCGCCACGAGGTCGGCGCGGGCGGCCGCGGAACCGGTGTCGGGCCCTGCCGTCCGATAGGCGTGGTGTTCGACGGCCGCGCGCAGGGCGGCATTGAGCATCGCGGCCCAGACGGCCGGCCGCAGGTCATCGGCGGGCAGTCCGGCCCGCTCGGCGAGGGCGCGCGAGAAGACGGGTTCCGCCTCGTCGTGCGTCTGCAGCCAGACGGCGCGCAGCCCCGGTTCGGTCCGGGCCAGGCGCAGCAGGGCGCCGACGTCCGGTCCGGGCAGGAGCACGTCGGTGGTCCACAGGTGGTCGAAGGCGTCCTGCAGAGGCCTGCCGGGGCTCCACTGCCGCAGGGCGGTGGCGATCGTGTCGACACCGGTCGTCAGCAGCGGCCGGACGCAGCTCTCCTTGGTGGGGAAGTAGCGCCAGACGGTCCGCGCCGAGACGCCTACCGCCTGCCCGATCTGCTCACCCGTGGTCGCGGCGACGCCCTGGGCGATGAACAGGTCGACCGCGGCGCCGGCGATCTCCAGCCGGATGGCGGCCTTGCGTTCCTCGGTCAGCGGGGGGCGCCCCGTCCGTCCACGGGATGCGGTCATCCGTCCCTCCGGCTGCGATGGTCCATGGCGCGTCCATTCTCCACGCAGACTCTCCGCGCAGACTTTATGTCACTCAGAGACATAAAGAAGTAGGCTGCCGGCGCGGTGTGACACCGGTCCACCGCGTCGGCATCCCACTGAACGGAGCACTTCATGACCGGCGAGCTGAACGGACGCAGCGTGATCGTCACCGGAGCGGGATCTGGCATAGGACGTGCGGCCGCGCTCGCGTTCGCCGCTCAGGGGGACCGCGTCGTGGTGGCGGACCTCGATGCCGAGGGGGCCGCCGCGGTCGTCGGGGAGATCGAGTCGGACGGCCACACGGCGGTGGCCGTCACGGGTGATCTGAGCGAGCAGACCGTCGTCGACCGGGTGACGGCGACGGCCGCGGAGCGGTTCGGCGGCGTCGACGTCCTGGTCAACAACGCCGGGATCATGGACAGCATGTCGGCACTGGCCGACGTGAGCGACACCGAATGGGAACGGCTCATCCGGGTCAACCTCACCGCGCCCTTCATGCTGACCCGCGCCGTGCTGCCGCTCATGCTGGCCGCCGGACGCGGCGCCATCGTGAACACCGCCTCCGAGGCCTCCCTGCGCGGCAGCGCGGCGGGCGCCGCGTACACGGCCGCCAAACACGGTGTGGTGGGGCTGACGAAGTCGCTGGCGGTGATGTACCGCAAGAACGGCATCCGCGCCAACGCGATCTGCCCGGGCGGCACCGCGACCGGCATCACGGTGGGCGCCGATCGAACGGCACACGGCCTGACGGCACTGGGCCCGCACTTCGTCAACCTCGGCCGCGTCTCGCAGCCGGAGGAGCAGGCGGCGGTGATCCTGTTCCTCGCCTCGGACGCCGCGAGCAACATCAACGGCGCGATCCTGCCGGTCGACGACGGCTGGTCCGCCGTCTGAAACAGCGCGCCCGCCCGCACACCGGAATGCCCCCGGCGACCGAACGGTCATCGGCGCGGGCCCAGGAGGCGGTGGGCACCGCAACCAGCCGTGCCGGTGGGTGAATGAGCACCGCGCCCGGTGGCGCCGGGACGGGGCCCGCGCATACGGCTGTCGCCGTGGCGGCCGCCGGCCCCATGACCCTGCTGCGGCCCGAGGCGACACCCCCACCTGGACGGTCCGTGCCGACCGCGGCCACCACGCGGCTCGCCGCGCCCCAGGACACCACCGTGGTCGCCATCGCCCTCGCGGTCCTGTCCAACGACCGGGCGGCCGGGCGCGTACAGACCGGTTTCACGAACAGCGGGCGGCTGTCCGAGCCCGGTGATCTGCTGCGGCAGTGGATCCAGCTCGGCACCTGGAACTTGC
Source organism: Streptomyces sp. NPDC004051 (assembly GCF_053604275.1). NCBI lineage: Bacteria > Bacillati > Actinomycetota > Actinomycetes > Kitasatosporales > Streptomycetaceae > Streptomyces > Streptomyces sp. NPDC004051. Next base: position 10,523 of record NZ_JBSGHG010000070.1, on the reverse strand, counting down.
CCACCGGCTCCGCTCCCGGGTGCCGGCCGCTGTACCGGCTCGGCCACGTGGCGTTGCTCGTCCTGGTCTGGCGGGGGCTGCGGCCGCTGCCTTCTGCTCGACCGCGTCACCTACCCCGCCCACTCGCTCGGCGCCGTCGCCGGCACCACCCTGGGCGTGGTGGTGAGCGGTGCCCGGCACTCGCCCCTCTCCTGTCAAGTCCCGTCAAGTTCTGTCAAGTTCTGTCAAGGCAGCACCGATGGGCCCCTGCTCCCCTACGTCTCCGCAGGCTCAGGCGTGCCGGCGGCACTCGTCCTCGGCACCCTCGCCGGCTGCGCCGGCACGCTGACCGGCCGGATCCGCGGCCGCCGGCGGCCGCAGGGCCGCCGTACATCTCACCGACGACTTTCGGGTGCTGCTCGTAGCACTTGAGGATGAGCCGGCACCCGTAAGGAGATTGATTTCGCGGCTCGTGCGGAACCTCCTCATGCCGTCGCCATCTTGATCACCAAGGCGACCGGAGGAGAGTTTTGATGACACGTCAGGTGAGTGGGACGGAGCGGGTGAAGGCTTCCGCGCCGGAGTACCAAGGGGCTCTCGGGTCGCTGTCGGTGAACGCCTCCCTGCCCGAGGTGCTCGCCCGGGGCGTCGAGGAGCTGCGGGCCGCGGAGCAGGCCGGTGACCGGCGGGAGATGGCCCGCTGCGGGCTGGCCGTGGCGGAGGCGCACCGGAGGCTGGGGCGGATCGAGGAGGCCGACCGGGCGTGGAAGGCGAGCTACCGGGCGGCGCGTTCGGCCGGCCACGAGGGTGCGATGGCGTGGGCCCTGTGGAGCGGGGGCACGCTGGCCCGGCAGCGGGGGGCGTTCGCTCTGGCGTACCGGCTGCTGCGGCTGGCGGCCGAGATGGGCGAGCGGGGCGGTGACGTCGTCGTACGGGGCTATTCGCTGGCGGGGCTCGCCGAAACGGGGCGCATCCAGGGCGACTACGCGGCTGTGGGGAGGCTGCACGAGCAGTTGCTGGCCGAGGCCCGCCGTCGCGGTGAGGCACGGCACACGGTGTGGGCGCTGGAGGGCATCGCGCAGATGCATCGCAACACCGGCTCCTATGACGAAGCGCTGGCCCTGTTCGAGGAGGCGGCCGAGACGGCGCTGCGTGCGGAGGACCGGCGCGGGTGGGCATGGGCGCTGCGGGGCATCGCGGACGTGGTGTCCGCGCGCGACGGAGAAGTGGAGCGTGCCCTGTCGCTGCTGTCCCAGGCGGAGGAGGCCTGCCGGGAGATGCAGTTGTCGAGCGCCCTCGCCTACAACCACAAGATGCGGGGCAACGTGCTGTACCGGGCTGGTCGTTACGCCGAGGCCCGGGAGCTGTATGCGCGGGCGCTGGAGGAGTTCCGCGAGATCGAGGAGCCGCGGGGGACGGCGCTGTCGCGACTGGGGCTGGTCAAGGCGCGTGCCTGGCTGGGCCGGGACGCTGCGCGGAGCGCCGCCGAGCTGGCGGAGCTGCGCTCAGCGCTCGACCGCATCGGGCTGCGGCACGCCCGGGAGATGGTGGAGAAGGCGGCGGCTGAACTGGGGCTGGGGCCGCTGCCGGACGAAGACCGGGGGCCGGTGCTGCCGGCGGGCGGGGCTGAGGCGCTGCAGACGGCCGACGTGAAGGGGCTGCGATGAGTTCCTCCTTGTCACCGGTGTACTCCCTCTCCGGCTCGGTGGACGCCGCTGCGACGGGGGTGCCGCACGGTCGCGGTGCCGCGGTGGGCGGGGTACTGAGGCGTTGTCGCGAACTGGTGCGGCCGGCGCTGGTGGAGGCGGTGGGGCGGCTGCATCCCTGGACCGGTGAGATGGCGGCGTACGCGCTGGGCTGGAGCGATGCGGCCGGGACGCCGGATCCGGGCGGCTCCGAGGGCAAGGGTGTGCGGCAGGCGCTCGCCGTGCTGGGGGCCGAGGCGGTGGGGGCGGACGGCGGCGTGGCTGTCGCGGGTGCGGTGGCTGTGGAGCTGGTGCACACGTTCTCCCTGCTGCACGACGACATCATGGACGGTGACGGCCTGCGGCGGCAGCGCCCGGCGGTGTGGAAGGCCTACGGGACGGGTCCGGCCGTCCTGGCCGGCGACGCGCTGCTGGCTCTTGCCGTTCAGTGCCTGGCCGAGGCACCGGGCCCCTGGACGGGGGACGCGGTCCGGCGGTTGGGTGAGACGCTCCACGCGCTCGTGTGCGGGCAGGCGGAGGACCTGGGATTCGAGCGGCGTCCGTGGAGCGGGGCCGGGGCGGTGGACCCTGGGCAGTACCGCTCGATGGCGGAGGGCAAGACCGGGTCCTTGCTGGGTTGTGCGCTCGCCCTCGGTGCGGTGCTGGGCGGTGCGCCTGCCGGGACCGTGGCGGTGCTGGAGCGGTCCGGGCGGCATCTGGGCGTGGCCTTCCAGGCCGTGGACGACCTGCTGGGCATCTGGGGTGAGCCGGCGGTGACGGGTAAGCCCGTCCACGGCGATCTGCGGCTGCGCAAGAAGACCTACCCGGTGCTCGCGGCGCTGGCCGGGGACGGACCGGCCGCACGGGAACTGGCGGTGCTGCTGGAGGCGCCCGGCCTGCTGGACGGCGCGGCGGCGGCGCATGCCGCCGTGCTGGTGGAGCAGGCGGGCGGGCGGGCCGCGGCCCGCGAGGAGGCGCGCCGGCACCTGGACGCCGCGCGCCGCTGTCTGCGCGGGGCGCCCCTCGCGCGGGGCCCGGCCGAGGATCTGGACGCGTTGTTCGCCTGCCTGCTCGACCGCAGTCGGTGAAGCGCGTGCCGCTCGAAAAGCCATCGCCGCGGGTCAGGCGGCTTACCCGTACCCGCTGATCAGGCCGTCGAGGGTCCGGGTGCGCGGCAGTCGGATCCTCGGCGGCGTCATCAACGCATGCCGAGGTGCGGCCTGACGTGCAGCGATGGCTTTCCGAGCCCCGCAGGGCTCGCCCGCAGGCCGTCGCCCGGGGCCGGGGCGTGTCAGTGGCGGCGCCCGGACGCTGCCCGCTGCGCCGTCCTCTTCGCGTGGGCCGCCGCGTCTGCCACCGCGCGGTCCGGGTGGTGGGCGTGCAGGGTGTCCAGGATGCGCAGCGCCGTGCCCGGGTCCGCTTCGGCCAGGGCGTCGGCGAGGGCTGCGGCGCCGCCGGGCCAGGCGGCGGCCGCCGTGTCGAAGGCGGGGAGCAGGGTCGTCGGCGGGATGTCGGCCGCGGCCGGGGTGCCCGTCTCGTCTGCGTCGTACCGGCGCTTCATATGGGCGAGCATGTCGTCGGTCCAGCGCTGGTCCAGCTCCTCGACCAGCACCGTGGCGCGGGCGGTGAGCGGGACCGTGTCCTCGGGGACGGACTCTCCCCGGGCCAGCAGCAGCCCGCGGGCGGCAGCCCCGGTCACCGGGTCGGTGAGCGCGGTGCGTAGCGCCGTGTCGGGGATCGCGGCGACGTCGAGGCGGGCGAAGTACTCGGACGTGCGGACGGCGTCGGCCTCGTCGGCCTTGGCCGCGGAGACGGCGTCGAGCAGTTCGCCCCATGCCTCGTCCGTGCCGCCGCGGTGCGCGGCCCACGCGGCGAGCGTGGCGGCGGCGAGCCGGGTGGGCCAGTGACGGGTGGCGGCCACGGTCTCGGCCGCGTTCCACTCCGCCACGGTCTCCTGGTCGGGGGCGGCCACATGGCCGACGGTGAGCACGTGGCGCATGACGGCGGCGCCGAGCGGCGTGAGCCCGTAGGCGTCGCCGGTACGGAAGACGCAACCGGTGGAGGCCAGCCGGTCCACGAGCGACGCCAGGCCGTGTGCGGGGGCGTCGAGTGCGGCGCGGTCGGCGTCCGTGACGGCGGGCACCCCGAGGAGTGGGGACAGCTCCTCGGGCGACGGGAGCTCGTAGGCGTCGGGGGCATGGCGCGACACGGGCGTCGGAGCGTCCTCCAGTTCGGGCGGCAGGCCGTCGGACGTCGCGTCGGCGATCTTGCGGGCGACCGAGTCTGGGGTGCTGCCGCGTTCGTACAGCGAGTAGAGGAGGTGCGCCGCGTCGAACGAGTACGCCTCCTGCGGGCCGGTGACCGGCGGCAGCCGTTCGGCCTGGGCGGCCAGGACGTCGGCGGCCAGCTCGAGCAGTTCCTGCGGGGTGCCGTCGGTCCACACGGCGGTGGCGGGGCCGGGCAGGCCGCAGCGTTCCGCGACGTCGCGCAGTTCGTCGTCGAAGGTCCCGGCCGCGAGCGCCGCGGGGAGCGGGGCGGCGTGCAGCAGGTCCCGGATCTCGTCGGGCGACGGGACGGCCGGCGGGGGCGGCAGCGGGACGGACGAGTCGCCGTGGTAGTCGAGGTGTTCGTCGAGCATGCGGTCGGCGAGTGAGACGTGCGGCATCGTCTCCGGGGCGGGGGCGAGTGCGGCGTGCCGGGCGGCGAACGCCTCGGCGAGCCCCGCCGCGGTCCACCGGTCGGTCAGCGCATCGGCGATGCGCTCCAGTTCACTGCTGAGCGCGTCGTCGGGGCGCCGGTCGTCCAGCGGTGGTGTGGGCAGCAGCGGGCCCGCCGGTGATGCCTCGCGGGTGTCGCGGGCGAATGCCGCGAGCAGCGCCTCGCCGAGACGGATCCGCACGGCGAACGTCCGTTCCGCGAGGTCGAAGCGGTGCAGTGGCTCGGGCGGGGTCGGCCGGTCGGCGTGCGGTGTGTTCTCGTGGGCGTCGAGCCAGGCCTCCACGGCGGCGGGGTCGTCCGGGTCGACACCGTCGGCGGTCAGCAGCGACGCGTACCAGCGGTGCCAGGTCAGATTCGCCGGGTCCGCCATGGCGCGGCGGAAGCCGGGCACGGCGTCCTCGACGGCGGCGAGCAGGCGCGCGTGACGCTTGGCGTTGAGCCGGCCCGCTGCCCGGACCCGGTCGGCGAGGGTGCCGAGGACGTCGGGCAGGGCCTCCAGCTCGTCGTCGCCGGCCCACAGCAGCTGCGGCAGGTCCTCGTGCAGCACCTGCCGCAGCAGGCCGGGGGTCGGCTCCGGCACGCCCGCCCTGCGGTCCGCTCCGCGCAGCGCGAGCATCGTCAGCACGGCGTCCGTGAGGCGCGCCGGCAGCGCGACGCCTCTCTCCCCCGTCGCCCAGCTGAGGAAGTCGTCGCGGCCGGTGTTCAGGGCGTTCGTACGAGTCACTCGTGGAGCGTATGAGTACGGGCGGCTCGGATGATCCTTCCGGGCCCGGGGTTAGCACGATCGGGCGAGTGATACGTCTGTGCGGCCCGCTCCCCGGCACACCGGGCGGAGCGACGGCAAAACCGGTCGGAGCCCGGAACCGGCCGGGGCGGGGCGGACTGCTGGTTGCAGCGACCGACGGACCACCGCTCCCACCGCCGTTCACCGGCCTCGCACTCTGCCACCCGGGCCTCCCCGTCCGCCCGACGAGGGCCGGGGCGGTCGCGGTCCCGCGGCGCCCCTCGCGCCGGGTGGCCCGGTTGATGCCCAGGTCGGCAGCGATGCCCCTCGTGAGCCGCCCCGGGCGGGGACTCGTACAGGGCCAGGGCCAGGGCCAAGGCCACGGCATCGGCCTTGAACCCGCCCGAGCAGCCCTTCAGCGCCGTCAGCGGTCTTCTCGCTTCCTCCGGATCAAGCAGATCCGATGTCAGCGTGTCCACCACTCGGAGGAAGGCCCCGGGACCGGCCCGGTCATCGGCATGCTCACCGAGATCACCGCCTCGGACGAGCAGGAGGTGTGCCCCGGCCGGGGACCGGAGCCGTTCACCGCAGAGCAGGCCCAGTGGTTCGAAGGCCGGGAACCAGAGGAAGCTCCGCTACGCGGTCACCAGAGCATGAGCGCGGCCTTCCCGGAGCCCCAGGCCGAGTAGAGCCGGGTGCGGAGCACATAGCGGCGTCCTTCGAAGAGCCTGACCTTCAGCCGGGCGTTGCTGTCCGCACCGCTGTCGTCCTCGGCGGTGAAGTAGCGCAGTTCGCCATCGACCTCCTCGAACAGCACCATGACGACGTCGCTGTCCCCGAGCGTGCCGATCTCGTACATCCGCGTCTCCGACGGGACGATGGCGAAGTCCGACTGCTCACCGGCGGCGAGCTCCAGTTCGACCGACTGGAACGGACGGATCTCGGTGAGCTTGTCTTCCAGGGGCGGATACCACCGTTTGACGTACTTCCTGTCCTGCTCGGAGATGTGCAGGGGATCCGGTATGCCGTCCCGGTGGTACTTCTCCGGTCGGAGGATCAGGCCAGGGGGGAAGGGGTACTCCATGATGGATTCTGGGTCCCAGTCGGTTCCTTCGACCTCGTTGGTGGAAAGCTTGCGCAGGATGTTGTGGAAGGTCTGCTCCCGTGGCCAGTTGTTCGGAGGACCGGCGAGTGTGGCGTAGACCTTCTCCTCGTCCCACTCGATGCCTGCGAACGGGTTCTGGTGTTCGTGGGCGAAGCCGAGCGCATGCCCGATCTCGTGCCTGGCGGTGGCCTTGCCGTGCGGGCTGGTCAGGTCCCAGCCGAAGTTCATCGTGCGCTCGCGCGTGCTGATGCCCAGCGCATCCCGGCCCACATAGGACCAGGAGCCGTCGTTCCGACGGAAGCCGATGCGGATTTCGGCTTCCGAGGGCTGGTCCACCTCTCGGAATTCCAGCCCGATGCCGATGTCCTTCCAGTCCCGGAAAGCCTGGCGGACCTCGTCGAGCTGCTCGGCAGGGGCGCCGTCGGCCTCGTTGAGGAAGCAGTAGCGCAGCACCGTGCCGTTCACCCACTTGGTCCGGCTCAGGAGTATGGCACTGAGCCGGTCGGGGCTGAGGTCCGGGCGCAGAATCGGTTCGGTCACCGGGGGTTGTGCGCAGTAGAAGGGTGCTGTCCCCTCTGCCTCACTCGCGGATACCTCGTTGTGGGTCACTGCCATGACTGTTCCCTTCTGTGGGTGCCGGGTGAGGTCACGTCGCCGTCAGCTCCTTCGGGTGTGCTGACGTCTCGGCATCGAAGCCATGGGGGGCACGCTGCTGCCGCAGCTCCCACCGGCAGTGCGCGGGCTCAGATCCGCAGGCGCACCCGCGTCGGCCGGTCGCTGCGTGCTGTGACCGGTGTCTCGGCGACCCTGCTGTCCGGTGCCGTGCACTGGAGGGTGTAGACACCCTCGTCGCGGACGGAGAGAGTGAAGCTCCCGTCGGCCGCGGACAGCGCGGCGATGTCGGGATACGGGCCCGGCCCGGCGATGAAGTACACGGTGGCGTCCGGGACGGGCCTGCCGTTCACGTCCTCCACGACTCCAATGATCAGACACTGGGAGTCACTGCGTGGCACCGGCGTCTTCACCACCTTCGGCAGCTGGGCGGCAGTGCGCGGACAAGTGTCACGCCTTCCAGGCCACCAGGTTGTCATAGACGGGCCGGGTGATCCTGGTCCCGGAGTTGACGGTTGCTCCGCCGTAGGCGTGGACCGCGATTCCATATCGGGCGCCGTCGACGACGCGGTACACGGCACTGCCGCTCTGCCCGCCGGCGGTGTCTATGTCGTAGTACACCTTCAGCGCGTTCACCGAGCTGATGCCGCGGGCGTCGTACCACTGGGTGCCGCTGGGGGTCCTGTCCCCAGGGTACCCGGAGATGTTGCCGGTGGACTTGAGCAGGTCGGCGTCCGGCCACGCCCCGAAACCGAACCACCCGGTGGTGGAACCCAGTTCGGTGGGGATGATGATGGCGCCGTAGTCGTAGTTCTCGTCGCCGGAGTCGGTCCAGCCCGTCACGGAGCGGAAGTTGGTGCTGGTGACGGAGCCGTAAGGCAGTGCCGTACCGTCGCGACCGGGCATGACCTGGATGCTCTTGACCCACCCGTCGCGTCCGGCCACACCACTGTTCTTGATGTGCACCACATGGCCGGCGGTCACCAGCGTGTGGGGCCCGACGAACCACGCGGTCCCGCTCCACCGGGAGTTGTCCGCGGCGGTGATGAGCAGCGACGCGTGGACCCGCCACGGATAAGCCGCCGTGTTCGTGATCCGGACCCGGTCGTCCACTCCGTGAACGGTCTCGGCCGCCGGTGGCAACGGGCCGAATGACGCCTCGCCGATGTCACGCAGGTCCGCGGTGGGCGCCGTCCACACTTCGGCTGCCAGCCGCTCGTATTCCGGACGCTGATAGTCGTCGACCTGCTCCAGGCCATCGGCACCCGGCTGAACCGCTTGTCCTCCCACACCCTCCGACGGGTCCATGAACGGGGCCTGCTCCGCAGCGAGAGCGGCCTGCTCCTCGGGCTGGTTCGAAACGCCCGTGTGCTGATCACGTGTCATTTCTCCGAACCTTCTCATCGACTGGCAACATCGCAGGCACAGGGCAGAGTTGGACCATGCGTCATGTGCCGACCACAGGGATGACCACATCCGAGGGTGACGGTCGACGAAACCCTGCTCGGCGCTTGCGCCTCCCGCGATCAGGGTGTGTGCCGCCGAACGGGCTGCGACCCTGCGCCCCGACTCGTGTCGTGCGGCGGGGAATGCGCACGACCGACCCCCGACAGGATCGACCGGCGACGCAACCTCTTATAGCCGCATTCATCACGATACAGCTGCTCGTTTTCTCTGGCATCAGAAGGAACGCCGCCGGTGACACCCGCGCGGAAAGCTCGGCACACGATCTTGTTGAAGTTCCGTGACCGGAGCGACCGGTGTTCGGATTCCCTGGTGTTGTGGCCTGCTCCGGCTGTTCGCCATGGCGCCCTCCACCCTGCCGACAGGGCCGGTACCGCCCCCCAGGAGTCAGCAGGGGGCTCTCAGAGAAGTACTCGGCGTGCCCGGTACCCCTTGGCCAAGCCTGTGATGTGCGGTTCTCCCGTCAGGACCGGAACGGTGAGGCGCCCTGCAGAACCCCTCAGCGGTTGAGGCAGCCCGCGAAGCCGAGGGCCTCGAGCTCTTCGAAGAGGCGCTGGACGGGGCGGGGTCCTCGGCCCGGCGTTTACGCAGATGTTCACGGCAGGGGTCGACAAGGCCGGCACGGTACTCGGGGACGCGGAGCGTGCGCTCGGGCCGATCGGCGCGGGCGTAGCGTTCGACGGTGTTCCGGGCCGATCGCAGTCGGCGGGCGCACTCGAGCAGGCCCGCGCCCTGGTCGAGGAGGTCGTGGACGTGGGGCCGGCGTTCCGGCGTCGTCTGTGCGCGGGGCCCGCCGTACAGGGCCGCGTCCAGCACGGCGGCCCAGCAGGTGCTGTGTGCCTTCACCTCGCTGAGGGCGGCTTCGCACAGGTTGTGCCACACATGCCGGCGGTCAGCGACCTGGACGGCGTGCGGCAGGGCGCCTCGGACGGCCTCGGCGTCGATCACCACGGTGGCACAGCGGTGCCGTCGGCGCAGGGCGAAGTCACCGACGCCGATCACGCGGGGTACCCGCCCGGCGGGCAACGGGATGCGCAACAGGGTGCGCAGAGCCGTGTGACGCGACAGGCCTACCGCGGGTCTCGCCGGCAGAGGCGCTCCGGCCCGGCCCGCTGACTCCTTGACCACAGCGTTGGCTTTCCTGGTCAGACGGGCCGTGCGTCGCTGGTGGCACTCCAGCACCCCAGGTGCCTGCTCGCGGAAGGTGGGGCAGCAGCCAGACGTGGGGCGCACCGGACGGACCGCAGCGTCCTGCGGAGTCCGCGCCCGCACCACGATCCGCTCGCCCTCGTCGGTCACATCCTCGATGACCAGCGGCGACAGCCCGAAAAACCACATCTACAGGCTCGTTGACATTCCGCACGCCCTGTCACCGACGAACCAATACGCTCCGTCACCACCGAATGTAAAACAGGCCGTTCGCTCCACAGACTCCCGCCCGGGGCGGGTGGCCCGGATCGGTCGGTCGTCCGGGTCTGCCGTCTACGGATTGAAGTTGAACGTGAAGTTCGGGGCGGTCACGGTGAACTCCAGCATGAGGATCGTCCGCGAACTCGAGTCCGAGACGTTCGAACACCACTCGAAGACACTGTGCGGGACCGTCTCCTGGTATTTGTCCCGCCACTCGGTGCCGTCGCCCGCGTAGGCGTAGCAGTACCAGATCGGGTTGACAGCTTTTGCGTCACCGCCGTAGACGACGGCGGTGTCCCCGGGGCCGATCCGCCACCAGCCCTCCTTCCGCCAGTTGCTGCTGGCCGAGCAGTTGGGCTGGTACCGCTCGACCATCGTCCAGATTTCGCGCTCGTAGTTGTTCTTGAACCTCAGCGCCACGGCGCGCCTCCTACTCCCCGCTCGGCTGCCTACGGGCAGCTGAGCTTCCGTCGGACCGGGTCAGAGCGTTTTGCGGGCTCGAATTGTCCGTCCCGCCGGGGCGAGCGCCGGACCGGCCCGCGGCGATGGCACGCTCCAGCGCCTCTTCGTCCGCATCGGTTTTCGGATCGACCGCCTCGTCAGCCTCCTGCGACATGGGACCTCCTGTCTCCGTCGGTCAGGTGCGGAGGAGAGGTTCCCGGGAGAAGGCGCGGTGTACCGCAGCGGGTGGGAGGTGCCCCGTACGGGGCCTCGGCACAGGGCCGATCAGACTAAGAAGTCATCTCAATTGGCGAGTCTGCGGTAGCAGATGAGGGTGCAGGCGATGCTCGTGAAGGCCAGGAAGTGCTCGGCCTTGCGCTCGTAG
>NZ_JBSGHG010000069.1:0-15292 GCF_053604275.1 Streptomyces sp. NPDC004051 | reverse complement strand
CACCGGCACGCCCAAGTGGCGCTTCCAGGCCGGCGGCGACATCGTGGGCGCCCCCGCGGTCGCCGAGGGCCGGAGTTCCGTTCGCGCCTGTCAGTCCTCCGACGACTCCTGGCCGTCCGCGTCCGGCTTCGGCGGGCGGGGCCGGCCGCCCGGACCCTCCCGCCGGAACGACGGGCCGTCCGCGCCGTCGGCCGTGGCGTGCCCGCCGGGCTGCGGCGGGCCGGACCCACCGTCACGGCGGCGCAGATAGCGCTCGAACTCGCGGGCGATCGCCTCGCCCGACGCCTCCGGCAGCTCGGCGGTGTCCCGGGCCTCCTCCAGCGACTGGACGTACTCGGCGACCTCGCTGTCCTCGGCGGCCAGTTGATCCACCCCCACCTGCCAGGCGCGCGCGTCCTCGGACAGTTCGCCCAGCGGGATGCGCACGTCGATCAGGTCCTCGAGCCGGTTCAGGAGGGCCAGCGTCGCCTTCGGGTTGGGCGGCTGCGACACGTAGTGCGGGACCGCCGCCCACAGCGAGACCGCGGGGACACCGGCGTGCGTGCACGCCTCCTGGAGGATGCCGACGATCCCCGTGGGGCCCTCGTACCTGGTCTCCTCCAGATCCATACGGCGGGCCAGGTCCGGATCGGACGTGGTCCCGCTGATCGGGACCGGACGGGTGTGCGGGGTGTCACCGAGCAGGGCGCCCAGGACGACCACCATCTCCACCCCGAGTTCATGGGCGAATCCCAGCAGTTCGTTGCAGAACGAGCGCCAGCGCATGGACGGTTCGATACCGCGGACCAGCACCAGGTCGCGCGGCTTGTCGCCGCCGATCCGGACCACCGACAGCCGGGTCGTCGGCCAGGTGACCTTGCGGACCCCGCCGTCCATGAACACCGTGGGCCGGTTCACCTGGAAGTCGTAGTAGTCCTCGGCGTCCAGCGCCGCGAACACCTCGCCCTTCCACTCCCTGTCCAGATGCGCGACCGCGGTGGAGGCGGCGTCGCCGGCGTCGTTCCAGCCTTCGAACGCGGCCACCATGACCGGGTCGATCAGCTCGGGAACCCCCTCGAGCTCGATCACCCAGCGCCTCCTTCCGACGTGTCCTCGCGTACGCACCAACCTTACGGCGTGCCAGGCGGAGGTACGCAGCCCCCTCGCAGGGAGAACGACCGAACACTGCCCCGGGAAGCGCCCGGAAACACCCCGCGGCGGCCGGAGCCGTCCGGGGCGCGAGCGGCCCGGTGCCGCCCCTTCCCGGCACCGGCTCCCGTGGCGGGGAGAGCCGGTGCCCCTGTCCTTACTTCTTGTCGAGCAGGTCCTGGACCCCGGCGCGGACCTCGTCGGTGGCCAGCCCCCGGATGGTCAGGGTCGTGCGGCGGCGGAGCACGTCGTCCGTCGTCTCGGCCCACTCGTGGTCCCGGGCCCAGACGACCTGCGCCCAGATCTCCGGTGCGTCCGGGTGGACACGCCGGGCCAGCCGCGGGTCGTCGTTGGCCAGCCGGGCGATGTCGAAGGCCAGCGAGCCGTAGTGGGTCGCCAGGTGCCGGGCGGTGTCCGCCGCCATCCGCGGGCCGGGCGCCGGGTGGTCGACCAGCAGCCGGTGGGCGACCGCGCGCGGGTTGGCCACACCGGGCAGCGGCAGCTTCCTCGGCAGCGACGCGACCGGCTCGAAGTCGTCGCCCAGCGGGTGGCCCGGCAGCTCCTGGAGCTTGCGCATCACCGTACGGCCGATGTGCCGGAAGGTGGTCCACTTGCCGCCCGCGACGGACAGCATCCCGCCGCGGCCCTCGCTGACGACCGTCTCCCGCTTGGCCTTCGACGTGCCCCCGGGACCGCCCGGAAGCACCCTCAGACCCGCGAACGAGTACGTGATCAGATCGCGGTCCAGCTGCTGGTCGCGGAGGGAGAAAGCGGCCTCGTCGAGTATCTGGGCGGTGTCCTTCTCGGTGACCGCGACGTCCGCCGGGTCGCCCTCGAACTCCTCGTCGGTCGTGCCGAGCAGCAGCATGTCCTCCCAGGGGAGGGCGAAGGTGATGCGGTACTTGTCGATCGGCGTGGCCAGGGCGGCCCGCCACGGGGAGGTCCGCTTCAGGACCAGGTGCGCGCCCTTCGACAGCCGGACGGACGGGGCCGCGTTCGGGTCCTCCATCCGGCGCAGGTGGTCGACCCACGGCCCGGTCGCGTTCAGCACGAGGCGGGCGTCGACGCCGAACTCCTCGCCCGACAGCCGGTCGCGCAGCTCGGCGCCGGTCACCCGGCCCCGGGTGAACCGCAGACCGGTCACCTCGGCGTGGTTGAGGACGACCGCGCCCGACTCGGCCGCCGCGCGGACCGTCATCAGCGCCATCCGCGCGTCGTTCATCTGGTCGTCGCCGTACACGGCCACGGCCTTGAGGTTGTCGGTGCGCAGCTCCGGCACGTCCCGGACGGCCCTGGCGGGGGAGAGCAGGTGGCCGACGCCGTCGCCGAAGGCCGAGAGCGCCGAGTACGCGAGGACGCCGGCCCCCAGCTTCGCCGCGCCGTGCGGCCCGCCCTTGTACACCGGGAGGTAGAACGTGAGCGGGTTCGCCAGGTGGGGGGCCACCTGGCGGGAGACCGCACGGCGCTCGAAGTGGTTCTCCGCCACCAGCTTCACCGCGCCGGTCTGCAGGTAGCGCAGACCGCCGTGGAGGAGCTTGGAGGAGGCGGAGGAGGTGGCGCCGGCGAAGTCGCCGGCGTCCACCAGTGCCACCCTGAGGCCGGACTGCGCGGCGTGCCAGGCGGTGGAGATGCCCAGGATGCCGCCGCCGATCACGAGAAGGTCGTACGACGCCTTGGCGAGCCGCTCCCGGGTCTCGGCCCGGCTCGGGTTCGAGCAGGAGGCCGGGCGCGTCCCCAGGGCAGGCACGGACTGCAGGGTGGACTGAGTGGTCATGTCGGGTTCTTGCTCCTCGTCGGGCTGTGTCAGTCTTCGTCGCCGAGCCAGCCCATGGTCCGCTCGACGGCCTTGAGCCAGCTCTTGTACTCACGGTCGCGGGTTTCCGCGTCCATGCGGGGGGTCCACTCGGCGGCCCGCCGCCAGTTGGCGCGCAGGTCGTCGGTGCTGTTCCAGAAGCCGACGGCGAGGCCGGCGGCGTAGGCGGCGCCGAGGCAGGTGGTCTCGGCGACCATGGGACGCACCACGGGCGCGTCCAGGAAGTCCGAGAGGGTCTGCATCAGCAGGTTGTTGGAGGTCATGCCGCCGTCGACCTTGAGGGCGGTCAGCTCGACGCCGGAGTCCTTCGTCATGGCGTCGGCGATCTCCCGGGTCTGCCAGGCGGTGGCCTCCAGGACGGCGCGCGCGAGGTGTGCCTTGGTGACGTACCGGGTCAGGCCGGCGATCACACCGCGGGCGTCGGAGCGCCAGTAGGGGGCGAACAGACCGGAGAAGGCCGGTACGAAGTAGGCGCCGCCGTTGTCCTCGACCGAGAGCGCGAGCGTCTCGATCTCGGCGGCGGTGGAGATCAGGCCCATCTGGTCGCGCATCCACTGCACCAGCGCACCGGTGACCGCGATGGAGCCCTCCAGGGCGTAGACCGGCTTCTGGCCGCCGATCTGGTAGCCGACGGTGGTCAGCAGGCCGCTGTAGGAGTTGATGATCTTGTCACCGGTGTTCATCACCATGAAGGTGCCGGTGCCGTACGTCGACTTGGTCTCGCCCTCGGCGAAACAGGTCTGGCCGAACAGGGCGGCCTGCTGGTCGCCGAGCGCGGAGGCGACCGGGATGCCGCCGAGCAGCTCGCCCAGGCTGCCGCCCTTGATCTCGCCGTAGACCTCGGAGGAGGAGCGGATCTCGGGCAGCATCGCCGTCGGGACGCCGATGGACTCGGCGATCCGCTCGTCCCACTGCATGGTGTGCAGGTTCATCAGCATCGTGCGGGACGCGTTGGTGACGTCGGTGACGTGGTGGCCGCCGTCCGTACCACCGGTCAGGTTCCAGATGACCCAGGTGTCCATGGTGCCGAAGAGGATGTCGCCCGCCTCGGCGCGCTCCTTGAGCCCCTCGACGTTGTCGAGCAGCCAGCGGGCCTTGGGGCCGGCGAAGTAGGAGGCGAGGGGGAGACCGGTCTCGCGGCGGAAGCGGTCCTGGCCGACGTTGCGGCCGAGTTCGCGGCACAGGGCGTCGGTGCGGGTGTCCTGCCAGACGATGGCGTTGTGGACGGGCTCACCGGTGTTCCTGTCCCACAGGACGGTGGTCTCGCGCTGGTTGGTGATGCCGATGGCCTTGATGTCGTCCCGGGTGATGCCGGCCTTCTCGACGGCGCCCGCGACGACCTCCTGGACGTTGGTCCAGATCTCGGTGGCGTCGTGTTCGACCCAGCCCGGCTTGGGGAAGATCTGCTCGTGTTCCTTCTGGTCGACGGAGACGATGCGGCCGTCGCGGTCGAAGACGATGCAGCGGGAGGAGGTCGTGCCCTGGTCGATGGCGGCGATGAACGGGCCGTGGCCGTGGGAGGCGATGCCGGCGGTCTGGTCGTCGGTCACTGGGTGCTCCTGGAGGTTCCTTGGTTACGGGGCGGTGGGTACGGCGCTTCCACAAGACGCGGGGTCGCGCGGCAGCGGGGTCGCCGTCAGGCGAGGACGATGTTGTAGAAGCCTGCCGCGAGGGCGCCGCCGATCAGCGGACCGACGACCGGAACCCAGGCGTAGGACCAGTCGGATCCGCCCTTGTTGGGCAGCGGCAGCAGGGCGTGCACGACGCGCGGGCCGAGGTCACGGGCCGGGTTGATCGCGTAGCCGGTCGGGCCGCCGAGGGACAGGCCGATGGCGACCACCACGAGCGCCGTGATGAGACCGCCCAGCACCCCGAGACCGTTGCCCTCGGCGTTCAGGCCCTGGGTGAGCACGGCGAGCAGCAGCACCATGGTGCCGATGATCTCCGTGGCGAGGTTCTGCACCGGGTTCCGGATCTCCGGACCGGTGGAGAAGATGCCGAGCACGGGGCCGGCGCCCTTCTCCTGTGCCTCCACTGCCTTGGCCGCGGTGTCCTGCGCGCCCGGGCCGCCGACGATCTCCTGGTCGGTCAGGTGGGCCTGGAACTGTCCGTAGTACGTCACCCAGACCAGTGCCGCGCCGATCATCGCGCCGAGGAACTCTCCGGCGAAGTAGACCGGGACGTTGCTCCACTCGCCGTCCTTGACGGCGAGGGCCAGGGTCACGGCCGGGTTGAGGTGGGCGCCGGAGAGCGGCCCCGCGATGTACACCGCCGTCATGACGGCGAAGCCCCACCCGAAGGCGATGGCGAGCCAGCCGGCGTTACGGGCCTTCGAGGCCTTCAGCGTCACGGCGGCGCAGACGCCGCCGCCGAGCAGGATGAGTACGGCGGTACCGAGGGTCTCGCCGATGAAGATGTCGGAGCTGGACACCCGCGACTCCTTTGTCCTTCGTCCAGGGAAGCCGGCCCCCGGGTCCCGCCGGGGAGCGGCGCCCTCAGGGGTGAGAGCGATGTCGGTCCTTGGCGTTGTCACACTCTAACGCGTATTGCCGGTAGCCGTTCGACAATGCCGACCGATGGACGGGAGTCTTTCTCCGCCGCGCACACACGTCAAGGGTCTGGTTGCCGAAAGCGCGATCGTTACCGATCGCGCCGGTCACGCCGAGTCGTCGATCTTCGCCGCGGGGCCGCGGGGGCCGCGGGACCCGCCTGTTCTGTCGGGGCCGACCGGTCCGGCCGGCCTCCGGGCACGGCGGCGGCCGGGACGCCGTACGGCGCCCCGGCCCGCTCTTCGGGGTGTGTCTTGTGTCCGTCCGCCCGCGCCCGCTGCCCGGCCCGCTCAGAACCGCCGGGCGCCCAGGTCCCGCGACACCGCGCGGGCGCAGTCCCGCACCGCCGCGATCAGCTCCGGACGCAGCTCGCCGTCCTGCCGCAACCGCTCCACCGCGCCCGTGACGCCGACCGCGCCGACCGGCATCCGCCGCCGGTCGTGGACGGGGGCCGCGATCGAGGCCACGCCCTCCCAGGTCTCCTCGACGTCCGCCGCGTACCCCCGCGCGCGGGTGAGGTCGAGGACGTGCTCGAAGGCGTCCGCCTCGCACACCGTGCGGTCGGTGAACGCCTTGCGGTCGGCCTCCAGGGCCTCGCTGTGCGCCACCGGGTCGTAGGCCGACAGCACCTTGCCCAGGGCCGTGGAGTGCAGCGGCTGCATGGCCCCTATCTCCAGGACCTGCCGGCTGTCGTCGGGGCGGAACACGTGGTGCACGATCAGTACGCCCTGCTGGTGCAGCACGCCGAGGTAGACGCTCTCGCCGCTGGAGCGGGCCAGGTCGTCGGTCCAGACCAGGGCGCGTGCCCGCAGCTCGTGCACGTCGAGGTAGGTGGTGCCCAGACGCAGCAGCTCGGCGCCCAGCTGGTAGCGCCCGGAGGTGTCGTCCTGCTCGACGAAGCCCTCGTGCTGGAGGGTGCGCAGGATGCCGTGGGCGGTGCCCTTGGCGAGGCCCAGGGACGAGGCGATGGCCGACAGGCCGAGCCGCCGCTCGCCGCCCGCCAGCAGGCGCAGCATCGCCGCCGCCCGTTCGAGCGACTGGATGTTCCGTGCCATCGCCGTACTGCCTCCGTCCCCTTCGACCGTCGCGCGCGGTCGCCGCCGCTGTTCGGCATTGCCGAACATTACCGCTCGATGCCGATCTCCCGCCAATGGTCCGCCGCCATCCGTCGCGCCACCCGCGTGCGCACGTACGGGTCCCGGCCATCTTCGTCCGACCAGTGGACGCGCCGAGCATCGGGGCGCGGTCCCCGATACGCTGGCGGCGTGCCTCTGCCCGGGAGCACCACGAGGGTGCTCTTCGGACAGGCAAAGCCGACAGCCGTCGCATCTGAGGGAGCCCCGTACATGGCCTCGTTGCCGCTGACCCCTTCCGCCGACAGCCGGACCCGTGTGTCCGCTCTCCGAGAGGCGCTCGCCACCCGAGTGGTGGTCGCCGACGGAGCGATGGGCACCATGCTCCAGGCACACGACCCCACGCTCGAGGACTTCGAGGACCTCGAGGGCTGCAACGAGATCCTGAACCTGACCCGCCCGGACATCGTCCGTTCGGTCCACTCCGCGTACTTCGACGCCGGTGTCGACTGCGTCGAGACCAACACCTTCGGCGCCAACCTCACCGCCCTGGGCGAGTACGACATCGCGGACCGCGTCGTCGAACTCTCCGAGGCGGGTGCGCGCATCGCCCGCGAGGCGGCGGACGAGTTCGCGGCGCGGGACGGCCGCCCCCGCTGGGTGCTGGGCTCGATGGGTCCCGGCACCAAGCTGCCCACCCTCGGCCACACCACCTTCACCGCCATCCGGGACGCCTACCAGCAGAACGCCGAGGGCCTGCTCGCGGGCGGCGCGGACGCGCTGCTGGTGGAGACGACCCAGGACCTGCTGCAGACCAAGGCCTCCGTCATCGCCGCCCGGCGGGCGATGGAGACCGCCGGCCACGAGGTCCCGCTGATCGTGTCGGTCACGGTGGAGACGACCGGCACCATGCTGCTGGGCTCCGAGATCGGCGCCGCGCTCACCGCGCTGGAACCGCTGGGCATCGACATGGTCGGCCTGAACTGCGCGACCGGCCCGGCCGAGATGAGCGAGCACCTGCGCTACCTGGCCCGCCACTCCCGCATCCCGCTGCTGTGCATGCCGAACGCCGGTCTGCCGGAACTCACCAAGGACGGTGCGCGGTACCCGCTGTCCCCCGAGGAGCTGGCGGACGCCCAGGAGAACTTCGTCCGCGACTACGGCCTGTCCCTGGTCGGCGGCTGCTGCGGAACGACGCCCGAGCACCTGCGACAGCTCGTGGAGCGCGTGCACGACCTCGCCCCGGCGGAGCGCGACCCGCGCCCGGAACCCGGTGCGGCCTCCCTCTACCAGACCGTTCCCTTCCGTCAGGACACCTCCTACCTGGCGATCGGCGAGCGGACCAACGCCAACGGGTCGAAGAAGTTCCGCGAGGCGATGCTCGAGGGCCGCTGGGACAACTGCGTGGAGATGGCCCGGGAGCAGATCCGCGAGGGCGCGCACATGCTGGACCTGTGCGTGGACTACGTGGGCCGCGACGGCGTCGCCGACATGAAGGAACTGGCCGGCCGGCTCGCCACCGCCTCCACCCTGCCGATCGTGCTGGACTCCACCGAGGTCCCCGTCATCCAGGCCGGTCTGGAGAAGCTCGGCGGCCGGGCGGTCATCAACTCGGTCAACTACGAGGACGGTGACGGCCCCGAGTCCCGCTTCGCGCGCGTCGCGCAGCTGGCCAAGGAGCACGGTGCCGCGCTGATCGCGCTGACCATCGACGAGGTGGGCCAGGCCCGCACCGCCGAGAAGAAGGTCGAGATCGCCGAGCGGCTCATCGCCGACCTGACCGGCAACTGGGGCATCCGCGAGGAGGACATCCTCATCGACTGCCTCACCTTCACCATCTGTACCGGCCAGGAGGAGTCCCGCAAGGACGGCAGCGCCACCATCGAGGGCATCCGCGAGCTGAAGCGGCGCCACCCCAGGGTGCAGACCACCCTGGGGCTGTCGAACATCTCCTTCGGCCTCAACCCGGCCGCCCGCATCCTGCTCAACTCCGTCTTCCTCGACGAATGCGTCAAGGCGGGCCTGGACTCGGCGATCGTGCACGCGTCGAAGATCCTGCCGCTCGCCCGCTTCAGCGAGGAGGAGGTCACCACCGCCCTCGACCTGATCCACGACCGGCGCCGCGAGGGCTACGACCCGCTGCAGAAGCTGATGCAGCTCTTCGAGGGCGCCACCGCCAAGTCCCTGAAGGCCGACAAGGCCGAGGAACTGGCCTCGCTGCCCCTGGACGAGCGGCTCAAGCGGCGGATCATCGACGGCGAGCGCAACGGTCTGGAGACCGACCTCGACCAGGCGCTCGAGACCCGCAAGGCCCTCGACATCGTCAACGAGACCCTGCTGGACGGCATGAAGGTGGTCGGCGAGCTGTTCGGCTCGGGCCAGATGCAGCTGCCGTTCGTGCTCCAGTCCGCCGAGGTGATGAAGGCGGCCGTCGCCCACCTCGAACCGCACATGGAGAAGGTCGAGGACGGCGAGGACCTGGGCAAGGGCACCATCGTGCTGGCCACGGTCCGCGGCGACGTGCACGACATCGGCAAGAACCTGGTCGACATCATCCTGTCGAACAACGGCTACAACGTCGTCAACCTGGGCATCAAGCAGCCGGTCTCCGCGATCCTGGACGCCGCCGACGAGCACAAGGCCGACGTCATCGGCATGTCCGGGCTGCTGGTGAAGTCCACGGTGATCATGAAGGAGAACCTGGAGGAGCTCAACCAGCGCGGCCTGGCCGCCGACTACCCGGTCATCCTGGGCGGCGCCGCCCTGACCCGCGCCTACGTCGAGCAGGACCTGCACGAGATCTACCAGGGCGAGGTCCGCTACGCCCGCGACGCCTTCGAGGGCCTGCGCCTGATGGACGCCCTCATCGGCATCAAGCGCGGCGTGCCCGGCGCCAAGCTCCCCGAGCTGCGGCAGCGCCGGGTCCGCGCGGCCACCGTGGAGATCGACGAGCGCCCCGAGGCCGGGCATGTCCGCTCGGACGTCGCCACCGACAACCCGGTCCCCACCCCGCCGTTCTGGGGCACCCGGGTGATCAAGGGCATCCAGCTCAAGGAGTACGCGAGCTGGCTCGACGAGGGCGCCCTGTTCAAGGGCCAGTGGGGCCTGAAGCAGGCCCGCACGGGCGACGGACCGACCTACCAGGAGCTGGTGGAGACCGAGGGCCGGCCCAGGCTGCGCGGCCTGCTGGACCGGCTCCAGACGGACAACCTGCTGGAGGCGGCCGTCGTGTACGGCTACTTCCCGTGCGTCTCCAAGGACGACGACCTGATCGTCCTGGACGAGGCGGGCAACGAACGCACCCGCTTCACCTTCCCGCGCCAGCGTCGCGGCCGGCGCCTGTGCCTGGCCGACTTCTTCCGTCCGGAGGAGTCCGGACAGACGGATGTCGTCGGCTTCCAGGTCGTCACCGTCGGCTCCCGCATCGGCGAGGAGACCGCGCGGATGTTCCAGGCCAACGCCTACCGCGACTACCTCGAGCTGCACGGGCTGTCCGTGCAGCTGGCCGAGGCGCTCGCCGAGTACTGGCACGCGCGGGTCCGCTCCGAGCTCGGGTTCTCCGGTGAGGACCCGGCCGCGATGGAGGACATGTTCGCCCTGAAGTACCGGGGTGCCCGCTTCTCCCTCGGCTACGGCGCCTGCCCCGACCTGGAGGACCGTGCCAAGATCGCGGAGATGCTCCAGCCGGAGCGCATCGGCGTCCACCTGTCCGAGGAGTTCCAGCTGCACCCCGAGCAGTCCACGGACGCCATCGTGATCCACCACCCGGAGGCCAAGTACTTCAACGCCCGCTGACCCCGTCCGGCGGTTCGCCCGGGCGCGTGGAGGACGTGGACGCGTGGAGGACGTGAGGAGCAGCCGCGTCGCGCACGACGTACACTGGTCGGTCCACCGCAGGCCGGTTCCCCTTGTGGGAACCGGCCTGTTCGTCCCTTGAAGGAGGTACGTGGATGACCAGTACGGTTCCGGTTACCGCGCTCGGCACTCTCTCCCAGAGCCTCGGCGCCGCCCCGGCCGCAGGCTCCCCCCTGCAGGCCGTGCTCCTGGACATGGACGGCACCCTGGTCGACACCGAGGGCTTCTGGTGGGACGTCGAGGTCGAGGTGTTCGCCTCCCTCGGCCACACCCTCGACGACTCGTGGCGTCATGTCGTGGTCGGCGGCCCCATGACCCGCAGCGCGGGCTTCCTCATCGAGGCGACCGGGGCCGACATCCCCCTGGCCGAACTGACGGTACTGCTCAACGACGGCTTCGAGGACCGCATCTCCAGCACCCTGCCGCTGATGCCCGGAGCCGCCCGGCTGCTCGCCGAGCTGTCCGAGCACGGCGTCCCCACAGCCCTGGTCTCCGCCTCGCACCGGCGCATCATCGACCGCGTACTGACCTCGCTGGGCGCCCACCACTTCGCGCTGTCGGTCGCCGGCGACGAGGTCCCGCGCACCAAGCCCCACCCCGACCCGTACCTGACCGCCGCCCTCGGTCTCGGCGTGGACCCCGTGCGGTGCGCCGTCGTCGAGGACACGGCGACCGGCGTGGCCGCCGCCGAGGCCGCGGGATGTCACGTCGTGGCGGTGCCCTCCGTGGCCCCCATCACGCCGGCCGACCGGCGGACCGTCGTACCGTCGTTGGAAACGGTCGATCTGACTTTTCTGCGCGGGCTGATGACGGAAATGCGCTAGGGGTTCACCCAGTGTGGAGCGGCCTGCGGTACCGGAATTCCCCGGGGCCCGCCTTCTGGTCGGCGGTTTGTGTGTCCGAGGGAATTCGGAGCGCTACCGGCTGGTGAATTCCGGTACCGCCCGGCCCGGTTTCGGTGTGATGTTCACCACCCCATGGGGGGTCGACAGGGGGGCCGGTATGTGGTCTCCGCGTCATTTCCGGGAGTGTCCGCGTTCCCTTGTGTCCCGATTGGTGGAACGCTGCCCCAATCCTGCTCCGTCCACGTTCGCCGGTGCGTTCACACCCGGCTCCACTCCGTGATGGAGGCTCAACTCCGGTCGCCGCGACCCTCCCTGCGGGCGCGGACTAACCTCATCGCGAGAACATCGCCCCCATCCCCGTGGCCGGCAGTAACAACCCGTATGCCGCATACACGGAGTCGACAGCTCTGGAGAAACTCGAGCATGAACCGCAAGACTTTGGTGCTGGCGGCCGCGATCGGCCTGCTCACGCCGGTACTCGCCGGCTGTGGCGGCACCGGTGGTGGGAGCGGTGGCGGCGACGCGATCGTCGTCGGCACCACGGACCGGTTCACCTTCTCGGATGAAGAGCCCGCTCCGGTCGACCCCGCGTACGCCTACGACGTCGGCACCTGGAACATCCTGCGCCAGACGGTGCAGACCCTGCTGACCCAGCCGCGTGGCGACGGTGAGCCGGTGCCGGAGGCCGCGGAGAGCTGCGGCTTCACCGACACCGGCAACGAGCGCTACAGCTGCACCCTGCGCGAGGGCCTGAAGTTCTCGGACGGCTCGCCCCTCACCGCCGCCGATGTGAAGTTCTCCATCGAGCGCGCCCTCTCGATCCAGTCCGACAGTGGTGTGTTCGCGCTGCTGTCCACGATCGACACCGTCGAGACCAAGGGCGACCGTGAGGTGATCTTCCACCTCACGTCGGCCGACGCCACCTTCCCCTACAAGCTGTCGACCCCGGTCGCGGGCATCCTCAGTGAGAAGAAGTACGACAAGGGCAAGCTGCGCGAAGGGTTCGAGGTCGACGGCTCCGGTCCGTACACCATCGAGACCGAGGTCGAGGACGGCGAACTGGTCCGTGCCACCTACACCAAGAACCCCTCCTACAAGGGGTCCCTGGAAGTGGCCAACGACAAGGTCGAGATGCGCAGCTTCGAGAGCTCCGAGGCCATGGGCCAGGCGCTCGAGGACGGTGACGTCGACGTCATGTCCCGCAGCATGTCGCCGGAGCAGATCCGGGAGCTCGGCAACGCCAACGATGACGCCATCGACCTCGTCGAGTCGCCGGGTCTGGAGATCCGCTACCTGGTCTTCAACACCAAGGCCCCCAGCGTGGAGACCAAGGCCGTCCGCCAGGCCATGGCCCAGATCATCAACCGCAGCGAACTGGTCGCCAAGGTCTACGGCTCCCAGGCCGAGCCGCTGTACTCGCTGGTTCCCGCGACCGTCACCGGCCACTCCAACGCGTTCTTCAACAAGTACGGCGACCCCGACGTCTCCAAGGCCCGCCAGCTGCTGGAGAAGGCCGGTGTCACCACCCCGGTGAAGATGACGCTGCACTACACGACCGACCACTACGGTCCCGCCACCAAGGAGGAGTTCGAGCAGCTCAGCAAGCAGCTCAACGACAGCGGCCTCTTCGAGACCGACATCAAGGGCGCGGCCTGGGAGACCTTCCGTCCGGACGGACAGAAGGGCAAGTTCGACGTCTACGGCATGGGTTGGTTCCCCGACTACCCGGACGCCGACAACTTCCTGGCCCCGTTCCTGGACGAGGACAACTTCCTCAACTCGCCGTACGCCAACAGCAAGATCCGCAAGGAGCTCATCCCGGAGTCCCGCCGCCAGGCCGACCGGCTCGCCGCGGCCGGCAGCCTGAACGACATCCAGGACATCATCGCGGATGACGTGCCCGTGCTGCCCCTGTGGCAGGGCAAGCAGTACAGCGCCGCACGTGACGACATCACCGGCACCGCCTACATGCTCAACTCCTCCTCCACGCTCCAGCTGTGGGAGCTGGGACGAGGCGTGAGCGACTGACGCCGCGCCGCCCCGGAGGGGCGCGCACAACACCGAGGGCGCCTTCGACTTCCCGTCTCGCGGAAGTCGAAGGCGCCCTCGGTGTTGTGGCGGACCGGAGCCGGTGCGCGGACCGGAGCGGGAGCCTACTGCGCCCCGGGGCGCACCAGACCGCTCTCGTACGCGTACACCGCGGCCTGTACCCGGTCACGCAGCCCCAACTTCGTCAGGACGTGCCCGACGTGCGTCTTCACGGTCGTCTCGCTGACGAACAGGTCCGCGGCGATCTCAGCGTTGGACAGCCCCCGCGCCACCAGCTTCAGCACCTCGACCTCACGGTCGGTCAGGGTGTGCAGCGTGTCCGGCACCGGCTCGTCACCGGACGGCAGATGCGTGGCGTACTTGTCCAGCAGCCGACGGGTGATGCTCGGGGCCAGCATCGCCTCACCGGCGGCCACCACCCGGATCGCCTGCACCAGTTCGTTGGCCGGGGCGTCCTTCAGCAGGAAGCCGCTGGCACCAGCCCGCAGCGCCTCCACCACGTACTCGTCGAGGTCGAACGTCGTGAGCACCAGCACCTTGGCCGGGCCGTCCCGCTCCGGGCCGGTGATCTGCCGGGTGGCCTCCACCCCGTCCATCCGCGGCATGCGGATGTCCATCAGCACCACATCGGGCTGCAGCGCCCTCACCTGGTCCTGGGCCTGGAGGCCGTCTCCGGCCTCACCGACGACCGCGATGTCCTGCTCGGCCTCCAGGATCATCCGGAAGCCCGTACGCAGCAGGGGCTGGTCGTCGACCAGTAGGACGCGGATGGCCACGTGACTCTCCTTCGCTAGTCCGCCCCCATTGTGCCCTGCGCGCCCTGTCCCTCCTGCCTCCGGGGCACACCGGCCGGCGCCGGCCCGGACGCCCGCACCGGCAGCGGATACGGCGGGGGAGTGCCGCCGAACTCCGGGCAGTGCGCCTGGTGGTCGCACCAGCCGCACAGCTTGGTGGGGCGCGGCCGCCAGTCACCCGTCTCCGTGGCCAGCCGGATCGCCTCCCACAGGGCCAGCAGCTTGCGCTCCACGCGCTCCAGATCGGCGCGGACCGGGTCGTACGTCAGCACATCACCGCTGCCCAGGTACACGAGCTGCAGCCGACGCGGGATCACCTGCTTCAGTCGCCACACCACCAGGGCGTAGAACTTCATCTGGAACAGCGCGCTCTCCGCGTACTCCGGCCGGGGCGCCTTGCCCGTCTTGTAGTCGACGAGCCGCACCTCGCCGGTGGGCGCCACATCCACCCGGTCGATGATGCCGCGCAGCCTCAGCCCGGAATCCAGCTCGGCCTCGACGAACAGCTCCCGCTCGGCGGGCTCCAGCCGGCTCGGATCCTCCAGGGTGAACCAGCGCTCGACCAGCAGCTCCGCCTCCGCCAGCCAGCGTGCCAGCCGCTCGCCCTCCGGGTCCTCGGCGAACAGCTCCACGACCTCCGGCCTCGACTCCCGCAACCGGTCCCACTGGCCCGGGACCAGCTCCTTCGCCCTCGGCGCCGTGCGCTCGGCGGCCGGGGCGTCGAAGAGGCGCTCCAGCACCGCGTGCACCAGCGTGCCCCGGGTCGCCGCCTCGCTCGGCTTCTCCGGCAGGCGGTCGATGACCCGGAACCGGTACAGCAGCGGACACTGCATGAAGTCACTGGCACGCGACGGGGACAGGGAGGCGGGCGGCGCGGCGGCCGCCCCGGGCGGGGCCCCGGCCACCACCGGCGGTTCCGCCGTCACGACCGGCATGCTGTCGGGCCGTCCCGTGCCCTCGGTGCTCGTCTCCATGTCCACAGACCTTACGGCCCGGTACTGACAGGAAGCCGCACGCCAAGGGTGGGCACAGGGAGAAGGGGAAGGGAAGAAGGAGGGAGGAGAGGGCGGGCGGGCGCGGCGCCGGACGGCGGGGGGTGCCCCTATGGGTTTCGTCAACCCGTGGGGGCGGGTTGGGGTTCGTAGAAGGTGCCGTCGCGGAGCATCGCGAAGAGCACGTCGGCTCG
>NZ_JBSGHG010000068.1:0-15394 GCF_053604275.1 Streptomyces sp. NPDC004051 | reverse complement strand
AGCAGCCGCACCACCGACGGCACCGACCCCGTCGACCTGGCCTCCGGCCGCATGTTCCTGCCCCAGACGGACGTGGACATCCCCGGCATCCTGCCCCTGGTGTTCACCCGCCGCACCGAGTCGGGCTGCACGGCCGGCCGTTTCCTGGGATCGTCCTGGACCTCCACCGTCGACGAACGCCTGCAGATCGACCCGGTCGGCGTCCTCCACGTCACCCCCGACGGGCTGCTGATCCCCTACCCGCACCCCGCCCCCGGCACCCCCACCCGTCCCGAGTCCGGCACCGCCCGCACCCTGCTGGCCCGTGACGCGGACGGCGACTACACGCTCACCGACCCCGACACCGGCCTGGTCCGCCGCTTCACCGCCCCGCCCGACGCCGAACCCGGCGGCGACGGAACCGCCTGGCTGGCCTGCGTCACCGAACGCAACGGCCACACGATCACCGTCGACCGCGCCGACGACGGCCTGCCGACGGCCCTGGTCCACTCGGCCGGCCATCAGCTGAAGCTGACCACCGCCGACGGCCGGATCACCGCACTCGCCCTGGTCGACGGGGGCGAGGACGGCGCCGACCTGCCGCTGATGTCCTACGGCTACGACCAGGACGGCAACCTCACCACCGTCACCAAACCCTCCGGCGCCACCACCACCTTCGCCTACGACGACCGCCGCCGCGTCACCGCCTGGACCGACTCCAACCACAGCCGCTACGACTACGCCTACGACGACCGCGACCGCGTCATCGCCGAAGGCGGCGAAGCCGGCCACGTCCAGATCACCCTCACCTACACCGAACCCGACCCGGACACCGGCCACCGCACCACCACCCTGACCACCGCCGCCGGCCGCACCACCCGCCACCGGATCGACCACCGCTGCCGGGTGATCGCCACCACCGACCCGCTCGGCCACACCACCCGCTTCGCCTACGACACCCGCGGCAACCTGCTGTCCCGCACCGACCCGCTGGGCGCCACCACCGCCTACACCTACGACGAGAACAGCCGACTGGTCTGCGTGGTCCGCCCGGACGGCTCCGAATCGCGCATTGTGCGCGGCCCGCTCGGGCTGCCGACGGAGGTCGTGGGGCCGGACGGCGCCCGCACGGCCTACGCGTACGACGAGCGCGGCAACCGCACCGCGGTCACCGACCCGGCCGGCCACACCACCCGCTACACCTACGACGACGCCGGCCGGCTCACCTCCGTCACCGACGCCCTCGGTGCCACCACCACGGTCCGCTGCGATGCCGCAGGCCTGCCGGTGGAGGTCACCGACCCGGTCGGTGCCGTCTCCCACACGGAGCGCGGCCCCCTGGGCCGCCCCGTCTGCATCACCGATCCGGTGGGCGGAGTCACCCGCCTCGCCTGGAACGCCGACGGACAACTCGCCCGCCGCACCGCCCCGGACGGCGCCACCGAGTCATGGACCTACGACGGCGAGGGCAACTGTCTGACCCACACCGACCCGGCCGGAGGAGTGACCCGGTTCGAGTACACCCACTTCGACCTCCTCACCGCCCGCACCGGGCCGGACGGGGCCCGCTACGCCTTCGAGCACGATTCCGATCTGCGCCTCACCCGCGTCACCAACCCGCAGGGACTGGCCTGGACCTACGAGTACGACGCGGTCAGCAACACCGTCTCCGAGACCGACTTCGACGGCCGCACCCTCACCTATCGCTACGACGCCGCCGGGCAGCTCACCGCCCGGGTCGACGCCCTCGGCAGGAGCCTCTCCTTCGAGCGTGACCAGCTCGGACGGGTGGTCCGCAAGGACGCCGACGGAAAAGTGACCACCTACTCCTACGACAAGGCGGGCCGCCTGCTGGAGGCAGTCGGACCCGACAGCGACCTGCGCTACCAGTACGACCGCCGCGGAAACGTCAAGGCCGAGCTCGTGGACGGCCGCCCCCTCACCTACACCTACGACATCCTCGGCCGCCGCACCCGTCGCACCACCCCCACCGGCCATGTCACCACCTACACCTATGGGGCCGACGGAACACCGCACCGCTTGACCACCGGCAGCCGGCACGTCGACTTCACCCACGACGCCGCCGGCCGTGAGCTCACCCGCGTCCTTGGCGATGCCCTCACCGTGACCTCCACATGGGACGTGGCCGGACGGCTCACCGAGCAGGACATCACCGCCCGAGCAGGCGCCGTGAACACCCGCTCCTACACCTACCGCGCCGACGGCCACTTGCTCTCCGTCAGCGACCGGATGTCGGGCACCCGCACGTTCGACCTCGACCCGGTCGGCAGGGTCACCGCAGTCCACGCACACGGTTGGACCGAGCGCTACGTCTACGACGCCGTCGGCAACCAGAGCGCGGCTGCCTGGCCCCATACTCACCCGGGCCAGGAGGCCACCGGACCGCGTGCCTACACCGGCACCGCCCTCACGCGTGCCGGCCGCGTCCGCTTCGAGCACGACGCCCTCGGCCGCGTCACCCTGCGGCAGAAGACCCGCCTCTCCCGCAAACCCGACACCTGGTACTACGAGTGGGACACCGAGGACCACCTCACGGCGGTGACCACCCCGGACGGGACACGGTGGCGGTACCGTTACGACCCCCTGGGACGTCGCGTCGCCAAACAGCGTCTGGCGGCCGACGGCGATACGGTGGTCGAGGAGATCCACTTCACCTGGGACGGCCGGATCCTGTGCGAACAGACCAGCCGCCAGACGGACCTCCCGCACACGGTTGCCCTCACCTGGGATCACCGCGTCGACGTGCCCCTTGCCCAGACCGAACGCATCCTCACGGCCGACGACCGCCAGGAAGAGATCGACCGCCGGTTCTTCGCCATCGTCACCGACCTCATCGGCACCCCCACCGAACTCGTCGACGAGGCGGGCGACATCGCCTGGCGTTCACGGTCCACCTTGTGGGGGAAGACCGCCTGGGCCCGCGACAGCAGCGCCTATACCCCGCTGCGCTTCCCCGGCCAGTACTACGATCCCGAAACCGGCCTCCACTACAACTACTTCCGCCACTACGACCCCGAGACCGGCCGCTACACCTCCCCGGACCCACTCGGGCTCGGCGCTGCGCCCAACCCCGTCGCGTACGTCGACAACCCGCATTCCTGGACGGATCCGCTGGGACTCGCCCCGTGCCCTCGGGGCGCGTGGGCGGACAAGGCCGACTTCTCAAGCCAGAAGGTGATGAGCAAGAAGTTCCACGCTCATGCGGGTGACTTCCTCGACAGCCCCGGAAACCTGAACAAGGTCAACCTGCAACGGTTCGAAGAAGCCATGCGGGAGCACATGACAGCGGACGGGACGAAAATCTACCGGTTCGACTACAGAAACCAGGGGCCCGCGGTCGGCTTCATCGATCCGACATCCCAGAAAATGGTCATGCTGCACGCCGATGGTAGATTCTGGTCGGCATGGAAGCTGGGTGACAAACAGTTCCAGGGAATCATCGACAAAGGGTTCTTGTGGTGACCGGTGCAGGAGTCGGAGAGTCATCGGACCCGAGCAGGGTGCTCGATCCGGACGGCACCTTCACGTCGTCCTGGCTGCGGGAGAAGTCGGTGGCCCCGATGCCCGTGGGAGCGCACATCGACGCAGCGCTGGCCCGCAGGATCAAGGCCGGCTGTCGTGCCGTGGGAGCCTCGCACCTCCTTGCCACGAGTCTCGCCGACGCGCCCGGGGCGACGTCCCGGGTTCCCGCGGACGCGGACTTCACGGGCTTGCGTCCACCCGTATTGCTGCGCACGCCCGACGCGCAGGGAGCCGTCCTCTTCCCTGAGGAAGGCTACGTGCTGATCGCGGGGACCACCGCTTTCATGGCCTCGGCCGTCAGCGAAGGCACTGACACGGCACGCGCACGCTTCGGCCGTTACGCACGCACGCTCCTGGAACGTCACCCCTCGCTCGCACCCGTGGCTGCCTCCCATCCGCCCGGTCACCGCGCCTGGTCCAGGCTCGGCGATGTCGACCCGGCCAGCGCCACAGCACAACAACTGGCACTACTGGAGGCGTTCACCGAGGCCGGAACGTGCAGCGCACCGGACTTCGCCCACGGCTGGTGGGAGGCCCGGCGGGCCTCCCAGACGAACGGGGAGCGGGTCCGAGGCGCGCTCGGTGATCTCTTGGACGAAGTGTTCATGATCCTCGAGGAGTACTCGGTCGACCCCGACCTCACGGAACCCGGCGACCTCGACGACGCCGGACTCCGAACCGCCGTGCGCGCGACCTGGGAGGCGTTCCGTCGCCGCACGACTGACTGGAGCCGTCCGTAGACGGCCTTCCGGGCGCGGACCGGAGCAACACCTGACCTGACCCGCCGAAACGATACGGTCCCGACAGACCGTCCACGAGCGCCGTTGTCACGGGTCCCGGCCGGCAGGAAGGGGCCTGTCGGCCCCCGATGCAGAGGTTCGGGAAACCGAACCCCGCTCGTCGGCAGCGAGTGCGTCCGGTCAACCGCGATGACCGCCGCGCCGCCGCCCGCTCCGCGCCCTGCCGACCGGTGCCGAGCCGGTACGTCCGGTGCCAGGGGATGAGGCCACATGTGATTCGGTCGAAATGATGACCCGGGCCGTGACGCTCGTTTGACGCTCCGGGTGTCCGAAAGGACTTCCAGCCGGGTCGGAAACAGTCGTTGACCTGCTGCTCTTTCGGCTTCCTGGCATGGTGACATGTTCCCGATGACGCACCACGTGGAGTGCGTGGCGATCCTGGAGCCTGCTGAGAAGGGGCGCTGACCTGCGGTTTCGTGGAAGCGGGGGATGAGTTCGACGTCTTTCCCCGGTGGAAACAGTTCGAGGCGTGACGGCTTGGCCCCATGGACTCCGGCCTGGGCTTTTCCGGTGTGGTGGCTGATTGTCGCCTGGTCTGCGGACGGGGCGTCCTGGAAGTCCTGACGATGCCGGAGACGTGGTGGCCTGTCGGCGGTTGCCCGCGGGCAGACGCGGTGGAGTATGTGGGCGCTGTCTGCCCGGTCGGCGGGTCGCATGGGACAGGCACTCGTCGCATGCATACTCGGCGTTGGCCGTTCCGAGGCATCCCCGGAGTGTGGTCCGGGGGTGTCAGTCGCGGTTGTGGGTCCTGTTCAGCAACTCGAAGAAGACGTCACCGCGCACCACCTCGAACGGGTCGTCCAGGAGTGCCGCGAGGGCTGCGATGTCGTTCGGTGCCCAGGTCCAGGCGTTGATGGCCGCGGCGATGAACAGGGGGCGGGACGGGTCCCGGTGCTCGATGTGCTTCAGCAGTGCGTCCCGGAATTCCGGGCCCTTGCCCTGCGGAAAGAAGGTGCCGATCACCGGGATGCCGCCGGCGCGGGTCTGCAGGTCGCCGGTCTCCCAGGACTGGACGATGCCGCGCAGGGGTGTGTAGCGGGCGTACGAGGAGACGACGCGTTCGTCGAAGGGGATCCAGCCGTCGCCCGCCGCGTTGCGCGGGTTGTACGCATACACGAGATCCATGCCCGTGCGGCGCAGATAGCGGCCGGTCAGTTCGGTGTAGGCGGCCAGGTGCTCCTCGGGCCAGGAGGCGGGGTAGGTGTAACCGGCGCCGGACGGGCCGCAGACGAGGAGGTCGTTGTCGGTGGCGGTGCGCTGGTAGTGGGCGAGCAGCGCGGGGCCGAGGTCGGCGAGCAGGGGGCTGACGGTCCAGTTGACGGGGACGGTGCCGCGTGCCGGGTCGTCCCAGATGTCCCGCATACGACGCTGGCAGTACTGCACGTTGTCGCCCTCGCCGACGGTGAAAGTGACGTAGACGCGGTTGCGGAGCCTCGCTTTCGGCCGTGTGCGGACACGGCTGGAGACGCGCGCGGGCACACCCGCGTGGACCGTCCCGTTCATGTAGAAGTCCGTGGCGACGACCTCGACGCCGTGCCGCGAGGCGCGGTCGACGCCGCCCCATTCACCGGCCACGTCGTTGGGGAACCAGCCGGTGTAGGGCGTGGTCGGCGCGAGCCGGCTCAGCGCGTCGTCGAGCAGGTCACCGGTCTCGCCGGCGGGCGCCAGCCACAGGACCATGGCCCTGCTCGCGACCGCGTAGTCACGGAAGTGGGGGAACGGTTCGCGTCGGGTCGGGGCCGTGGTGGTGGCGGTGACGAGGAACTGGTTCCACAGGTCGACCTCGGCGACCAGCCGCTCCGTGCCGCCCGGGACGGTGAAACGGTAGACGAAGTAGCCGCCGTTGCCGTCGCCGAACCGGTTGGCGTCGCCGCCGATGGAGGAGTTGAGGCCGTCGAAGAGGTAGGGCTTCTCGGCCTCGGTGCCCGGGGTGAAGCCGACGGTCTGCACCCCGTCGGCGTACAGGGCGACGGAGCCCACGGACGCCCCCCAGCCGTCGTCGCCGAAGGAGTCCTGGAACCGCAGATACACGGCGCCGCCGTTGCCGCCTTCGCTCAGCTCCGGGCTCAGGTCCAGCGTGCGGGTACGGCGGTTGGAGCTGTCGCGCACACGCTCCGTCTCTTTCGCGATCTCCCGCCACCGGACCCCCGTGGCGGGCACGGTGCGGACCGGCGGCAGTCCGGCCACCAGGGTGTGGGCGCAGCGTGGGAAGAGGTGGCGGAGCTGCCAGCGGTAGGTGGCGGGCACGTCGTCGGGGTCGAAGCGGCCGCGCAGGTCGGTGACCGTTCTGAGGCCGTGACGGTCGGCCTGTTCCGCGGTGGCCGCCACCGCGTCGGTCAGACCGGCCAGGGTGGTGGCGACATTGACCGAGTCGGGCACGTCCGGGTCGATCAGCACGGCGCCGTGCACCTCGCGGCGGTACCGGTCCACCAGGTCCAGGGCGTGGTCGTGAGGGGTGATGCCCGCGCCGGTGCCGGCCAGCCAGCGCAGGTCGGCGTCCCCGGTGTCGTAACGGAAGTAGAGGCGTGGTTCGCGGCGGTTGACGACGCCCTGGAGGGTCGTGAGAAGCAGTTGGTCGTGGCCGTCGAGGGCGCTGACGTCGGCCACGTCGAGGCGGGTGGGGCGACCGAAGGACGGAAGGATGCGGGGCGCCGGTGCGGCCCCGGCCCGTGGTGGCCGTACGAGTCCCAGCCCGCCCGCCGCGACGGTCGCGCTGCCCGTCCGCAGCAGACCTCTCCGTGTGACCATCGATGATCTCCGCTTTCCGTAGCTGCTGCGCCCGGACTGGGACATCGTTGTCAATCGCTCGGTGAGCGTAGCGAGAGAATGCGCCGGTCGTCCATGGCGCGTACGGGATGCGGCTGGTTTCCGGCGTTCGGCCCCGTTGCCCGGTGCCCGTTGCCCGGTGCCCGGTGCCCGGTGCCCGGTGCCCGGGCACCGGTGAGGGAGAGCCGCTGTGCGCAGCCGTGACGCGAGGGGCCGGGAATCTTCGGGGCGTTGGCGGTGCGTGGGCCTTCGGTGGCCAACGGCTCCCCGGTCTGCCGGGTTCCTCTGCCTCGGTGGGGCAGCGGAGCCCGTTGGTGTGTCCTCGCGCGTGTGTGACGGGGGGCGGGCCGGGGTCAGGGATGGGGTGGGTGCGTCACGTGTTCGTTGTGTTCCAGGCCATTGACTATGGACATCCCTGTACCTACGCTCTCTCTTGTACATGGTTGTCCATACACAAAGTGGTGTATCGATGAAGATCGCGGTTGTCGGAAGTTATGGAGCGGGCCTCACCATGCGCGTGCCCAAGGCGCCTGCGGCCGGTGAGACCGTCTCGGGCGGCGTCTTCGACTCGGGCGCCGGCGGGAAGGGCAGCAACCAGGCTGTTGCCGCCGCTCGGCTGGGCGCCGAGGTCACGCTGCTCACGGCCGTCGGCGACGACGAGTTCGGCCGCTCGGCGCGGGAGTTGTGGCAGCGCGAGGGGGTGAGCGCCGAGCACGTGGTCACCGCCGAGGCACCCACGATGGTCGGGTTCATCCTGGTCGAGCCGTCCGGGGAGAACCGCATCGCCATCGCCCCCGGCGCCCTGGACGAACTGGACGCCGCCGCCGTCGACGCCTTCCGTGCCGAGATCGCCTCCGCCGACATCCTCGTCGTTTCCATGGAAATCCCCGAGGAAGCCGTCGTCGCCGCCCTCCGCGCCGGACGCGAGAGCGGCACCCGCACCCTGCTGAATCCGGCCCCCGCCCGGCCACTGCCCGACGCGTGCTGGCCCCTCATCGACGTGCTCACACCCAACCAGACGGAGGCCCCCGTCCTCCTCGGCCTCGACGAGGGGCACGGGCTCGGCGACGAGGACCTGGCCCGCGCGCTGCACGAGCGCACCGGCGGCACCGTCGTCATCACCCGAGGCGGCGAGGGCGCGCTGGTCGCCCAGGACACCGGCGTCACCACGGTGCCCCCGCATCCGGCCCGGACGGTCGTGGACACCACGGGCGCCGGGGACTCCTTCACCGCCGCCTTCGCCGTCGCGCTGGCCGAGGGCCGGCCCGTCGACCGGGCCGTGGAGTTCGCCGCCGTCGCGGGCTCGCACACCGTGTCGATCGCGGGCGTCATCCCCGCCCTGCCCACCAGAGCCCAGCTGAACGCCCTGATTGGAAGTGCCTCGTGACCTCGACCACCACCAAGCCGCCCGCCACCGCGGCCCCGGCGTCCGACGCGAGCACCCGGCAGTTCCCGTTCGCGCTGCGCAGACTGCTGCACGCACGGGAGGCCGGCGTCTTCGCCGCGCTCGTCCTGCTCTTCCTCCTGGGCACCGTGCTCTCGCCGACCTTCGCCCAGTCCGACAACCTCCTCTCGGTGGGCCAGCAGATCGCGCAGATCGGCATCATGGCCGTCGGGGCGACCTTCGTCATCCTCAACGGTGAGATCGACCTCTCGGTCGGCTCCACCTACGCCCTCTCCGCGATCTCCACCGGCATGCTCATATCGGACGGCTGGAGCTGGCCCGCGGCCATGTTCGTCGGCCTCGCGGTCGGCGTCCTCGCCGGACTCTTCAACGGCCTGGCCGTGGTGGTCCTCGGCGTCCCGTCCTTCATCGTCACCCTCGGCACGCTCAGCGTCTTCCGCGGCATCGCCCTGCTCATCTCCGACGGCGCCCCGATCTCGCTGAGCTCCTCCCAGCCGGGCGTCGCCGAGTTCAACCTGCTCGGCCAGGGACGGCTGTTCGGCCTCGTGCCCATGCAGTTCGTCTTCTTCGCAGCCGTCGCCGCCCTCGGCGTCGTCCTGCTGGCCCGCTCCCGCTTCGGCTTCAACACCTACGCGGTCGGCGGCAACCAGGAGGCCGCCCGGCTCGTCGGCGTCAACGTCAAGCGGGTCAAGCTGACCGCCTTCGTCCTCTCCGGCTTCACCGCGGGCCTCGCCGGCGTCCTCGGCCTGTCCTTCCTCTCCTACGTGCAGGGCGTGACCGGACAGGGCCTGGAACTCACCGTCATCTCGGCCGTCATCATCGGCGGAGCCGCTCTCTTCGGCGGCTCCGGAACGATGTGGGGCACCGTCATCGGCGTCGCCTTCATCGGTCTCCTCCAGAACATCCTCAACATCAAGGGCATCTCGTCCTTCTGGCAGACCGTCGTCACCGGCCTCGTCATCGTCGCCGCCGTCGCGGCCGACACCTGGCAGCGCAAGCGCAAGTCCCGCGCCTGAGCGACGTCGGTCCCACGTCCGTCCCCTGTCCGACTCGCGCCCGAGCCATTCCGCCCGGCACCCGCACCCGCGTACGACCCCCGTACAACCCGTACCCCGAGGTACGACCACCCCGCCACCACCACCCCGCCACCACCACCCCGCCCCCGCCGCCCCACCGGCCCTTCCTCTCCCCCGCCCGACCGCCGATCCACGGACCCGACGAAGGAGCCTCCATGTCCCCGCGCACCCTCCTCAGAAGCCTCACCGCCGTCACCGCCGCCGCCGCGGCCCTCTCCCTCACCGCCTGTGGCGCCGTCACCTCCGCCGACAGCGGCTCCGGCGGCTCCGGCGACGGCTCCTTCAAGCTGGCCTCCTACATCCAGCAGCGGATCGACGACGACAAGCCGATGCGCATCAAGCTCAGCTACCACGACCCGTCCCTCGCCTTCGCCACGCCGATCGGCGCCGGCATGAAGAAGGCCGGGAAGGAGCTGGGCGCCGACGTCTCCCTCATCGGCCCCACCGGTGGCGACGCGGCCAAGCAGGTCTCCGAGATCCAGACGCTCATCCAGCAGAAGGCCGTGGACGGCCTCGCCGTCTCCTCCGCCTCCAGCGACGCCCTCAAGCCCGTCATCAGCCAGGCGTACAAGGCGGGCATCCCGATCATCTCCTTCAACACCGACAACCCCGACTCCGAGCAGATGGGCTTCGTCGGCCAGGACCTCAAGGGCTCCGGCAAGGCCCAGGCCGAACAGCTCCGCAAGGACCTCGAGGGAGACGTCAACGGCAAGTCCGTCGTGGTCTTCTCCGTCGACACCGGCGCCGGCTGGTCGCACGACCGCTTCAACGGCTTCAAGGAGGGCCTGGACGGCAGCGGACTGAAGATCGTCGGCCCGGTCAACGTCGGCAACGAGCCCAACAGCGCCTACAACACCGTCGAGTCCACCATGTCCGGCCAGTCCAACGTGGTCGCCGTCGCCGGCCTCGACTGCTGCTCCACCACGGCCGCCGCCAAGTGGGTGGCCCAGTCCGGCAAGGCCGACGACATCACCATGGGCGGCTTCGACCTGCTCACCCAGACCGCCGAGTACATCGAGCGCGGCGTCCTGAACTTCAGCATCAGCCAGAACCCGGCCGAGCAGGGCTACCAGGCCGTCAAGGTGCTGCACGACTTCCTCGCCGACGGCACCGAGATCAAGGGCGTGGACACCGGCGCCCAGTTCATCACCCGCGACAACCTCGCCGACGCGACCGTGGAGGACTGATGACCCCCGCAGCGCACGACGCCTCCCCCGGGAGCCCGGACCCCACCGGCGGGCCGGCCGTCCAAGTCCGCGGCCTCACCCGCAACTTCGGGCCGGTCCGCGCCCTGCGCGACGTCTCCTTCGACGTCCCCGCCGGCGACATCACCGCCCTCCTCGGCGAGAACGGCGCCGGCAAGTCGACCCTGCTCAAGATCCTGGCCGGCCTCCAGCCGCCCAGCGAGGGCAGCGTCGCCGTGTTCGGCGAGGAGGTCACCTCCTACGAACCGGCCGCCATGCTCAGCCGGCACGGCGTGGCGATCGTCCCCCAGGAACTGTCGCTGCTGCCCGACCGCACCGTCGCCGAGAACGTGCTCAGCGGCGTCGAACCGGGCAACCGCTGGTTCCCCTCCCGGCGCCGCATGCTGGAGCGCACCACCGAACTCCTCGCCGAACTCGACCTCCACCTGGACCCGAACGCCTCCGTCCGCACCCTGGACCTGGCCACCCAGCAGCTCATCGTGGTGGCCCGCTCCATCGCCCGGGGCTGCCGCGTCCTGATCCTGGACGAACCCACGGCGATGCTCACCCCCGCCGAGGCCGACCGCCTGTTCGCCCTCATGGACAAGCTCAAGGCCAACGGGACGACCATGCTCTACGTCTCCCACCGCATGCCGGAGGTCTTCCGCCTGGCCGACCACATCCAGGTCCTGCGCGACGGCGGCCACGTCGCCTCCTGGCGCAGCGAGGACACCACCCCCGACCAGGCCGTCGCCGCCATGGTCGGCCGCGAACTGGGGCAGTTCACCCGTCGCGTCGGCGCCGTCGCCGAGTCCACCGCCGAACCGGCCCTCAAGGTTCGGGAGTTGAGCGGCAAGCGCCACCAGGGCGTCTCCTTCGAGCTGCGCCCCGGAGAGATCCTCGGCGTCGCCGGACTCCCCGACTCCGGCCGCGTCGAACTGCTCCACAACCTTTTCGGAGCAGACCCCGGCACCGGCGGCACCGTGGAACTGCTCGGCGAGCCCTACGAACGGCGCAACCCGATCGCCAGCGTCGAACGCCGTCTGGCCTTCGTCCCCGGCGAGCGCCGCGCCCAGGGCCTGCTGACCACGATGAGCGTCGGCGAGAACGTCGGCGCCCTCACCACCAAGGCGTTCAGCAGGCTCGGCCTGATCCGCCGCCGGGCCTTCGACGCGGCCGCCACCGAACAGGCCCAGCGGCTGCGGGTGAAGACCGCCACGATGACCCAGCCCATCACCAGCCTGTCCGGCGGCAACCAGCAGAAGGCCGTCCTCGGCCGCTGGCTCGCCATCGACCCGGGCGTGCTCATCCTCGACGAGCCCACCCGCGGCGTGGACATCGGCGCCAAGGCTGAGATCTACGCCCAGCTCACCGCGCTCGCCGACAAGGGCCTGGCCATCCTCTGCTCCTCCTCCGACCTGCCCGAACTGCTCACCCTGACCGACCGCATCGCGGTGATGAGCGAAGGCCGTCTGGTGGCCGTCGTCGACTCCGCCGACGCCACCGAGGAATCCGTGATGACCCTCGCCACCGGAGCGGCACCGGCTGCGGCCTGACCCCGCAGACCCCGTCCGCCCCGCACCCCCGCCGGCCCCACCCGAAAGGAACCCACCATGAAGCGCTCCGGCATCCTCAACGCCGAACTCAGCGGAGTCCTCGCCACCCTGGGCCACACCGACCTGCTGCTCGTCGTCGACGCGGGCTTCCCCGTGCCGCGCGACGCGCACCGCATCGACCTGGCCCTCGCCGAGAACCTGCCCGACCTGCGCACCGTCCTCGGCCTGATCGCCGACGAACTGGTCGTCGAGGGCGTGGTCCGCGCCGAGGACGTCCCGAGTCACAACCCCCGCCTCGACTCCTGGCTGCACGAGCGTTTCGCCGGCGCCGAGTTCACCACCCGCCCGCACGCCGAGGTCCTCGGCGACCTCGCCCGCGAGGCCAAGGCCGTGGTGCGCACCGGAGCCTTCGAGCCCTGGGGCAACATCGGCCTCTACTGCGGCGTCGACGCGCCCCGCTGGTTCGGCGGCGAGGGCGTCGTCGTACCGGAGCAGTACGCCTCCAAGGTCTGAGCCGCGCAGGCCCGCACGCGGGCGCTGACGGCACCGTCGACTCGCTGCGGCAGCACACCGAGAAGCCCCGGCGGCCGATCCGCCGGGTTCCTGCCGCCACCCACCCAAGGGAGATCACCCCGTGTCCGAAACCATCGCCAATCCCGCCGAACTCAAGCTCACTCCAGCCGAGTTGGCACCCTTCATCCAGCACACCAAGATCGACCCGGACGCGACGCGCGACGAGATGATCGCCCACGCCCAGGAGGCCGTCACCCACGGCTTCAACGCGGCGATGGTCCCCGCCTCCTGGCTGCCGCTGGTCGTCGCCGAACTCAAGGGCACCGGCGTCGAGGTGGCCTCCGCCCTGGACTTCCCGAGCGTCGGCGTCATGACCAGCGCCGGGAAGGCCGCCGAGGCCGCCGAGATCGCCCGCCTCGGCGCCGACCAGCTCGACATCGGCGTGCAGGTCGGCTGGCTCAAGAGCGGCCGCTACGACGACTTCCGCGAGGACATCGCGGGCGTCGTGCGCGCCTCGGGCCTGCCCGTCAAGGTCATGCTCGAACTGCCGCTGCTGACCGACGCGGAGAAGGAGGCCGCGGTCGACCTCGCCATGGAGGCGGGCGCGTCCTTCCTGAAGAACGCCAGCAGCGGTCAGATCGAGACTGCGAATCCCGCCAGCGTTCGTTACCTTGTTGACCGTGCGCGGGAAGGGGTCCGGGTGAAGGCGTCCGGCTCGATCAAGAGCTACCGCCAGGGCCTGGAGCTCCTGCGGGCGGGCGCCTCCCTGCTCGGGACCAGTGCCGGCCTGGCGATCATCACCGACACCGGTGACGAGTCCACCGTCAGCTACTGACCGGACACCACCGCCGTCCCCCGGCCGCGCACAGCGGCCGGGGAACGGCTTCCACGCCGGGGCGAGACCCGCGTCCGGCGAGAGCGGAGAAGGAGATGCGACCACTGTGACGGCCGACAAAGGCGGAGTCCCAGGCATCAAACGGGACGTCCCCACGGCGATCCACGTCCAGATCTCGGAGCACATCCGGCTGCGGATCGCCGGCGGCGAGTGGCCGCCGCACTACCGTCTCAAGAGCGAGCCGGAGCTGGCCCAGGAGTTCGGCGTCAGCCGCGGCACCCTGCGCAGGGCGCTGGCCACACTGATCGAGGAGGGCCTGCTCCGCCAGGTCCGGGGCCGGGGCACGTTCGTGACCTCGACGACGATCGAGCCCGCCATTGCACAGAAACTGAGCACCCTCTCCGAGGACTTCGCCGACCAGGGCGTGGTGACCACGACCACGGTGCGCGAGTGCGCCCTGATCGCACCGCCCAAGCCGGTCGCGGCCCTCCTGGACGTGCCCCCGGGCACCAAGGTCCTGCGCCTGGTACGGGTACGGCGCACCGATCAGGGCCCGGTCGCCCTCCTCTTCAACTTCGTACGCACCGACCTCGCGCCCGGCATCGAGGAGGTCGACTTCACCTCGGCCAGCCTCTTCGGCGTCCTGGAGGGCACCTACGGCCTGAAGATCGCCACGGCCCGCCGTACCTTCGGCGCCGAAGCGGCCGGCGCCGACGTCGCCGCCTCCCTCGATCTCGCCGAGGGCGCCCCCGTCCAGTACCTCCAGCAGGTCACCTACCTCGCCGACGACCGGCCCGTCGAGTACTCCGACGTCTGGATCCACAGCGGCCGGCTCCGTGTGACGTCCCTGCTGCTACGCCGCTGAGCGTGGTGGGGGCCACCCGGCCGGCCGGGCACACCAGGCCCCGTCCACCCCGTCGTCCCGGGGAGGGCGGGGCCGCGCCGTCGGCCGGGACCGCCTCCCGCTCCCCGCGCACCCGGGGGGGGTGCCCCTATGTCTTCGGTCAAGGTGGTCGGGTGGCAGTGCGTCTCCGGGGGAGGCGATACCGGCGGGGCCGACCGCGGAATCCTGACGCTCGATCGACGCCGTTCCTGATGCGGTTTCAGGAGTGTGATGTGGGCCCTCAGGCCGCCCGGGCGAGCGGTTCCAGGATGTCGGGGCCGCTTACCGGGCGGGTGGCGTCGGAGGTGGTGGCCGCCGGAAGCGGAGGCCCCGGAAGGTGCTGGGGGCCGACGAGGCCGAGGAGGAGAAGGCGTCCAAGGGATGAGCTCCGAGGACCTGCCCCGGGAACCGGCACGAGACCCGCTCGACCCACGTGGCGGCGCGCGGTCCTCGCCGTTCGTCCAGCGTGCCGTGTGGGACGCACCGGAGTGAGCACCGTGCGTCCGGCGCATCGGCCTTTGCTCGGGGTGGCGCGTCGCCGTCGGTGCGGATCAAGCCCCGTGAACCTCGGCATCCAGCTCAACGGAGCATGACCAGGGCCCGGTCGGGTTTCACGAGAACCACCGCCCCCTTCACGCGCGTCTGTTCTACGGTGCCGTCAGTCACCTTTGGCACCGTGACGAGGGAGGGGTCGTGGAGCAGCCCAGGACGGCGTTGGCCGAGCGGATCGCCGAGCAGCGGACGGGGGTCGGTGATCCCCGGGCGCTGGTGGGTGAGATGCGGCGGTCGGTGCTTCTGGTCCCGTCCGTCGACGGGCGGCTGTGGAGCGCGCATTCGGGTGGGGTGCGGTGGGT
>NZ_JBSGHG010000067.1:0-16074 GCF_053604275.1 Streptomyces sp. NPDC004051 | reverse complement strand
CCCGCGACGCACGGCCTCCCGGGCCGCCCACCCGGCGGCCGCCAGGCTCTCGACGGAACCATCGACACCCACGACAACGGGCGACACCATGACACGCACCTCCAGCACAAGACCTTCCCCCCACCACCACCAGCGTCACGCGGAAAGCGGCGTTCGGAACAGGGGCTACCGGGTGCGCCCGAGGGGCCATCAGGCCCATGCCTCCTGCCCGCCCATGGGACGGCCACCCGGCTCGTGCGGTACGACCGCCACCGGGCACTCGGCGTGGTGCAGCAGCGTATGGCTCACCCGGCCGAGCTGGAGACCGAAGCGGCCCTGACGGCGCCGCGCGCCGACGATCACCAGGTCGGCGGCGGCCGACCGGAGCACGAGGACCCTCGCGGCCGGGCCTTCGACCGTCGCCCGGCGCACCCGGACACCCCGATGGGCGGCCACCGCGTCGCGCAGCAGCCCGTCGAGCAGGGCAGCGGCCCGCTCCTCGTGCCGACGCTCCGATTCCCCGGCCGACGCCGGGCGGTCGGTGCTCTCGTACGCCGGGCAGCGCCAGGCGCGCACCACGTCCAGGACGCAGCCGCGAGCCTCGGCCTCGCAAAAGGCGAAGCCCACCGCCTCACCGCTCGTGCCGGAATCCCCCGCGCCGAGCAGAATCCGCTCGTGGGCGCCGGCCAGACCGGCCGTGTCGCCGCGCACGACGACCACCGGGCAGGGCGCCCGCGCGGCCACGGCGAGCCCGACCGAGCCCAGCAGCAGTCCCTTCACCTCGCCGCGCCCCCGCGATCCGGTCACCAGGAGCGCGGCGCTGTCGCCCTCGCGCAGCAGGACGCGGGCCGCCTCCTCGGGGAAGATCGCGGTGGAGACCTTGATCTGCGGGTTGCGCCGGCGAGCACGTTCCGCGGCGAAGGCGACGATGTGCTCGGCCGGCACACGCGCCGGGGGCCTTTGTCCGCCGACCGGGGAAGCGGTGCCCTCGTGGCCCTCTTTGAGGGAGGCGTGCACCAGCCGCAGCGGCACTTTGTGCCGGGCCGCCTCGTCCACGGCCCAGTCGACCGCCAGGAGGCTGGGACTTGATCCGTCGACGCCCACGACCAGGGGCGATTGGGTCATGGTGTCCACCGCCTTTCTGCACCCTGCCGCAGGGCGGCCTCACCGGCGGTCCGCTCGGCAGCGGCGAGGCTCTCGCCCGAGCCGTCCGAACCAAGGGGGCCGGGGAGAAGCAGCACGGGCCTTTCAATGGGGTGTGGTTCCACTCTCGTGGCCCTCGGCCCGCAGTTGGAGGGGCCGTTGGTCCCTGAGCGGGTCCGGCCGCCGCCCCTGCTCCCCGCCCAGAGGGCCGGCCGGCCCTCTGGGCGGGGCCGTGCGGCCCCTACGGCCGGCGGGCGGGCAGCGGTGTGATGGAAATGAGCCGAGGGCCGCAAAGGACACGGAGAAGCGGAGCGGGACCGCGCACCGTGCGATGAGGGCCCGCAAGAAGCGGGCGGCCCTCGGCTCCCTCGCCCGGGACGTATGCCACGGCAAGCGGGGCACCATTCACCATGGCATACCGAGACGGCATGGAGGTCCAACCCGGCTCGCTGGGAATGGTGCTGAACGCTGTTGTGCTCTGGACGAGGAAGTACATCGGCGCCGCGGTCGCCCAGCTGCGTGCCGAGGGCCACGAGATCAGCGATGAGGATGTCGCCCGCCTGTCCCCGTTGAAGTTCAAGAACCTCAACGTCCTGGGCCGCTACAGCTTCCCCCCTCCACCCCGCCCCAGGGTCTGCGCCCGCTGCGCGACCCGGACGCGCCCGAGCTGGACGAGGACGACGAAGGCGCGAACTGAACGCCCACATCAGGTGACGCGGGCATATCGGATAGCCGGGTCCTCGGAAATCGCAAGCGCCGGCAGGGGAGCCGATGCCAGGCTGCCCGATATGCCCGATATGCACGACTAAGCCTTGATCGATGAGATCGACCTGGCGGCCTGCTCGATCTTCGCGCAGTGGGCTGTACGGGCTTCCTCGTCGATCTGCTGCTCGTGTTCGGCGCGCAACCCGGTCCGGCCGTCGAGGCCCTCGCGCAGGATGTCGGCGTGCCCGGCATGCCGGATGGACTCGCCGAGGACATGGACCATGACGGCGAACAGGTTCGTGTGGGCATAAGGATCCGGCCACCACGGCACGTGGCCGGGGGCGTCGAGGGGAAGCTCGTTGATCGTCGCGTCCGAGTGTTCCCACGCACGCCGGTAGAACCCGATGATCTGATCGCGGGTCTCGTCCTCGGTAGCCCACTGATCGCTGCCGTCGGAGTCCTGCCACCGGGACAGCGGTTCCGGGGAAGGGCGGTCGAAGACCTCGCCGAAGTACCTGGCCTCGATGGTGGCCACGTGTTTGACCAGGCCGAGGAGGTTGGTCCCGGTCGCCGTCAGAGGTCTGCGGGCGTCGTATTCGGACAAGCCGTCGAGTTTCCAGAGCAGCGCCTCGCGGTCCCGTCGCAGTCTTCCGTGCAGGTTGTCCTTCGCGAATTCATCGATCATGCGACATGAACCTTCCATGGGTTGTTCATGGTCTCAAGATCCCGTACGTGGTCCGCAACGGCTGGCAGAGAGACGTGGGGTGGGGTGGGGGTGGGGTGGGGGTGGGGTGCGTGACGGCTCGCGGCCGCCCCGACCGGCGACGGTTACCGCGCAGGAGAACTGCACGCATGCTGTTCGGTGCCGTTCTCTGATCCCGTCGAGTAGTTCGGGACGGGGACCGGGGAGGTGGGCGGGTGCCAGGTGAGGGTCCAGCCGGCGGTCAGCAACGCCGCGCCGCC
Source organism: Streptomyces sp. NPDC004051 (assembly GCF_053604275.1). Classification (NCBI taxonomy): domain Bacteria; kingdom Bacillati; phylum Actinomycetota; class Actinomycetes; order Kitasatosporales; family Streptomycetaceae; genus Streptomyces; species Streptomyces sp. NPDC004051. The sequence continues at coordinate 13,284 of NZ_JBSGHG010000067.1, read as the reverse complement.
TGCCAGGGCGATTGCGCCGCCTGTTCCGATGCCTGCGGCCACCGAGCCGAAGCAGACCGGCCCGACACCCTGCAGCGTCATGCTGCCGGAGCCGAGCAGACCGAAGGCCTGGCCCCGGCCATCCTGCGGCAGGGCGTCCAGGAACGGCCGTTGCAGGCCGAGACCGTGGGCGAATCCGAAGCCGCAGAGCAGCAGCAGACAGGACGAGACGCCCACTCCGGGCTCGGCGGCGAAGCCGACCAGCGGCAGTCCCATCAGCGCAATCAACGGGACCACCAGTCGCTCCCGGGTGGTAGCAGGAGTCGGCCCACCAGCAGGTCACCGGCAAGCATGCCGACCGGCAGACAGCCCATCAGCACCGCGTACCAGCCGGGCGCGAAGTGGCGTCCTCCAGCGTAGGCGACGATGAGGCCTTCCGCGCCCGCTACGAACGCGGGCGGGAGCCACTGGGCCAGCATCAGTCGTCGCACCGTGCGTCCGCGCAGCAGCAGGCCGGCACCGTGCAGGCTTGCCCGGACGGCCCCGCCGTCGCCCCGAGCGCTGCCGGGTGTGCCGCCGAACTCTCCCGGCTGCAGCCGGGGTAACCGGACGCGGATGGCGAGCGCGCAGCCGAGGTAGAGGACGGCACTGACCGCGAGCGCCCGGTGCGGGCCGAGTGCCGCAGCGAGGAGATCAGCACCCGCATCCGCCCAGCCCACGCGGCAGCGGGAACGCACCATGAAGAGCTTCCGCTCCGTCGGCGTCGCACAAAGATTCCTGTCCACGTTCAGCGGCATCTCACCCCGCTTCCGGCCCTGCCGCCACCTGATGGCCGCCACCGGCCAGCCCGCCGAAGCCTGGACACCGGCCTGAAACCCGGCACCCGCCATGCCCCGACACACCGTCAGAGACCTATGCATCCAACAACGTGACAGCACCCCCTCCGTCACTCGTGCCGGCAGCGGGTGAGCACCACCCGTCAGCATCAACGACCAGGTCACCGCATCCGCGACACCGACCCCCGGACGACGATGTCCAACCGACACTCCCCCGCAGACCATCAGTGCGGCGAAGGCGTTCGCCAAGGACGTCGTCGGCGGAGCGTTCCCACAGGAGGAACACTCCGTCCACTGAGCCGGCGCGGTACAACGGACGGCCCCGCCGGTGGGGCTTCCCGTGCCACAGCCCGGTGCGCCATTCGGGTGCATGTGCCGCTCGTTCGCGGTGCAACTCCGTCTCTGGTGCTACGTTCCTGGCCCGTGGGCTCAGGTGATTCTCACCCGTGGCCGTTCCGGAACGGACGGCGGTGCCGGAACCGGCGTTCCGCCGCCGTCGGGCACCGAGACCACCGCGACCCCCAGTCGGACACGAGGGTGGATCCCGTGCTCAAAGTCAGCGTCGTCGTCCCCGTCCACAACGCGGGCCCCTACATCGACAAGTGCGCGCAGAGCCTGCTCGGGCAGAGCATCGGCCGCGATGCCTACGAGGTCGTGTACGTCGACGACGGCTCGACCGACGACTCGGCCGAACGCCTGGACCGGCTCGCGGCCCTGCACCCCCACGTGCGGGTGCACCGCCAGGAGAATTCCGGCTGGCCGGGGAAGCCGAGGAACGTCGGGGTGCGGCTGAGCCGGGGCGAGTACGTCCAGTTCGTCGACCAGGACGACGAACTGGGCCACGAGGCCCTGGAACGGCTCTACGGCCTGGGCAGACGCAACGGATCGGACATCGTCCTCGGCAAACCGGCGGGCACCATGGCACGGCCCAGCAATGTCTTCGCCCGTACGGTCGACCGCTGCACCGTGGGCGACCACCCGCTGTTCGAAAGTCTGACGCCCCACAAGATGTTCCGCCGCGCTTTCCTCCTGGACCACGGCGTCAGGTTCCCGGAGGGCCGGTGCCGGCTCGAAGACCAGGTGTTCATGGCACACGCGTACGCGGTGGCGCGGTGCGTCTCGGTCCTGGGCGACTACCCCTGCTACTACTGGATGCGCCGGGAGGACGGCGGGAACACCAGCAGCAGGCAGCTCGTCGTCGACGAGTACTTCGGCTGGCTGCGCAAGGTCGTGCAGACCGTCAAGGCGCACACCCCGCCCGGCCCGGTGCAGGACGCGATGCTCCGCCGGACCTACCGGGTGGAGATCCTCCGCCACGTGAGCGAGCCCTATGTGCTGAGCGGCCACGATCAGGTCCAGGAGCGGTTCGAGGCGGTACGGCGGCTGGTGCTCGAAGAGTTCCCGCCGTCCGTCCGGGAAGGGTTTCCGGCGGTGACGCGGCTGCGGGCCCGTCTGCTGGAGGAGGGCCGCCTCGACGCCCTGTCGCTGCTGGCCCGCCGCATCTGCCAGGTGAGGCCCCTCGCGGAACTCGGTCGGCCCCGCTGGCACGACGGCGCGCTCACCGCCCCGGTGCGGATGCACCTGGCCCACCAGGACGGCAGGGCGGTGCCCCTCCTGGAGCGCGGGGGACGCCTGGTGCTCGATCCGGCGCTGACCGAGGGGATCGCCGGAGCCGGGGAGTGGGCAGTGGGCGATCACCTGACCGCCGCCTACGGGGAGATCCGGCTCTCCCACCGCGGACAGCACGTCGGCTGGTTCCCCGCGTCGGATCTCACCGTGCGGCTCGAGAACGGCAGGGGTGGCCGGCGGCGGCCCGTGGTGGCCGGGACGATGCGGATCGATCCGCTCACCGCGGCCGGCGGCGGTCCCCTGGACCGTGGCGTCCACGACGTGTCCGCGTACTTCCAGGTCCTCGGTGTCGGCCGCAGCGTCGCGCTGCGGGGGGACCTGGAGAGCCGCCCCCTGGGCGGGCAGGGCGTGCGGCTCGGGACGCCTTCGCGCACGGTCATCCCGTACTGGACCGCCGGCCGCCAGCTGGCGCTCGACGTCGGCGAGTTCTACCACCGTCTGGACGCGGTTCCGCGGAGGGCGGGGCTGCGGGAGCTGATCCGCGTCCCGGCACACATGCGGGGGCCGCTCGCGAAGGCCCTGCACCCGGGGCGCCGGTGAGGCACCGGAAGAAAGGTGTCGGCGGACTGTCGGCGACGTCGTCGCGTTGACTGACTGGCCTGGGATGACCTGTTCGGCCAGAGCCCGAAGGAAGCCCGCGGTGTCGGCGGCGGGCCCGGGCGGTTCCGCCGGCTCCAGCGTGCACAGCCGGTCCAGCACGCCTGCCGCGAACCTGCGCCCCCGCGGCCGTCAGGACCCGCTCTACCAGCGTGTCTGCCGACCTCACACCGTCAGGAGCCCCGGCGGCTCAGTCTTCGGACTCGTGACGAGCTCGCCGCCACGCTTCCTCAAAGTCACCAGGCCCGATCTCCAGGGACGCATAGTGCGGATCATGAAGGTCGAACGGCGGGTTGAACGGCCAGTCCTCGACGCCCGTCTTGACCGAACCACCGTGCCGGCTGATCTCAACCTGCCGCACCCGCCGCCCGTCAGGCTCGAGTTCCATCAGGAAGACCTCTCCTTCATCACCCGTCGGCCAGCGCACGTAGACACGGTCCCGTCCCGTCAGGACTCCGAATCCAGGCCGACCACGCTGGGCATCCCTCTGTGCTCGGAGGCTGGACAATCGACTGGCGGCGGATCCTCGTGGAGAAAACCCGCGACCGGACGGCGCGGACATGGTCGCTGCCGCGCGCCGTGGTCAGGCTGCTGGATGTGGCCGAGCACACCGAAACGCGGTGGCTGCGAGCCGCGCGGGCCGGTCAGGCAAGCGCAGCCGGCACCGAGTCGCCCTCCCGCCACCGGCAGGCCCGAGCCGCCGACGGCCGGCAGACGACGAGTCCCGATTGCCCAACCGCTCCACTGCATCCGTACGGCGAGGAACTGAAAGGCCACTTGTACTCGGTACTCAGCAGGAAACCCGGCATCTCCCGCAAGGTGGCCGGGTGGACGTGCGCCGTCTGCCGCACCGCACCCGCCGCCGTACTCGGCCACTGCCACGAACATGGCTACGTCCGCGCTCCCGTCTGCCACTCCTGCAACACACAGGAACGACCCGACCACCTCTACAGCAACGACATCCGCGTGGCCCACCACTACACGCGTCTCTTCCACACCCACACCGTCGACTGGCTCCGCCACTGGCACCGCTGCCCCGGCTGCCGCGCGCGCACCACTCTGCCACTGCCCCACCTCGCCGCATGGACCGCCCACATAGCCTGCCGATCACTGCGCCCGACTCACCGCGACCTCGGCGGCTCCCGCGGGCGCACACCCTGCGGTGCGCTGCGCGTGTCCTGGACCGGCAGCCACCGTGCGCCCGGTTCCTGCCTGCTCACTGTCGCCGTCGACTTGTGCCCCTCCGGCGAGCACCGTGTCCTGGCGCAAGTCCCCTACCGCGAAGCCGCCGAGCGGTCTCGCACCTGGCTGGCCGAGACCTCCCCCGCCGTCGCCGCTGCGGCCGGACCCGACCCCAACGTCGACCGACTGATGACGAGATGACGAGGACCACATGACAAAGCCGAAGCTCAAGGCTGTCAGGCGCCGACACAAAGTGGCTTAACGGCGGCTGTGTTCGGCTCGGAGGTGGTGTGCGCCGGTGGTGGTGCGGCGGAGCATCCGCCGCTGGTGAGAGGTACTCCCTGGTGCAGCGACGCGCGACCTCGGCTCCTTCGGTGTCAACGGCCCTCCCCGGGGTGCCGATGACTCGGTTGTCCGCACTCCGCGAGGGCGTCGAGCGCCTCCTTGCCCCGCGGCACGGCTGCTCCAGTCGCCGCCCGTCCGGTGCGAGTACGGTCCCCGCAGCCCCAGCTGCGACGTCTCACTTCGCTGTCCGGCCCGACTCTCACTGCATGCCAGACCCCCTCACCGGTCACGAACTTGATTCGGTGGCATCACGCGAAAACCAGGAGTGCCCCCTGCTGAGGGCGGGCAGCACGTCGGCGGAAGACGTCGTACCTCAACTTCCGCCCGCACCAATTCCCGCGACGCTCCGTCGCCTCACCTCTACGATCGCTCGAAACGGCAGGTCGGCTGGGGGGCGGGCATGGACGACGGTATCGGAAGCGGTGGGACGGCGGCGGTCCGCCTGATCCGGGGGACGCCCCTCACCGAGGCGTTGGACCCCGCCGATCCCCGCGCCTGGACCGCGTTCGACGTGGGCGTCCGACAGATCCTCCGGTACGGGCATGCCCTGCTGCCGGACAAGGAGCGGACCGCGGTGCTTCGCTCCGGCACGGTCGGCGAGGCCGCACCGCGGCCGGGGACGTCTGTTCGGCACCCGGTAACCGGTCGGTCCGACCGCCTCCGCCGCTGGGTCACCGCCGGCTTTCGCCGCCCGGCCGAGAGCTCGGAACCGGCTGCCGGACTCGGGCGCCTTCCCCATGGCCGGCCCGGGGCGGACGGGATCCGGGGCGGGAGCGGGGGGCCGGATGCACGGACCCGGCTCGCTCTCGCTCTGTGCCATCCGGACGGGCGGGTGCGCGAGGCCGCCCTGGAGCGGGTCACGGGGCATCCCGTACTGCTGCCGCTGCTCGTCATACGTGCTGGTGACCGGGTTATGCCCGTGCGGGAGCGGGCCCGGCGGTTGCTGGGCGAGAGGCTCGACGTGGAGACCGCGGTCGTCCTCGCGCCGCTGATCCTGCGGGTCGGCCGACGCGACCGGGGTGCCTTCGGGCTGGAACTGCTCGACGGCGTGCTCCGCCGGGCACCGTGCGAGCGGTTGCTGCCCCTGCACACCCACACCGACCGCACCGTACGCCGGTTCGCCCTCCGGCTGACCATTGAGGAGGGGCTCCTCTCCCCCGGTGAGCTGGCCCGCCAGGCGGCCTGGGACGACGACGCGGTCGTCCAGGGCCTGTGCGCCGACGCCGCCCTGGCCGCCCCGACGGACGGAGGCGACTGGGACGAGGTGCTGGAAGCGCTGCTGGGCGCACGCAATCCCCGAGCGCGGTCGGCCGGGGTCACCGCGCTGCGGCGGGCGGGACGGCCCGGGCGGGCGGTGGAGTTCCTCGCCGACCGGTCCGCGGTGGTCCGGGCCTGTGCACGGTATGTCGTACGGCAGCACGGGACGGACCCGCTGTCCTGGTACCGGAAGCGGTGCGCGGACCCGGCCGACCCGGCGGTGCCGCCCGGTTCGGTGATCGGGCTGGCGGAGTGCGGGGAACGCGCGGACGCGGAGCTGCTGTGGCCACTGCTCACCCATCCGGCACCGGCGGTGCGGGACCGGGCGGTGGCCGGGCTGCGCATACTGGACGTGACCGACGTGGCACGACTGCTGCCGCTGCTCGACGACCCGGCGCCCGGTGTCGTACGGGAGACGACCACCGCACTGCTTCCCTTCGCCGAGAACCTGCCCGACGAACTGCTGACGACGCGCCTCGGCGCCGAGTGGTCCCGGCCGGTCCGGGTCGCCGCGTTCCGGCTGCTCGACGCGCGCGGCGGCCTCATGGGGCTGCGGGCCGCGGTCGCCCTGCTGAACGATCCGGACGACAAGCTGCGCACGTGGGCCGGGCAGTCGGTGCAGCGCTGGCATCCGGGAGCGGACACCCCGCGCGGAGAGGCGGAGGTGGGCGAGCTGCTGAACCGGGCCCGGCACCTCTTCAGCGACTACGTCCTTCAGCGGCGCAAGCGGGAGGCTGGGCTGACCGGCTGACGCAGTGCCTCCGGGGCCTGCCCGTCCGGGTCAGTCGGGGGCTGACCCGGCACTCGGCCGGGCACCGTCACAGCGCGGCCAGGAAGGGCGGCAGCACCGGGACAACGACGCTCGTCCTGCCGGGGCACGACGCGGCCGGTTTCCCGCATCCCGGGCTTTACCAGGGCGTCGTCACGTTGGTGTGGATAGGACCGGTTGATGGCGTGGTGGAGCCGGGTGGCAGTTTCGGGTCAGGCCGCAGTGTGCAGGCCGACGACTCCGGTGATCTGGTCCCAGGTGGCGAAGCGGATGACCATCTCGGTGCGGTAGTGGGTGGCGGTGATCAGGTGGGGTCGGGGAACTGCAGGCCGGTGCGGCTGCGGCGCTCGGCCTGGTCCACCGCGAACTTGTTGAGAAGGTGCCGCACTTCGCTCATCGGCAGCACAGATCGGGAGCTGTCCGGGGCGTAGCTGTTGACGAGGAAGTTGGCGGACTCCCCGGCACACCGGGCCTTGGCGCGGCCGAAGCGCTCGCCGAGCAGCGCGTCGCGGGAGCTGTGCCCCTTCGGGATCCGCATGTTGGCCGAGAGCAGTGTCTCGAAGGGCTCGTCCGTCCAATCGCCGTACCAGCCCGTGAGGTTCACAGCGGACTCGCCGGTCCCGGAGTCGACGAGCGAGCAGCCGGTGATCGGGGCCCGCTCGTCCGTGGGCGCGACCACCTGCCACTCCTTGTCGGACGGGCTCCCGGGAAGCATGTACCGAGCCAGCCAGCCGCACATTGTGCTCTCTGCCTGGCTCAGGGACAGTTTGCTGGCGGGTTCGAGGCGGTCCGACAGCGGTAGCGGGTCGGCCCCGCAGCCGGTCTCGGTGTTGGCACCGTTGGCGGTGCACAGGGACGGGGGTGAGGGGGCGTTCTCCACACGATCCCGAGAGCGTCGATCGCACCCTACCGGTGTGCATGCCGCCCATGTCATGAGCCCTGCAACGGCGTCACCGGTCGGCTCGACGCTGAGCGTGAGAGGGGCCGACCGAAACGCTCAGTGGCCAAGTGAGGCACACCGTCGCACCGGTGAGCCGAGGCCCGATGATTGTCACTACCGGCGGCCGCTGACCTGCGGCTCCAGGGGGACGAGGCATGGTGGTTGTCACCGAATCGGCGCGTTACGTGTCACCGGCTACGGATTCGGGCCAGCGGGCGGCGTTTGGGAAGGGGGCGGGGCGGTCGGATTCGAACCGACGTCCTCCGAGATGCTGTCGCGGCGCACTACCTCTGTGCTACGACCCCGCCTTGCTGGTGATCATAGTCCCCACCCGCGGAAACGGACAGGGGATAACACAGCTGCCGAGGCCGCCCTCAGCACTCTGCCTGTCTTCCTCGGGAAGCTCATCCGTCCCGGCCCGTCAGCGGCGCTCCACGCCTCCGCGGATGTACGCCGCCTGTGCCGTGTACTGGTTGTCCTCGCCGATCACGCTGTCGCACGAGGCTGCGGGCGTATGGGGGACAGGCACGGCCGCCGCCGAAACGCATCGGGGCGACCCGGCCGGCTTCAGCACCGCTGCCCGGGGCCGATGACCGTGAGTCCCACCTGCTTCGCGAGCCAGTGAGGGTTTTCAGGGTGGCCCCGGACGGGTGACGGCGGGACCGTAGGAAACGGACAGGGCTCCCGTGCCGTTGAGAGAGGTGTCCAGGTCTCAACTCTCCGGCTCAGGAGCCCTGTTGATCCCGTCTCCTGCCGCACTCGACCTGCCGCACGCACTCGTGGAGTGGGTGACGATGCTGATCGTCACCCGTGAGGGTGACCGACGCTGCAAACTCCGGCCGTCCGAGCGTGCGGTGATCGCTCCGGCGTACCTGCGCCGGCACGACCCCCTGGCTCAGCTCGCCGCGGGTTTCCGTATTTCCGTCGGCACCGCCCACGCCTACGTCACCACGGTCGTCGAGCACCTGGCCGACAAAGCGCCGGGCCTGCTGAAGGTCCTACACGAGACAGACCCCGACCACGTTCTCCTGGACGGCACGCTCGCCGAGTGCGACCGACTCGGCGACGGACGCGCGGACTGTTCGACGAAGCACCAGCGGCACGGGGTGAACGTGCAGGTCATCACGGATCCGGCCGGTCGCACCCTGTGGCTCTCACCCGCCCTGCCCGGCCGGACGCACGACCTGACCGCCCCCAGCCTTCGGCCGGGGGCACCCCCGGCCCGCACCCACAAGATCATCAGAATCTGCGAGCGCCAGGGCGTCCCCGTCCTCGCTGACATGGCCTGCATCGGCGCGGGCGAGTGGGTCACCACCCCCAGACGCCGGCCGCCCCAGGGCGAACTGACCCCGACCGAGCAGACGGTCGACCGGGCCCTGGCCGCCGCCCGCGTACCCGTCGAACGAGGAATCGCCCGCCTGAAATCCCGGCGAATCTTCCGCAGAGCCCGATGCAGCCCCAACCGCATGACGTCGATCACCAAGGCCGTCCTCACCCGGGAGCGGCACTGCTGAAAACCCTCACTGGGCAGAAGGTGACAAAGTCGCCCCTGTAGTGCCGACCGGTCACCCCGAAGATCCGGTGGGCGAGGTCGTCATGATCACCGCGAATGGTGGTGTCATGGTCGATTTCCCGCTCGCCGGAGCCGAGGTGTACTCCCGCGATGAGCTCACCCGCGCCCCTTCCGAAGCGGAGTAGGGCTGCAGTCAAGCGGGCAAGGCCAGAGGCCTGGCTGTGTGTGGCGGGGAACGATCACCCCACGAACAGGTAATGATCTTCAAGCCCTCGCATCGTCACTGGTCAAAGATTCTCGTGAACGCCCCTGTCCTCGACGTCCTCGGGCAGGGTGTCGAGGACCTTCGCGGCCGGCGGCGAGAAGCGGACCGCGTACGGCTGTGCGGTCACCGGCGCCTGCCCCGCAGCTCCGGCATGTCGATGGCGGAGCTGTCGTCGTAGCCGGAGGCGACGAACGAGTCGACCGCTGGGGCGTGGGCCAGGCGGCCCTGCCAGTCCTGGACTACCTCATACAGCGGCGCGCCAGGGAGAATGGGCGCGGGACTCCCCCCAGGCCGCCCATTGTTGCTCGAAGGCTGGTACCCAGGTGTCGGCACGCCGGTCGGCACGCAGCTGGGCGAGCCAGATCGGCAGGAGTCCCCGGGGCGGAGGCGTGCGGCAGGGCGGGTGCGTGGTCGGGCTGCGCGCTCATCGGCTGGCCCTCCCGGCGGCGGACCGTCACCTCACGGTACGCGCGTCGGGTGGCCGTGGATGCGGGCATAGGGAGAGCCCCCTACGGGGTGAGTCGCACGCACGGGCCGGGCACCGGCAGTTGCGATGTCGGGGCCCGGCCCTCGCGGCCGGCCTGATGTCAGGAAGCCGGGCTGAGGGTCAGCGTGTAGTGGCGGCCGGTGGCCGGGGGACGGTGAGGCTGTGGCCGTCGGCCGTGGCGGCGGGTGGGCGGGGTGGGCCAGGAGCGGGGACGACGACGTCGCGCAGCATGTCGGCGGCGGGGGCGTCGGCCGGAGCAGGGTCCTGGCACACCTCGCCGTCGGCGCCGGCCTGCAAGTTGAGCATCCAGACGCCCCCGGCCGCGGTGAAGACGATGTCGCCCTGGACGCCGGAGGCGGCGGCGTCACTGGTGTCCGGGTGGTCTTCCAGGACGTCGGCCGGCCGCACGGCGTCTTCGTCCACGGCGGTCAGCGGACTCTTGTCCCGGTCGATGAGAGTGGCTTCGCTCATGGGGGAGATCCCTTCCAATTCCTGAGCCGAAGCTCAGGAATTGTCACCTGCGAAGCTGGACGAGCCGGCGACAGGACCGGTCGAGGCAGCCTGGTTGTCACCGATGAGGCATTCGACTTGTCACACGTGCTCATTCGGCAGCCGTTCTGTCTCTATCACCAGTATCGAAGATCGGGAGTCTCTGGATGAGGAGGGCGATCCCATGGGGCCATGGCGGAATCACGCGTGGGTGCCTGCGCCGGCCGAAAACAGCGGCGTGTCAGGGCCGGGAGGCCTGGCTGTCGGGGTGGGCCGGGCCCGGGCGATGAGCAGGGCGACGTCGTCGTGGTCGTCGGGCTGGCGCAGGGCGTGCAGGAGCCGGTCGCAGGTCTCCTCCAGGGGGCGCCCCGGGTCGTCGAGCAGGCTGAGGAGGGTATTCAGGCGTCGGTCGATGGGCTGGTCGCGGGTCTCGACCAGGCCGTCGGTGTAAAGGATCAACTGGTCGCCGGGGACCATGTCGAAGGTGGCGGTCCGGAACGGGATGCCGCCGACACCGAGGGGCGCGCCGGGGGGCAGGTCGAGCAGTCGGGGGGCGCGGCCGGGACGGGCCAGGGCGGGGGGCAGGTGGCCGGCGAGACAGATGCGGCACTGTGCGCGGTGCGGGTCGTAGACGGCGTAGGCGCAGGTGGTGATGGTCTCCTCCAGTCGGGTGGTGGTCCGGTCGAGGAGTTCGAGGACCTCTGCGGGGGCGAGATCGAGGTCGGCGAAGGCGCGGGTGGCGGTGCGCAGCTGGCCCATGGTCGCGGCGGCGTTGATGCCGCTGCCCATGACGTCGCCGACCACGAGGGCGGTCTTGTCGCCGGCCAGGGGGATGGCGTCGAACCAGTCGCCGCCGACCTCGACGGCGGCTGCGGCGGGCTGGTACCGGCTGGCGATCTCCAGGCCCACCAGGCGCGGCGGCTGCTGGGGGAGCAGGTGGCGCTGGAGGGCGAGGGCCGCGTGCCGCTGGCTGCGGTACCAGCGGGCATTGTCGATGGACAGGGCGGCGCGGGCGGCCAGCTCGCCGGCCAGGACTTCGTCGTCGTGGGTGAACGGTTCGGGGTTGCCGGTGCGCTTGAGGCCAAGGGCCCCGAGGATCTCGCCGCGGGCGGTCAGCGGCACGGCCAGGTAGGAGTGGAGCCCGGCGCGGGCCAGCAGCTCGACCGCCCGGGGGCAGCGGGCGATGCGCGGCAGGTCGCGGCCCTCCACGCGGGGCACCCGGACGGGACGGCGGAGGTTCACGCACTGGGCGGCCAGGCGGTCGGTGTCGTAGACGGCGAGCTCGCCGGGCGGGTCGGCGGCGCGGGCGGCCTCGGTGGGGCCGGCCGCGGCCACGGCGAGGGCGCGGAACCGTGCGGGTCCTTCATGGGTCTCCGCCGCGTGGCCCTGCAGAACGCTGTCGAGCACGTCCACCGTGGCCACGTCGGCGAGGTCGGGCACGCACACCTCGGCCAGCTCGCGGGCGGTCCGCTCGAGGTCGAGTGTGGTGCCGATGCGCAGGGAGGCGTCGGCGATGAGTGTGAGGCGCTGCTGGGCCCGGGCCGCCTCGGTTTCCGCCCGGCGCTGCTCGGTGACGTCCACGACCGAGGTGGCCACCCCCAGCACCCGCCCGCCGGAATCCTCCAGCCGGTAGCGGGAGACCGACCAGGCGTGCTCGTGGTCGGGGTCGGCCGCGGTGCGGCCGACGACGGGCCGGTCCAGCAGCGGCACTCCGGTCTCCAGCACCTGGCGGGTCGTGGAATCGACGTCAATGTCCAGATGCGGCAGGACCTCGTAGGGGCGCCGGCCGAGGTGGTCGGCGGCAGGCACACCGTTGATCCGCTCCAACGCCGGATTGACGGTCACGAACCGCAGGTCGGTGTCCAGAACGGCCAGCCCGATCGGAGCCTGCTCGATCAGGCGCACCGACAGCGCCAGATTCCGCTCCACCTCCCGCAGGACGGCCTGGTCGGTGGTGATGCCCAGGGCATGGAAGTTCCCCCGGCCGTCCTCCAGCCGCATATTGCGGAACTCCACCATCCGCGTGTGGCCGTCCTTGCACCGGATGGGGAACCCGCCGGCCCAGCTCTCACCGCTCGCCATGACCCGGGCAAACAGCTCGGCCGCCTGCCCCAGGTGCTTCTCCTCGAGCAGCAGCCGGGCCGCGTACTGGCCCAGCGCCTCCTGGGCGGTGTAGCCGAACAGGTCCTTGGCCTGCGGGCTCCACAGCACGATCCGCCCGCTCGCGTCGAGGACGACGGCCGCGACGCCCAGCACGTCCAGCAGCCCGCCCGGAGCGGAGGAGACGTCCCCGACCCGCTCTGCCCGGCCGTGAACAGTCCCGAAAACCATCTCCGTACTCATCCCGGACACCCCTTCCGATGGCCGCCACGCCGTACGCCCCGGGCCCGCCTGCGTCGGCCCTCCGCAACCCGGAGGTCTCCCGGACCGGCCAGCCACACATCCTCAGATGTCCAGGTACCCCTGCACCCCACCCGGCACCGCGTCTCTCCGCTTTCATCGTGCGCCTGCTCCTGGCGACCAGAGGGCGTCTGAAAAGCCTGTCAGCGGGCTGATCTCGCGAGGCGGCGGAGGAGGAGCATGGCCATGGCGAGATAAATGACGTTCTCCGAGTTGACCCGCAGGTACTCATAGTCCTTCGACAGTCGGCGACACCGGCCCAGCCAGGCGAACGTCCTCTCCACCACCCGACGTCGCGGGACCACCGCGAAGAGCGGTACTGCAGGTGGCCGCGCCCCTGCCCTGACCCACGTCGAGCGGAAGCCGCCATCGCGCCGCCGGACGACCTGCACGGTGATGCCCGTGGCCTCCTGGGTTCAGGCATGGAAATCGGTGCCGCGACGGCCCTGGTCCGCCCACACATGCCGCAGGCGTGGAAAGTTCTCCGCGGCCTGGGAGAAGAGGACCGCGGCACCGTCGCGGTCGCCGACGTCGGCCGGGCTGACGCAGGTGAGCAGGACGGTGCCGCGGGTGTCGACCAGGAGATGGCGTTTGAT
>NZ_JBSGHG010000066.1:0-17791 GCF_053604275.1 Streptomyces sp. NPDC004051 | reverse complement strand
GCCGCGAAGGCGTCGGAACGCGCCGTCTTCTCGAACTGCGCCTCGTCGTGCAGCGTGTTCACCACGCGCCCCGCCCACCTTCCCCTTCGGAAGACGCCGCGGACCTCTCACCCGTCCCCGCGCGCTCCCCGCGTTCCGACCGCACCGGGGCCCTGGCCCGCCGCCACGACCCGCGGCCCGGATTGCCGGGAAATTCCGCTTCGCCTGGGCATGATTGACGGATCATCGGCACACCGGTACTACCGTCCGACCGCCGATCCCGCGCGGTTCGTCCCGACCGATCGCCCCAGGAGACTGTGTTGCGAGGAGCTCTCCCCACCGAACCCGGCCGTGCGGCGGCCGGGCATCGCCGTTCCCGCCGCACCACCGGCGCCCTGGCCGCGGCGGCGCTCACGCTGCCGCTGCTCGGCGCGGCCCCGTCCGGGGCCCGCCCTGAACCGACCCCACCGGACGCGACCCGGCTGCAGCGGGCGTTCAGTGCCGCGGCCGCCGCGTACGAGGTGCCGCGGAGCGTGCTGCTGGGCGTCTCCTACCTCCAGTCCCGCTGGGACACGCACGACGGAGCGCCGAGTGTGACCGGCGGCTACGGTCCGATGCACCTCACGGACGCCCGTACCGCGCTGGCGGCGGCGACGTCACGTCAGGACGAGGGGGCGGAGGATCCCCGGGGTGACGGCGCCCGCCCCGTGCTGCGGCCCGGGAAGCAAAGTGCCGAGGCAGTGCGCTCCGACCCGCGGCTGCCGCGCACCGGCGCGGTCCCGGACCGTCTGGCCACCCTGCCGAGGGCGGCCGGGCTGACCGGGCTGAGCGCCGCGCGGCTGCGTGCGGACCCGGCCGCGAACGTGGCGGGCGGCGCCGCGCTGCTGGCCGAGGCCCAGCGGGAGCTGGGCCGGCCGCCGAGCGAGGACCCGGCCGACTGGTACGGCGCGGTGGCCCGTTTCTCCGGGGCGGACGACACGGCGTCGGCGGCGGCGTACGCGAACGACGTCTACGAGGTGATCCGCGCCGGTGCGCGGCGCGTCACGGACGCGGGGCAGGAGGTCGCCCTGGCCGCCCGCGCGGACCTCGTCCCGGACCGGTCCGCACTGGCCCGCGCCGGTCTGCGTACCGCCTCCACCGCCGCGACGGAGTGTCCCGGGACGGTGTCCTGCGAGTGGGTCCCGGCACCGCACGAGGAGTTCGGGGACGGCGACTACGGCAACCACGACCTGGGGAACCGGCCTGTCTCGCACCCTGTCCGGTACATCGTCGTCCATGACACCCAGGGCGCCTGGGAGGGCGTTCTCGACATGGTGCGGGATCCCGCCTATGTGTCGTGGAACTACAGTCTGCGCTCGACCGACGGTCACATCGCCCAGCACGTGAAGGCCAGGGACATCGCCTGGCACGCGGGCAACTGGTACGTCAACGCCGGGTCGATCGGGCTGGAGCACGAGGGCTTCCTGACGGAGCCCGACGCCTGGTACACCGAGGCGATGTACCGTTCCTCGGCCCGCCTGGTGCGGTATCTCGCCGAGAAGTACGACATCCCCCTGGACCGGCAGCACATCCTGGGGCACGACACCGTGCCCGGTCCGACCGCTCAGGCCGTGTCCGGCATGCACACCGATCCCGGGCCCTACTGGGACTGGGCGCACTACTTCGCGCTGTTGGGCCGGCCCTTCGAGGCAACCGCCGGCGGGGACGGCGCACTGGTGACGATCCGTCCCGACTACGCCGTCCACGGCCCGGTGTTCACGGGCTGCGGGAGCGCCGGCGAGCCGTGCGCGGCGCACGGGTCCAGCGCGGTGCGCCTGTACTCCGACCACGACGAGAAGTCCCCCCTGATCAGGGACGGTGCTCTGGGTTCGGTCCCGACGACCGGGGTGAACGACCTGTCCTCACGGGTGTCGACCGGCCAGCAGTACGCGGTGGCCGACCGGTGGGGCGACTGGACCGCCATCTGGTACCTGGGGCAGAAGGCCTGGTTCAGGAACCCCCCGACCCGGCCCACCGCGGTGCCCGCCGCGGGCCGGGTCGTGACCCCGAGGGAGGGTCTGGACTCCGTGCCGGTGTACGGGCGTGCCTACCCGGAGGAGGCCGCCTATCCGGCGGAGGTGCCCGTGCAGCAGGTGGCCCCCCTGCCGTACCGGCTGCCGAAGGGCCAGGAGTACGTCACCGCGGGCCAGGTGCCCGGCGAGTACCTGTACGCGGTGACCTTCGACGAGGCCTCGCACCGGGTGGTCCGGGGCGAGGACCTGTACCACCAGATCCAGTACGGCCACCGGATCGCCTTCGTGCGGGCGGCGGACGTGACGGTGAGGTCCTCGTAGCGCCGCGGCGCCGCTCCGGTCCGGGTCAGCCCTGCTGGAACAGTTCCGCGGGCAGCGGCTTGAGGAGGGTGTACAGGTCGTCGGTGATGGGACGGTCCCAGGCGGCGATGGTGACCAGGACGTTGTCGCTGCGGTCGAACTGCACGCAGGAGATCCGGCTCTCGGAGAGCTTCACGCGGCGCACGATCAGCAGGTTGTCGCCCTGCATCACGGGCACGTCCTCGGTGCCGACGACGGTCACCTCCTCGTCGTTCTCCAGCGCCAGCAGCAGCTGTCCCACCTCGAAGGGGACCTCGCCCTCGGCGACCTCCCGGGCCGCGGAGCCCTCCGGCAGATTGCCGATGATCATGGCGGGGCCGCGGCCTCCGAACAGGTCGTAGCGCAGGAAGACGCCCTGGCAGGTGCCGTCGGGGGCGGGCAGCAGGCCGGCGCCCAGGTTTCCGGGCCAGTCGCCCGGGTCCATGGCCAGTACGTCGAAGTCGGGCCCGGCGGGAGTGGCGCTGCGGCGGCGGAGGAACGACATGCCGCAATGGTACGTGCCCGCACCCGCCGACGGGCGTCCGGGCGACGCCCGCCGTTCCCCGGGGGCGGGCGCGCTGCGGAAGCTACTCCTCCGGGGGCGCCGGCGGCACGACCGCGACGGGGCCGGCCGCGTGCAGCAGGACGGCCTGGGTGACGGAGCCCATCATGCGGGCCGGTGCCAGCAGGCGTCGCCGGTGGCGCCCCACGACGACCAGCTCGGCGTTCCGGGAGGCCGCGACCAGGTGTCCGGCGGCGTCACCGGGCAGTACCAGGACCTCGGCGACGACTTCGGGGCGCCGTTCACGGTGCGGGGCGAGGCATCCGCGGGCGAGGGTCCGGGACTCGTGCTCGACGGCGCCCTGGTCGATCTGCGGCGCCGGCATCTCCCCGGGCAGCATCCAGGTCTGCGGGGGCCACGGGTAGGCGGCGACGATCCGGAGCCGGGCCCCGCGCAGGGCGGCCTCCTCGAAGGCGTGAGCGAGGGTGGCTTCGTCGGGGCTGTCGACGTTCAGTCCGACGACCACGAACGGGCCGTCCTCGTCGGTGCCGGCGGGTGTGTCGGCGTCGGTTCCGGACCCCCGTCCGGGCCGGGGCACCACGACGACGGGGCACTCGGCGTCCCGGGCCGCGGCCAGGGAGTTGGAGCCGAGCAGCAGACTGGCGAACCCGCCGCGGCCCCGGGAGCCGAGCACCAGCAGCTGCGCGGTGGTGCCGAGTTCGGGGAGGAGGGCGCCGGGGGCCCCGTCCAGGGCGACGAACTCGACGGCGGGCAGCCCGGTCCGTCCCGCCAGCCGTGCGCGGACCAGATCGAGGACCGGGTCCTCCTCGGGGGCGGGCGGTCCGGCGGCCAGCACCTCGGGCTGGCCCCAGGCGGCGTACTGACGGACGTGCACCACCCTCAGCGGGGCCGCACGCCGGCGCGCGGCGTCGACGGCCCACTCCAGGGCGCGCAGACTGTCGTCCGAACCGTCGACCGCCGCGACGACCGGCTGGGTGCTCATGGGGTTCCTCACTTCCGGGCCACGACCCGCACGTTCCCGGACCCATCCGGCTCGGGCCCGGTCCCGGAAGGGTACCCCCGGTCGTCCGTCCGGAAGTGTCGACGGCCACACCCGGCCCACGGTCGTTCCGCCCCGCGGCGGGGCGTGCGCGCCCGGCTCACGTCAGGTCGAACTCCCCCTCCCGGGCCCCCGAGACGAACGCACCCCACTCGGCCGGGGTGAAGATCAGTGAAGGACTCTGCGGGCGGCCGCTGTTGCGCAGGGCGATGAAACCCTCCACGAAGGCGATCTGGACATCCCCCAGGCCTCGGCTGCCGGGCTGCCACTGCGCGTTGCTGAGGTCCAGGTCGGGCTTGTCCCAGCCGGTGAGCGGTCGCTGCTGGGTGGTGCTGTCGGCCACGTCCGTGCTCCTCCCGTTTTCCGTCGTCCGCGGCCGGCGTAGCGATCGGTTCCGGCCCCCGACAGGTCACGTCGGCGTCCGTTTCCGGGGCGCGGCGGACGGGTGGGGCCGGGCGGAGCCGGGCGTGTGGATCCGGGCCGGCCGGATCCCCGCGGGCGCGGTTGAACGCGGGGTGACGTGCGAACGTACTGATGGCGGCAGGCCCGTTCACCGGGCCCGGTTTGCCATGCCATCGCAGTACCGCACGGAAGGACCCCCGGGTGCAGCTCTTCACTCGCTCCCGTCAGCTGTCGGAGACCACCGGGGGCGGGGCGGACCCGGACGACGGTCCCACCGCCTCCGGCGAGGCGGCCGGGGAGGCGCCCGAGGAGGCGGCTCCCTCCCGCTGGGAGCGCCTGCGCGGGCGTCACCCGCGTACGGCCCGCGGTGTCGCGGTCGGGACGACCGTGCTGGCCGGGGCGCTCCTGGTCTTCGCCCTCCTCGTGCCGAACCGGGTGGAGCGGCTCACGTTCGATGCGTTCCTCCGTCTCCCGGCCGAGGGGATCCTGCTGGCGGCCCTGCTGCTGGCGCTGCCGCCGAAGCCCCGGCGGATCGCCGCGGTGGTCTCGGGCGTCCTGCTCGGGCTGCTCACCGTCCTGAAGATGGTGGACATGGGCTTCTACCAGGTACTGGCCCGGCCGTTCGACCTGGTGCTCGACTGGATCCTGTTCGAGCACGCGGCGGATTTCGTACGGGAGTCGTTCGGCCGGGGCGGGCAGGTCCTCGCCGTGATCGGGCTGATCGTCCTGTTCGTCGCCCTGCTGGTGCTGATGACGCTGGCGGCGGTGCGGATCACGCACCTGATGACACGCCACCGTCCCGCCGCCGTCCGCACCACGCTGGTCCTCGGCGTCGCGTGGATCACCTGCGTCACTCTCGGCGTGCAGGTCACCGGCGTCCCGCTGGCCACCAGGGGCACCGCGGAGATGCTGGGCAACCGGGTGGAGCAGATGCGCGCGGGCATCAAGGACGGACGGGTCTTCAGGCAGCAGGCCGCGGCCGACGCCTTCGCCGACACTCCGCCCGACCAGCTGTTCACGGGACTGCGCGGCAAGGACGTCCTGTTCACGTTCATCGAGAGCTACGGCCGGGTCGCGATCGACGACCCGGCGATGGCGGAGCCGATCGACGCGACGCTGAAGGAGGGCACCGACACTCTGGAGGCCGCCGGTTTCGCGTCGCGCAGCGGCTGGCTCAAGTCACCGGTGACGGGCGCGGGCAGCTGGCTCGCCCACTCCACCTTCCTGTCCGGCCTGTGGATCAAGAACCAGCAGCGCTACCGCAGCCTCACCACCAGCGACCGCATGACCCTCACCAGCTACTTCCGCAAGGCCGGTGACTGGCGCACCGTCGGCATCGTGCCCGGGGTGCGGCGGGCCTGGCCGGAGGGCAAGTACTTCGGCCTGGACCACATCTACGACTCCGAGCACCTCGGCTACCAGGGACCGTACTTCAGCTGGACGCCGGTGCCCGACCAGTTCAGCCTGGAGGCCTTCGAGCGCCTGGAGCACGGCCAGAAGGACCGCCGGCCGATCATGGCGGAGATCATCCTCGCCTCCAGCCACAACCCGTGGTCCCCCAACGCCCGCATGATCGACTGGGACGACCTCGGCGACGGCTCCGTGTTCCACCAGATCAAGAAGGAGGGCACCGACCCCAAGGAGGTCTGGCAGGACCCGGAGAGGGTACGCACCGAGTACCGCAAGTCCATCGAGTACTCGCTGCGGAGCCTGGTCGGGTGGATGGAGCGGTACGGCGACGAGGACACGGTGCTGGTCTTCCTCGGCGACCACCAGCCGGTCCCGACCGTCACCGCCGGGGACACCGGCAAGGACGTGCCGATCAGCATCGTCGCCAAGGATCCGAAGGTCCTGGACCGGGTGGCCGACTGGAACTGGACCGAGGGCCTCAAACCCGCCCCGGACGCGCCGCGTTGGGGCATGGACGCCTTCCGGGACCGCTTCATGACGGCGTACGGCCCCCAGGGTGCCGCCGGCTGAGCGGTCCCGCCCGGTCACGGCCCGCGTCGGCGCGGGCCGTGCCGCGCTCATCCGGTGAAGCGGTGGCGCAGCTCCCGTTTGAGGATCTTCCCGCTGGCGTTGCGCGGCAGTTCGTCCACGAACAGGACCCTCTTCGGCGCCTTGAAGGACGAGAGCCGTTCGCGCGCATGCGCGATCAGCTCCTCCTCGGTGGTCTCGCCGCGCGCGACGACGACCGCCGTGACGGCCTCCACCCAGCGCTCGTCGGGGAGGCCGATCACGGCGGCCTCGGCGACCGCCTCGTGCGTGTACAGCGCGTCCTCGACCTGCCGTGAGGCGACCAGGACGCCACCGGAGTTGATGACGTCCTTCACCCGGTCGACGACGGTGAGGTAGCCGTGGGCGTCGCGCACCGCGAGGTCCCCGGAGTGGAACCAGCCGTCGCGGAAGGCCTCGGCGGTCTCCTCGGGCTTGTCCCAGTACCCCTCGCACAGTTGCGGCGACCGGTAGACGATCTCGCCGGGTGTCCCGTCGGGCACGTCCTTGCCGTCCTCGTCGACCACCCGCGCGTCCACGAACAGGACGGGCCGCCCGCAGGAGTCCGTGCGCCCCTTGTGCTCGTCGGGACCCAGGACGGTGGCCAGCGGGCCGATCTCGCTCTGCCCGAAGCAGTTGTAGAGCGCCAGGTCCGGCAGCCGCCGCGTCAGCCGCTCCAGGACCGGCGCCGGCATGACGGACGCCCCGTAGTACGCCTTGCGCAGTCCGCTCAGGTCGCGGGTGGCGAAGTCGGGGCGGTTCGACAGGGCGATCCAGACCGTGGGCGGGGCGAACAGGCTGTCCGCGCGGCCCGCCTCGATCAGGTCGAGGATCCGGTCGCCGTCGGGCGCGTCGAGGATGACGTTGGTCGCGCCGACCGCGAGGTAGGGCAGCAGGAAGACGTGCATCTGCGCCGAGTGGTAGAGCGGGAGCGAGTGCACGGGGAGGTCGCCCGCGCCGAGGTCGAGGGCGGTGATGGCGCTCAGGTACTCGTGCACCAGTGCGCGGTGCGTCATCATCGCGCCCTTGGGCCGGGCGGTGGTGCCGGAGGTGTACAGCAGTTGCACCAGGTCCTCGGAGCGCGGCTCGGGGCCGTCGTACGCGGGCGCGCCGGCCAGCAGGTCGAGCAGCGAGCCGTCGGCGTCGCGCAGGGGCAGCGCCCGCACCCCGTCCGGGAGCCGTCCGGCGAGGTCGGGGTCGGTGAGGACGAGTGTGCTGCCGGACTGGCCGATCAGGTAGGCGAGGTCGTCGCCGGTCAGGTTCTGGTTGACCGGTACGTGCACCAGGCCCGCGCGGGCGCAGGCGAGGAAGCCGATCAGGTAGGCGTCGGAGTTGTGGCCGTAGGCGCCGACCCGGTCCCCGGGGGACAGCCCCTCCGCCAGCAGGACGCTCGCCGCGGCCGAGACGGCGGTGTCGAGCGCGTCGTAGGTCCAGGTGCGGTCGCCGTACTCGACGGCGGTGCGCGCCGGAGTGCGCCGGGCGCTGCGTCGCAGGATTCCGTCGACCGTGCTTCCGTGTCCGGGCGTCATGACAGTTGATCCTCGGTCGACCGGCCGGGGAGGTCAAGGACTTCGGCTCCTCCCGCGACCGCGTACGCCCCATTGACACATCCCGCACCTGACAGGAAAGTTTCACCCCGCAAGGCGATTCCCGGAAGATTCTTTCAGGCCGCCCGCGGCCACGACACGGGAGGAACCCCCATGACGGACGCAGGGTCGAGCGGTCCCACTCGCCGGCAACTCGGCGGGCGCGCACTGGTTCTGGGCGGCGCCCTGGCCTTCGCCTCCCTCCCGGCCGGTCCCGCGGCGGCGGCCTCGCCGCAGGCGGCGTCGGGCAGCGGGCGTCCGACCCTGCGGCACGGATCGGCCCGGCAGGCCGGCCTGCTCGCGGAGCATCTGGAGCGACTCGTCACCGACGCCGAGGCGTTCCTCGGCCCGTCCCCCGAACACCCCTGGTACGCGGGCGCCGTGCTGCTCGCCGGACGCGGCGGCACCGTCGCGCTCCACCGGCCCATCGGCATGGCCGTGCGCTACCGGGCGTACGACGAGGAGACCGACACCGGCGTCGAGTTCCCGGCGGACCGGCAGATCCCCATGGCCGTGGACACCGTCTTCGATCTGGCCTCGGTGTCGAAGCTGTTCACCTCCGTCCTCGCCGTGCAGCAGATCGAACGGGGGGCCCTGGAGCTGGAGGCGGCCGTCGCCTCGTACCTGCCGGACTTCGGCCGCGCCGGCAAGGCGGAGGTGACGATCCGTCAACTGCTCACGCACACTTCGGGCCTCCGTCCCTGGATCCCGCTCTACGACGCGCCCACGTACGAGGAGCGCGTCCGGCTCGTCCTCGACGAGGCGCCGATCGGCCCTCCGGGCACGGCGTACGCGTACTCGGACCTGAACCTGATCTCGCTCCAGCTGGTGCTGGAGCAGGTCACCGGCCGCACCCTGGACGTCCTGCTCCGTGACGACCTCACCGGTCCGCTGGGCATGCGGCGCACCCGCTACAACCCGCCCGCCTCCTGGAGACCGCGGATCGCCGCCACCGAGGACGCCCGCCCGCCCTGGTCCGGTCTCGACCGGGGGCTGGTGTGGGGCGAGGTGCACGACGAGAACGCCCACAGCCTGGGCGGGGTCGCGGGCCACGCGGGCGTGTTCTCGTGCGCCTGGGACCTGGCCGTGCTCGGGCGGACCCTGCTCAACGGCGGCCGCTACGGCCGGGCCCGCGTGCTGGGACCGGAGTCGGTGGAGCTGATGTTCACCGACTTCAACACCGACTTCCCCGGGGACGAGCACGGCCTGGGCTTCGAGCTGTACCAGCACTGGTACATGGGGGCGATGGCCACCCCGCGCACGGCGGGCCACACCGGTTTCACCGGCACCGCGCTGGTGCTCGATCCGACCACCGACTCGTTCCTCGTCGTGCTCGGCAACTCGGTTCATCCCGTACGTAGTTGGCGTTCGGGGTCGGCTCCCCGGGTGGCCGCCGCGAACCGGTTGGCCCGCGCGGTCCCGGTCCGCCCGGCGCGGGGACGCACGGCCTGGTTCTCCGGGATGGCGAGTTCGACGACGGCGACCCTCACCCTGCCCGCGCTGGACACCTCGTCCGGCGGCGCGCGGCTGCGCTGCGCCCTGTGGTGGGACACCGAGCCGCGCTCCGACGTGCTCACCCTGGAGGCCACGGTGGACGGCGGCGCGACCTGGCAGCCGGTGCCGTTCACCACGGAACGCCGGGGCGGGGAGCCGCAGCGGCACCCCTCGGGCACCGCCACCGGCTGGTCGGGCCGTGTCTGGCACGGGCTCACCGCCGGCCTGCCCGCCGCGCGGAGCCTCACCCTGCGCTGGCGCTGTGCGACGGACCGGCTGTACGTGGGGCGCGGTGCGTACGTCGACGGGATGCGCGTCGCGACCGGCGACGGCGTGCTGTTCGACGAGGTCCGTCCGGCGGACGCGGCACGCGTCCGGGCCGTGGGGTGGAACCGGTCGGCCGACTGACACCTGACCGCCGGCCCTCCCCCCTCGGCCCGTCCCGTCAGCCCGCCTCCAGGACCGCCATGGCCGCGTTGTGCCCCGGCACCCCGCTCACCCCGCCGCCGCGCACCGCGCCCGCGCCGCACAGCAGGACGTTGGCGTGCCGGGTCTCCACGCCCCACCGGCCGGTGCCGTCCTGGGCATAGGGCCAGGACAGCGGGCGGTGGAAGATGTTCCCGCCGGGCAGCCCGAGTTCGCGGTCCAGGTCCAGCGGGGTCTTCGCCTCCAGACACGGACGTCCGTCCGCGTCGGTCGCCAGGCAGTCGGCGAGCGGTTCGGCCAGATGGGCGTCGAGCTGGGCGAGCGTCGACTTCAGCAGCTCCTCCCGCACGGCGTTGTTGTCCCGGTTGTCCCGTTCGAACAGCCGGGCCGGGGTGTGCAGGCCGAAGAGGGTGAGCGTCTGGTAGCCCTGTGCGGCGAGGTCCGGGCCGAGGATCGTCGGGTCGGTGAGCGAGTGGCAGTAGATCTCGGAGGGCGGCGCGGCGGGCAGTTCACCGGCGGCGGCCTGTGCGTGCGCGGCGGCCAGTTGCCCGTACCCCTCGGCGATGTGGAAGGTTCCGGCGAACGCCTCGCGCGGGTCGACGGAGCTGTCGCGCAGCCTGGGCAGCCGCTTGAGCAGCATGTTCACCTTGAGCTGGGCGCCCTCGGCCGGGGCGGGGGGTGTGTCGCCGGTCAGCGCCGCCAGCTCCCGCGGGGAGGCGTTCACCAGGACGTGCCGGGCGGCGGCGACCCCCTCGCCGTCGGCCGTGCGGTGGGTGACCTCGGCCGTGCGGCCGTCCGTGTCGATCCGTACCACCTCGTGACCGGTGGCGATGACGGCGCCCGCCTCGCGCGCGGCGGCGGCCAGCGCGTCGGTGAGGGCGCCCATGCCGCCGACCGGCACGTCCCAGTCGCCGGTGCCGCCGCCGATGACGTGGTAGAGGAAGCAGCGGTTCTGCTGGAGCGTGGGGTCGTGGGCGTCGGCGAAGGTGCCGATGAGGGCGTCGGTGAGGACCACGCCCCGCACGAGGTCGTCGGTGAAGCGCTCCTCGACGGCGACCCCGATCGGTTCCTCGAACAAGGTCCGCCAGGCCTCCTCGTCGTCGATCGCCTCGCGCAGCTCCTCGCGGCTGGGCAGCGGTCCGGTGAGGGTGGGGAAGACCCGTTCGGCGACGCGGCCGGTCATGCCGTAGAAACGCTGCCAGGCCCGGTACTCGCGGTCGGATCCGGTCAGCCGGGCGAACGCCTCGCGGGTGCGCCGTTCGCCGCCGCCGACGAGCAGTCCGGTGGGCCGTCCGTCGCGTTCGACCGGGGTGTAGGAGGAGATGGTGCGGGCGCGTACCCGGAAGTCGAGCCCCAGGTCCTGGACGATCTTCCGGGGCAACAGGCTGACCAGGTACGAGTACCGGGACAGCCGTGCGTCGACACCGGCGAACGGCCGGGTGGAGACCGCCGCCCCGCCCGTGCGGTCCAGCCGCTCCAGCACCAGGACGGAGCGTCCCGCCCGGGCCAGGTAGGCGGCGGCGACGAGACCGTTGTGGCCTCCGCCGACGATGACGGCGTCGTACGTCCGGGTTCCCTCGTCTGCGCTCATCGGGACTCCTTCGTGGATACCCCGGCCTTCAGGCCGGGGTGGGGGCACCCCCTGCGGGGGATAAACGGACACCTGCGGAGCCGGGCAGGAAAAGCCGGATCGCCGCCGGGACGATTCGTCGTCCGCCGATCACCGGCCGACACCTTTGACTCACACGGGAGCTGATAGAATGTGAGTCATGGCGCGGCAGGTCAAGCGGGCATTCAAGTACCGCTTCTACCCCACGGACGAGCAGACGGCTGAGCTGTCGCGCACGTTCGGCTGCGTTCGCCTCGTGTACAACAAGGCGCTGGAGGAGCGCACCCGGGCCTGGTACGGCGAGCAGCGTCGGATCTCCTACGTGCAGTCGTCCGCCGCGCTGACGGAGTGGAAGAAGACCGGAGAACTCGCCTTCCTGGCTGAGGTGTCCTCCGTCCCGCTCCAGCAGGCGCTCCGCCACCTTCAGACGGCGTTCGCGAACTTCTTCGCCAAGCGGGCCAAGTACCCGCGCTACAAGAGCCGGAAGAAGTCCCGCGCGTCGGCCGAGTACACCCGCAGCGCCTTTGCATGGCGCGACGGGAAGCTGACACTGGCCAAGATGACGGAGCCCCTGGACATCCGCTGGTCGCGCCCCCTCCCACAGGGGGCGGAGCCCACGACGGTGACCGTCTCCCGCGACAGCGCGGGCCGCTGGTTCGTCTCGATGCTCGTCGAGGACACCATCGCCCCGGCCCCCGCCACCGGCGCGGCTGTCGGCCTGGATGCCGGGATCACCTCCCTGGTGACCCTGTCCACCGGGGAGAAGATCGCCAACCCCCGGCACGAGCGCCGCGACCGCGCCCGGCTGGCCAAGGCGCAGCGGGAGCTGTCCCGGAAGGCGAAGGGCTCGGCCAACCGGGCCAAGGCCCGGCGGAAGGTGGCCCGCGTGCACGCGCGGATCGCCGACCGGCGCCGGGACTTCCTGCACAAGCTGTCGACTCGTCTCGTCCGTGAGAACCAAACGGTCGTGATCGAGGACCTCACGGTCCGCAACCTGATGAAGAACGGCAGGCTCGCGCGCGCCATCTCGGACGCCGCCTGGACGGACCTACGCATGATGCTGGAATACAAGTGCGCCTGGTACGGGCGCGAACTCGTCATGGTCGACCGCTGGTTCCCCAGCTCGAAGCTGTGCGGGGCCTGCGGCACGGTCCGCGAGAAGCTGCCGCTGAACGTCCGCGAGTGGACGTGCGGCTGCGGCACCGTGCACGACCGCGATGTGAACGCGGCACGCAACATCCTGGCCGCCGGGCTGGCGGCGTCTGCCTGTGGAGACGGTGTAAGACCTCAACGGGAGTCCTCCCGGACGGGGCGGTCGTCGGTGAAGCAGGAACCCCGGCGGGCGACCGCTGGAACCCCCCACCGCTAGGCGGGAGGAGGAAGTCAAGTGGTTCTTCGTAGCACGTGCGGATCCGCGCCGACCAGGCAGCGGGCCCCCCCTCGGCCACGGCGTCGCGCCGCCCCGCCCTGCCGTCACACTCCGCCCGCGGCCCGCTGCCGTCGCAGTCCCGCCACCTCGCGGTGCAGCGCGGCGGCCGCGGCGCCGTGGCCGAGCCGCTCCAGACAGCGGGCCTCGTCGTCGCGGGCGGTGAGGGTGTCGGGGTGGTCCGCGCCGAGGGCGCGTTCCCGGCCGGCGGCCACCTTGCGGTACTCGGTGAGCGCTTCCGCCCAGCGGCCCAGCCAGCCCAGACCGACGGCGACCTCACGGCGGCTGACCAGGGTGTCCGGATGGTCGGCGCCGAGCGCCCCCTCGCGCAGGGCGCACACCGCGCGGGACTCGGCGAGCGCCTCCGTCCAGCGTCCGAGCCGGCCGAGGTTGACGCCCAGGCCGTGCCGGGCGCGCAGGGTCTCGGGGTGGGCGGGGCCCTGGACCCGGGTGCGGTCCGCGACCAGGCCCCGGTAGAGGTCGAGGGCCTGTGCGGTGCGGCCGAGCCGGCCCAGGCCGATGCCGGTCTCGTAGCGGGCGGCGAGCGTGTCGGGGTGGTCCGGGCCGAGGACCCGCGTGCGGGTCCCGGCGACCTCGCGGTAGGTCTCCAGGGCCTCCGCCCACCGGCCCAGCTGTCCGAGCGTGTAGGCGACTTCGTAGCGGGTGACCAGGGTGTCGGGATGGTCGGGGCCGAGCACCCGGGCGCGGGCGGCGGCCACTTCGCACGCCATGCTGTACGAGTCCTCCAGACGGCCGAGTCTGGAGAGGTTGAAGGCGAGGTTGTGCCGGCAGCGCAGGGTGTCGGGATGGTCGGCCCCCATGGTGCGCTCGCGGGCGGAGAGCACCGACAGATAGACCTGGTGGGCGTCGAAGGGCCGGCCCGACTGGGCCATGACGTACGCCATTTCCTGACGGGCGGCCAGGGTCTCGGGGTGGTCGGGCCCGAGCGCGCGGATACGGGCCTCGGCCACGTGCTTGTACGCGCGCAGCGCATCGGCGGCGCGGCCGGTGCGGCTGAGGGTGAAGGCGACCTCGTAGCGGCTGGCGAGGGTGTCGGGGTGGTCCGGGCCGAGGAGGTGCTCGCGCTCCGCGGCGACCGCGCGGTGCACCTCCCCCGCCTCCGTCCAGCGGCCGAGGCGGCCGAGGCTCAGGCCCGCGTTGTGCCGTCCGGCCAGGGTGGTCAGGGCCTCCGGCGACGGGGCGGGCCGCTCCTCCTGCGGGGGCGGCTCGGCGCGGCCGCTCGTGGGGCGGGCGATCCACTCGCCGGACAGTCCGGCCGCCGGGGCCGGGGGCGTGGTGCGCGCTCCGGCGACGACCGCCTTGCGGCCGCCGGTCATGCCGCGGGTCCAGGAGGGCAGCCGTGGCGCGCCCGCCACCGGTTCGGGCCCCTGGACCGCCGGGGGCGGCAGGGCCACCTGTTCGCCCGCGTCGGTCGGGCCCGCGGGCTCCGGCCAGGCCGTCACCGCGGCCGGCACCGGCAGCCGGTTCGGCGCGGCCCGCAGTGCGCCGACCCGGCGGGCCAGTTCGCGTGCGCTGTCGGGGCGTCGGCCCGGTTCCTTGGCCAGCAGGTCGAGGATGATCCGCTCCAGCCGCTCGGGCAGTTCGGCGCGGTGACCGCGCGGCGGCCGGGGCGGGGTGTCCCGGTGGCCGACGAGGATCGCCCACGCGTCGTCGAGGTCGAAGAACGGGGGCACCCCGGTGGCGATCTCGTAGAGCACGCAGCCGAAGGAGTACAGGTCGCTGCGCCGGTCGACCCCGGTGCCGCTGATCTGCTCCGGCGACATGTAGTGCGGCGTGCCCATCGCGACACCGGTGCCGGTCAGCCGGGACGTGAACCCGATGTCGTGGCCGAGGCGGGCTATGCCGAAGTCGCAGATCTTCACGGTGCCGTCGGCGAGCCGCACGATGTTGGCGGGCTTCAGGTCCCGGTGCACGATGCCCTGGTCATGGGTGTAGGCGAGGGCGGCGGCGACCTGCTCGGCGATCTCCACGACCTCGTCGACCGGCAGCGGGTGCTGCTTGTTCTCCTCCAGGAGCTTGCTGAGGTCACGTCCCTGCAGCAGCTCCATCACCAGATACAGCACTCCGTCGGACTCGCCGAAGTCGTGCACGACGGTGATCCCGCGGTGCTGCAGGGACGCCGCCACCCGGGCCTCCCGCCGGAACCGCTCACGCAGTACCCGGCTGAAGGCGTGGTCGTGGTGGGCGTTCAGTGGTTTGAGGCACTTCACGGCGACCTGTCTGCCGAGTGACTCGTCGCGTGCCCGCCACACCTCCCCCATGCCGCCCCGCCCGATCGGATCGAGCAGCCGGTACCGGCCGTGGATCAGCCTGCTGTCCCCCATCTCCCGCCCCCGTCGATGTCCAACGCGCCCTCCCCTGGCCCGTCCAGTATGGCGATGTCTCGCCCGATTCTGTACGGGGCCCGCATCTTGCGGCGCGCCCCTCCCCCGGGACTCCCGGTGCGGCGGCGGTCCCGGCGTCCTCGCCGTCAGTTCAGCGTGGCGAGGAAGTCCGTGCAGGCGCGTGCACAGGCCCGGCACGCCTCGGCCGTGCGCTCCGCGCCGGGGTGCCCGTCGAAGACGTGCGCGCCCTCCAGGCACACCTGCCGGCACCACTCCACCTGGAGCCGGATGGTCGTCTCGTCCACCTGGCCGTCCTCGGACAGCACCCGGCACGTCGCGTCGCACACCTCCGCGCACATGACGCCCCTGCGCCGCACGAGTTCCTGGTCCCTGCCGCTGTCCGGGTCCACGAGACTCGCCCGCACCGCGCAGGCCCGCGCGCACTCCGTGCACGCCTGCGCGCAGGCGAAACGGTCCTCGAGAAACCGGAACAGCTCCTGCTGCGATGTCGTCACGCCGCGCGGGTAACCCCGGTCGCGGGCGGTCAAACCCGCCGCCCTGCGGGGATGCGGTGGAATCCGTCCGCAGGGTTCGGCGGGCGGGTTCCGGGCACTCGGAAGCCATGCTGAGTACTGCGGTGAACACCCTGAAGCACACCTCCTGGACCGATTCGGCCGACCTCGCCGCGAGCCGCGGCACCATCGGCATCGGACTGATCGTGGTGGCCGTGCTGGTCGTGGGCCTGTTGATCGGCCTGTTCACGGTCGGCAGCCGCCGGGTCGGGCGCGGGGACTCACCCAGGCCGCGCCCCGATGAACAGCCCCGGATGCCCGAGGGCGGCCCGGTGCGTGAGACCCGTGAACGCCGGGAGCCCGACGAGATGCCCCGGGGCGACGACCGCCTGCTGCCGCACGACCTGCACGGGGGCAGCTCCGGCAGCCGCACCGGTACCTCCCAGGAACGGCCCCGCTGGGAGGAGGGCGGCAGCGGCGGGTTCGGCAGCGGCGGGCCGGGCCGCCACTGACCGCTCAGGCGCCGAGCCAGGCGAGGGCGGCCACGGTCAGGGCACTGACGCCGGTGTCCAGGGTGGGCTGGACGAGCGGGGCGAACGCGGGACTGTGGTTGACGGGGATGTCCTGGTCGAGGGTGCCCTTGCGGGCGGCCTCGGCGTAGCGGCCGGGGTCGACGCATCCGATGCCCCAGTAGGTGAACGGCACCCCGAACGCCCCGGGGATCTCGCTCATGTCCTCGCTCGCGGTCTGCAGGTCGATGGTGTGCGCGTCGTCTCCGAAGTGTGCGGCGAAGGCCTCGGCGACCCGACGGGTCGCCGCCTCGTCGTTGACGGTGGGCGGGAAGGAGGTGGTCCGCTCGATCTCGGGCTCCTCGGGCGAGCGGGACGCCTCGCACTCGGCACGGACGATCCGGGTGATCGCGTCCAGGACGTGGCTGCGCGTGGCGTCGTCGTAGGTGCGCACGTTGAGCTCGATGACGGCGCTGTCGGGAATGACGTTGGGGCCGGTGCCCGCGTGGATGCTGCCGACCGTGACCACGGCCGGGGTCGTGGCCGCCAGTTCCCGGGCGACAACGGTCTGCAGACGTACGACGATCATCGCGGCCATCACGACGGGGTCCACCGCGGCCTGGGGCATGGAACCGTGCGCTCCCCGTCCGTGGACGGTGATGCGCAGGCTGTCGGCCGCCGACAGGAACGGCCCGGGGCGGGTGCCGACGTATCCGGCCGGATAGGGCAGCACGTGCTGGGCCAGCACCACGTCGGGCCGGGGCGACCTGGACGTCAGCCCGTCGGCGATCATGGCATCGGCTCCGTCGCCGTTCTCCTCCGAGGGCTGGAAGAGCGCCACGAAGGTGCCCCGCCAGTCGTCGCGGTTCTCTGCCAGCAGGTGCGCGCAGCCCAGCAGGCAGGTCACGTGCATGTCGTGTCCGCAGGCGTGCATGACGGGCTGCTCGGTGCCGTCCGGGGCGGTCACGGTCGCGGTGGAGGCATAGGGCAGGCCGGTCTGTTCGCGCACCGGGAGGGCGTCCATGTCGGCACGCGCCATGACGGTCGGGCCGTTCCCGTTCTCCAGGATCCCGATCACGCCGGTCCCGCCGACACCGTCGGTGACCTCGTAGCCGAACGACCTCAGGGCCCCGGACACCTTTCCAGCGGTGCGGTGCTCCCGCAGTCCGAGTTCGGGGTGCCGGTGCAGGTCCCGGTAGACCTCCTCGAGGTGGGCGCGGATGCCGTCGAGGCCGTCCGGCACGAGGGGGGCGCGGTCGCTCATGGATGGCTCCTTGACGCGGGGGCACTGCTGTCACCGGAGACCGCCCGGAACCCGGCCACCGCGAGGCGGGCGCGGCGTACGCCCGGTTCCGGGTCCCTTCCCGGATCCGGTCTTCCCTCCACGGACGATTCGACCACACGGCGGTGAGTCGCGCGGGCCGGCGCCGGCGTTCACGCGGATCTGGATCTCCTACAGGTGGAGCCCCGCGTGGTCGGCCGGTGCCGCCGTCGGGAGGCCGGTGCCGCCGGCGGTGTCGGCGCCCTGTGCGGCGGCCGGGTCCTCGGGCCGCACGCCGACGCCGAGCTTCTCCAGGATCTTCTTCTCGATCTCG
>NZ_JBSGHG010000065.1:0-17858 GCF_053604275.1 Streptomyces sp. NPDC004051 | reverse complement strand
GTCCCGCCCCGCGGCCTCGCCCCCGCACCCGCGCCGCCCCCCCCCACCCCCCCCCCCCGCCCGCGCCCCCGCCCCCCCCCCGCCCCCCCCCCCCCCCGCGGCTCCACTCACTGCCGGGGAAGCCGGCAGATCCGGAGAACCCGGAGCATCCGTCAGACGGTCTCGGGGAGCTCCTCGAGACCCTCGGAGACCAGCTTCGCCAGACGGTCCAGGGCGGCGTCGGCGCCCTCGGCGTCGGAAGCGAGGACGATCTCCTCGCCGCCCTGGGCGCCCAGGCCCAGAACGGCCAGCATGGAGGCCGCGTTGACGGGGTCGCCGTCAGCCTTGGCGATCGTCACCGGGACGCCTGCGGCCGTGGCGGCTCGGACGAAGATGGAGGCGGGACGGGCGTGGAGGCCCTCGGCCCAGCCGACGTTGACGCGGCGCTCAGCCATGTGTTGCTGCCCTTCGGTGTTCAGGTTGTCTAGACCAGTTTCCCATATCGGGAACCACGCCGGGAGCGGAACTCCTTCCCGCTCCCGACGGCACCGGACCGCGGCCTCGGTCCGGCTCGTGCACCCACAGCCTGCCTCGCGCCGTCGCCGTACGCGAGCCGTACTCTGGGGGCCATGCAGATCTCGTCGGACCGGCATGAGTACCCCGCCCACTGGGAGGCCGACGTGGTGCTGCGCGACGGCGGCACCGCGCGCGTGCGGCCCATCACCGTTGATGACGCCGAGCGCCTGGTCAGCTTCTACGAGCAGGTGTCGGACGAGTCGAAGTACTACCGCTTCTTCGCGCCCTACCCTCGCCTGTCCGCCAAGGACGTGCACCGGTTCACACACCACGACTTCGTGGACCGGGTGGGACTCGCGGCCACGGTGGGCGGCGAGTTCATCGCCACCGTACGCTATGACCGGATCGGCCCCGACGGAACACCCGCCTCCTCCCGCCCGTCGACCGCCAAAGAGCCCGCCCCTCCGGTCTCCGACGAGGCCGAGGTCGCCTTCCTGGTGCAGGACGCCCACCAGGGCCGGGGCATCGCCTCCGCCCTCCTCGAGCACATCGCCGCCGTCGCGCGCGAGCGCGGCATCCGCCGGTTCGCCGCCGAGGTGCTGCCGGCCAACAGCAAGATGATCAAGGTGTTCACGGACGCCGGGTACACCCAGAAGCGCAGCTTCGAGGACGGTGTCGTCCGCCTGGAGTTCGACCTCGAACCCACCGACCGTTCGCTGGCCGTGCAGCAGGCGCGCGAACAGCGTGCCGAGGCCCGTTCCGTGCGGCGCCTGCTCACGCCCGGCTCGGTCGCGGTCATAGGCGCCGGCCGCAGGCCGGGCAGCGTGGGCCGCAGCCTCCTCGACAACATCCGGGACGGCGGATTCACCGGCCGCCTGTACGCCGTGAACAAGGGCTTCCCGCCGGAGCTGAAGGAACTCGCCGGCCCCGACGGCGGCGACGGGGGCGACGGGGTGCCCGCCCACCGTTCGGTGCGCGACATCGACGGGCAGGTCGACCTCGCCGTCGTCGCGGTGCCCGCCGAGCAGGTCCCCGAGGTCGTCGCCGAGTGCGGCGAGCACGGGGTGCGGGGGCTCGTCGTGACGTCCGCCGGATACGCCGAGGCGGGCCCCGAGGGCCGCGAGCGCCAGCGCGCCCTCGTCCGGCAGGCGCGTACGTACGGCATGCGGATCATCGGGCCGAACGCGTTCGGTGTCATCAACACCTCCCCGGACGTACGGTTGAACGCCTCGCTCGCGCCCGAGATGCCGCGCCCCGGCCGCATCGGTCTGTTCGCCCAGTCCGGAGCCATCGGCATCGCCCTGCTGTCGCGGCTGCACCGCCGCGGCGGAGGCGTCACCGGCGTCACCGGCGTGTCCACCTTCGTCTCGTCCGGCAACCGCGCCGACGTCTCCGGCAACGACGTCATGCAGTACTGGTACGACGACCCGGACACCGATGTCGCCCTGATGTACCTGGAGTCCATCGGCAACCCCCGCAAGTTCACCCGCCTCGCCCGCCGGACCGCGGCGGTGAAGCCACTGGTCGTGGTCCAGGGCGCCCGCCACGGCGCCGGGCCCCGCGGGCACGCCGTGCGCGCGACGCGACTGCCGCACGAGACCGTCTCCGCGCTGCTGCGACAGGCCGGGGTGATCCGGGTGGACACCATCACGGAACTGGTCGACGCGGGCCTGCTGCTCGCCCGCCAGCCGCTGCCGCCCGGCCCCCGGGTGGCGATCCTGGGCAACTCCGA
Organism: Streptomyces sp. NPDC004051; assembly: GCF_053604275.1. Lineage (NCBI taxonomy): Bacteria > Bacillati > Actinomycetota > Actinomycetes > Kitasatosporales > Streptomycetaceae > Streptomyces > Streptomyces sp. NPDC004051. The sequence goes on along the minus strand of NZ_JBSGHG010000065.1, from coordinate 15,631 downwards.
GTCGCTGGGACTGCTCACCTACGAGGCGTGCCTCGCCGAGGGACTGCGCCCGCACCACCCGCTGGACCTCACCACCGAGGCGTCGGCGGCGGACTTCCACGCGGCCCTGTCCCGGGCGCTGGCCGACGACACCTGCGACGCGGTGGTCGTGACCGCGATCCCGGCGCTGGGCGGAAGGACGGCCGGTTCCGTCGGCGACGCGGCGCTCGCCGAGGCGCTGCGCTCGGCCGCCGCCGCGACCCCGTCCAAGCCGGTCCTGGTGGTCCACGTGGAACTCGGCTGCCTGGCGGAGGCCCTGTCGGCGGCGGCGAGCACGGCCCCGCGGACGGAACCGCCCGCCCTGCCCCGCCCCGCCCCGCCGAATGCCCCGCCCCGCCCCGTGCCGCCGGCCGGGGAGCGCGCGTCCGCCGACGGCCCTCCGCCGGAGCCGGTCGTCCTCCCCGAGGACGCCCACCTCATCCCCGCCTACCCCGCCGCCGAACGCGCCGTCCGCGCCCTCGCCCACTCCGTCACCTACGCCCAGTGGCGGCGGGACGCCGCCGACCCCGGCAAGGTGCCCCAGTACGAGGACATCGACGAGAAGCGCGCCGCCGCACTCATCCACGCGCAGCTCACCCGCGGGCAGAGCCCGACCCTCGGCGTCGAGGAGACCTGCGAACTGCTCGGCGCCTACGGCATCCACGTCCACCGCGCCCTCCCGGCCCCCACGCCCGACGCCGCCGTCGAGGCCGCCCGCGCCCTGGGCCGGCCCGTCGCCCTCAAGGTGACCGCCCCGCACCTCAGGCACCGCGCCGACCTGGGCGGCGTCCGGCTGGACCTGGCGGACGAGGAGCAACTGCGCCGGGCGTACGCCGAACTGACCCGGCAGCTCGGCACGCCCGAGGAGCTGCGCCCCGTCGTGCAGCGGATGGCGCCGCGCGGTGTCGACACCATCGTCCGCGCGGTGATCGACTCCGCGGCCGGTGCCGTGCTGTCCTTCGGGCTCGCCGGCCCCCCTTCGCAGCTGCTCGGCGACATGGCGCACCGGCTGATCCCGGTCACCGACCGGGAGGCGACCTCCCTGGTGAGGTCGATCCGCACCGCGCCCCTGCTGTTCGGCTGGCGCGGCTCGACCCCGGTCGACACCCCCGCGCTGGAGGAGCTGCTGCTGAGGGTGTCGCGGCTGGTCGACGACCATCCCGAGGTCGTCGCCGTCGACCTGGAACCGGTGGTCGTCGCCACCCGGGGCGTGAGCGTCCTCAGCGCCTCCGTACGCCTGGCGCCGCCACCCGCCCGCGACGACCTCGGCCCCCGGACGCTCCCGGCGTACTGACCGGTGCGCCGGCCGGCGCTCCGAGGAGGGGCGCACGGCTCTCAGGGGTTTTGCGGGCCCGGGTGTTTGACGGCGCGTCGGGCGGGTTACCCGTGCCCGCCCGTCCACCTGCCCGCCCGACGAACGGAGAGAACGGCATGAGCCTCGGGGCCGGCGACGCCGACAGGACCCGATCCCCCTCGCCCGGCACGCCACCGGAACGGGGGAGGAACGCCGGACTCCCCGCCGGATCCGTCGCCGAGCCCTCCGCCGTCCCCCGTCGTGCGCCCGTCCGGTCCGCGGCTCCGCCGAGCCGTACGCCCCGCTCCGTGTGGGGCGCGGCGATGCCCCCTTCGGGCGGTCCTCCCTGCTACACAGAGCACTGAACACCGACGAACCGGACATACCTCTCAAGGCTCGGGCGGAGGCCGCTCGCGCGTCAGCGGTCGGGCCACCGTGAAGGAGTAGGTGCTGACGTGCTGGTCCTGCTGGCCGCCTATGCGACGGTCGCAGTGTCGATCCCCTGGTGGGAACGGCGGCTCGGCCGTGCGGTGTGGGCCGTGGCGGCCCTGGTGCCGCTGGCGACGGTGGTCTGGGCGGGCACGCGGGCGGCGGACGTCCTGGCCGGCGACGCGTACCAGGAGTCCCTGCGGTGGGCTCCGTCGCTCGGTCTGACGGTCGATCTGCGCCTGGACGCCCTGTCGCTGCTGATGCTGTGGGTGGTGGCCGGTGTCGGAGCACTGGTGCTCCTGTACTGCCGGTACTACGTCGAACAGGACGCCGGCCCGCTGGCCGCCCTGCTGCTGGCCTTCGCCGGGGCGATGATCGGGCTGGTCCTGTCGGACAACCTCTTCGTGCTGTACGTCTTCTGGGAGCTGACCACGGTCGCCTCCTTCCTGCTGATCGCAGGCCCCGGAAAGCGGGCCGAGCAGCGCCGGGCGGCCCGTCAGGCCCTGCTGGTGACGGCGGCCGGCGGTCTGGCGATGCTGCTCGGTTTCATCGTGCTGGGCCAGGCGGCCGGCACCTACCGCGTCTCGGCGATCCTCGCGGACCCCCCGCGGGGCGGCGCGGTCTCCGCCGCCGTGGTGCTCGTTTTGGCCGGCGCGTTCACCAAGTCCGCGCAGATGCCGCTGCACGGCTGGCTGCCCGCGGCGATGGTGGCCCCCACACCGGTCAGCGCCTTCCTGCACGCGGCGGCGATGGTCAAGGCCGGCGTCTACCTGATCGCCCGCCTGGCGCCCGCCCTGGCCGACGTGGCGCCGTGGCGGCCGCTGGTGCTCGGCGTGGGGCTCGCCACGATGGTGGTGGCCGCGTGGCGGGCGCTGCGCGAGACCGACCTGAAACTGCTCCTCGCCTACGGGACCGTCAGCGAACTCGGTCTGCTGACCGCCCTGCTGGGCGCCGGGACCCGGACGGCGGCGCTGGCCGGCGTGGTGATGCTGCTGGCGCACGCGGCGTTCAAGTCGGCGCTGTTCCTGTCCGTCGGGATCGTGGACCACCACACCGGCACCCGCGACATCCGGGAGCTGTCGGGACTGGGGCGCCGGCTGCCCGTGCTCTTCGGCGTGACGGCACTCGCCGTCGCGTCGATGGCGGGCCTGCCGCCCCTCATCGGCTTCCTGGGCAAGGAAGCCGCCCTGGAGGCGTTCCTGCACGGCACCGAACTCGCCGGCCACCAGCAGCTGACGGTGGCCCTGGTGGCCGGCTCCGCGCTGACCGTGGCGTTCGCGGCACGGTTCCTGCACGGCGCCTTCGGCGGGCCGCCGACGGAGCGGGCGGCGCGGTCCGCGCGCGGACCGGAGGCGGGCTTCGTCGCACCGGTGGCCGTCCTGTCCGGGGCGGGCCTGGTGCTGGGCGTGGCGTACCCCGCCACGGCGGCCCTGACCACCGCCTACGCCGACGCCTATCCGCCGGGGGCCGGCGGACCCTACGAACTGTCCCTGTGGCACGGGTTCACCCCGGTCCTCGGGCTGTCCGCGCTGTCGCTCGGCGCCGGTCTCCTGATCCACGCGCTCCGCCGCCGTGCCGCCGTGCTGAACCGCCTGCCGCGCCTGACCGACGTGCAGTACGCGTACGACCGCGCGGTCGAGGGCGTGGACCGGCTGGCCGTGGCACTGACCCGGCACACCCAGGTCGGCTCGCTGCCCGTCTATCTGACCGTGCTGCTCACGACGGTCGTCGCGGTGCCCGGCGCGGCACTCCTGGCGGCCTCCCCGTCGCTGGGGGCGCCGCCCCTGTGGCGGTACTCGCTCGAACCGGTGCTGGCCGTGGTCATGCTGGCGGCCGCCGCGGCGGTGGTGGCCGCCCGGCACCGGCTCACCGCCATCCTGCTGACCGGGGCCGTCGGGTACGGCGCGGCGGGCCTGTTCCTGGTCCGCGGAGCCCCGGACCTGGCGCTCACCCAGTTCCTGGTCGAGACGACGACGCTGGTCGTCGTGGTGCTGGTGCTGCGCCGGATGCCGGCCCGGTTCGACCCCGGCCACAGGCCGGTGCCGGGGCGGGTGCTGCGGGGCACGGTGGCCGTCGGGGTCGGCACCGTCGTCACCTGCTTCGCGCTGGCGGCGGCCTCCGCGCGGACGGCCCCGGTGATCTCGCCCGGATACCTGCGCCGGGCGGCGGAGACGGGCGCCCTCAACGTCGTCGACGCGATCATCGTCGACTTCCGGGCCCTGGACACGCTGGGCGAGATCTCGGTCGTGCTGGTGTCGGCGGTCGGGGTGGGCAGCCTGATCCGGTTCCGCGGCCGCGAGGCGTTGCAGGCCGCCGCCGAGGAGCCGCTCCCCCGCTTCCCCACCACGCACTGGGACGAGCCCCGGCAGACCTGGCTGCCGGGAGCCGGCGAACGGCCCGGCGGCGAGCGCTCGGTCCTGCTGGAAGTGGCCATCCGGCTGCTCTTCCCCTCGATCCTGGTGCTCTCGCTGTTCCTGCTGTTCTCCGGGCACTACCGCCCCGGCGGAGGGTTCTCCGGCGGACTGGTCGCGGGGCTGGCGTTCGTCCTGCGGTACCTCGTCGGCGGCCAGGCCGACCTCGGCGCCGCCGTACGCCTGCGCCCGGTCGCGGTCGCGGGCACGGGCCTGGTGGTCGCGGCGGTCACCGCCCTGGTGCCGCTGACCGTCGGCGGCGCGCCGCTGGACAGCGCCCTGCTGAGCTGGCACCTGCCGCTGCTGGGCGAGGTGAAGTGGGCGACCAGCCTGTTCCTCGACGTCGGCGTCTACCTGCTCGTGGTCGGTGTCGTCCTCAAGCTCCTGGCGGCGGTGGGCGTCTCGCTCGGCGAGGGCGGTGCGGCGGCGGCCGGAGAAGAGGAGGGGTCCGCTCGGTGAACGGCGCGGTGGACAACACGGTGAACACCCTCGACGTGACGATGGCCGTCGTGGTGGGCGGCCTGTTCACGATCGGCTTCCACCTCATGCTGCAACGGTCCCTGATGCGGATCGTCCTCGGCTTCATCCTCCTGGGCCACGGCACCAACCTGCTGCTCCTGGTCGCCGGCGGAACCCCGGGCCGGCCCCCGGTACTGGACGGGAAGCCGGTGAACCCGGCGGAGCCCGCCGACCCGCTGCCCCAGGCCATGGCACTGACGTCGATCGTGATCACGTTCGGTCTCACGGCGTTCCTGATGGCCCTCGCCTACCGCTCCTGGCGGTTGTCCGGCAGCGACGAGGTGCGCGACGACGTCGAGGACCGGCGCATCGACATCGCCCTGCAGCGCGCCGGGTCCGACGAGGTGGGCGGCGCCCACGGGGAAACCGGCCTCGGCGACGGAGGCGGACCCGATGAGGGCGACGGACCCGACGAGGGCGACGGAGACGACGGATCCGCTGAGGGCGACGAGCCGGACCACCGCGACCACGGCACCACTCCGGGGGACCACCGATGACCGCACTGCTGCTCGTCCTGCCCGTGGTGCTGCCGATCCTGGCCGCCGGGGTGACCCTGCTCGGCCTGCCCGGCCGGGTGGTCCGCGTGATGAGCACCCTCGTCCTGGCGGGCGTCCTGGCGGACGCGGTGGCTCTGCTCGTCCTCGCCGACGCCCACGGCCCGCAGGCCGTGCACGTCGGCGGCTGGCCGGCCCCGCTGGGCATCACACTCGTCGCCGACCGGCTGTCGGCGCTCCTGCTCATGGTGTCCGTCCTGGTGACCCTGGCCGTGCTGCTCTTCGCCATCGGCCAGGGCACCGCCGAGGACCGCCGCAGCACGGCGGAGGTCTTCCACCCCGCCTATCTGCTGCTCGTCACGGGGGTGAGCCTGGCCTTCCTCACCGGTGACCTGTTCAACCTCTTCGTCGCCTTCGAAGTGCTGCTCGCCGCCTCCTACGTCCTGATCACCCTGGACGCCGACGGAAACCGCACCCGGGCGGGCATGACGTACACGATCATCAGTCTGACGTCCTCCCTGCTGTTCCTCACGCTCGTCGGCCTGGTGTACGCGGCCACCGGCACGGTCACCCTGGCCCAGCTCGGGCCGCGGCTCGCCGAACTCCCCGACGGCCTGCGCGGCGCGCTCGCCCTGCTGCTCCTGGCCGTCCTGGGCATCAAGGCGGCGCTTGTCCCCCTGCACTTCTGGCTGCCCGACAGCTACCCCACCGCGCCGGCGCCGATCACCGCCGTGTTCGCCGCGCTGCTGACCAAGGTCGCCGTCTACTCCCTGCTGCGCACCCAGACGCTGCTCTTCCCGCGTTCCAGCGTGTGGACCCTGCTGGCCTGCGTGGCGATCGCCACCATGATCGTGGGCATCCTCGGCGCCCTCGCCCAGGACGACGTCAACCGGCTGCTGTCCTTCGCCCTCGTCAGCCACATCGGCTTCATGCTCTTCGGGCTCGCGCTGTTCGACACCATCGGGCTCACCGGCACGGTCCTCTACATGGTCCACCACATCGTCGTCCAGGCCGCGCTCTTCCTGGCCGCCGCCCTCGTCGTACGCCACACGGAGACGACGGGCCTGGAACGCATGGCGCAGCGGCCGCCCCCGACACCGGTGGTCGCCGTGCTGTTCGCGCTGCCCGCCCTGAGCCTGGCCGGGATCCCGCCGTTCTCCGGGTTCGTCGCCAAACTGACCCTGCTGCGGGCCGGCGCGGGGCAGGGCGGCACCGCGGCGTACGCCCTCGCCGCGACCGCCCTGCTCACCAGCCTGCTGACGCTCTACGCCATGACCCGGGTGTGGACCAGGGCCTTCATGCGGCAGAAGCCGTACCCGGAACGCCGCGACGCGGACCGTCCGGACCCGCACCGCCGCACGGGCGACCGCCGGGCCGCGGCACCGCGCGACGAGCCCACGGCCCCCGACACCGTCCGCAGCCCGGAGCCCCACACCGGCCGGTACGGGGCCGGGCTGATGACCGCCGCCACCGCCGTCATGGTGGTGACCGGCGTCGCGGTCGCCGTCTGGGCGGGCCCGCTGGCCCACGTCGGCGAACAGGCCGCGCACGAACTGCTCGACCCGCGGGCCTACCGCTCCGCCGTCATGATCGAGGAGAACCGTTGACCCCCCGGGAGAAGACCCACCGGATCCGGCGCCACCTGCCCATGGTCGGCTGGCTGTGGCTGCTGTGGATCCTGCTGTGGGGGTCCGTGGGCCCGGTGGTCCTCGTCGGAGGCCTGCTCGTCGCCCTGGCCGTCGTCGGGACCTTCTCCCTGCCGCCGGTCCTGCCGGGGGCCGTGCCCCGGCCCCTGGCGATCGGGCGCCTGCTGCTCGCCCTGCTGACCGATCTCATCGGGTCCGGGACCGCCGTCGCCTGGCAGGTCCTGAGATACGGGGGGAAAACGTCCGCCGCGATCGTCGAAGTGCCGCTGCGCGTCGACAGCGACCTGCTGATCACCGCCGTGGCCGAGTTCACCACCATCGCGCCCGGCACGCTGGTGATCGAGATCGACCGGCGCCGGCAACGGCTGTACGTCCACACGATCCCGGTCCACGACGAAGCCGACGTCGCCCACCGCAGAAGGGCGGTGCAGTCCGTGGAACGCAGGGTCGCGCGGGCCGTCGGCACCACCCGCCGCCGTGCCGGACCGCCCGGAGACGACGGCACCAGGCCTTCCCCCGGCCCCGACCCAGGCCCCGACCCCGACCCCGGTCGAGGAGGCAGAACACCATGACGGTCATGTACACCGCCACCCTGGCCATCCTGGCCGCGGCCGGACTGCTCACCCTGCTGCGCCTCGTGCGCGGCCCGGACGCGCTCAACCGCATCGTGGCGCTGGACGTCCTGCTGACGATGATCATCGCCGGGACCGCCGTGGGCATGGCCGTGCGCGAGGACACCACAGCCCTGCCCGTGCTCGTCGTCCTCGCCCTGCTCGCCTTCACCGGATCGGTGACGGCCGCCCACCTGGTCGAGAAGCGGGCGGGCCTGCGATGACCACCGTGTCCGACGTGGTCACCGCCATCCTGCTCCCGGCCGGTGCGATCTTCTGCCTGCTCGGTTCCGTGGGACTGCTCCGCTTCCCGGACATCGGCAGCCGCCTGCACGCGGCCGCCAAGGCCCAGACGCTCGGCCTGCTGCTCATCCTGGCGGGAACCGCCGCGCAGATGCCCCTGCGCTACGCGCCGGTGCTCCTGCTCGTCATCCTGTTCCAACTGCTCACCGCGCCGATCACCAGCCAGATCGTCGGCCGCACCGCCTACCGGGTCCAGGCCCTCGACCGCCGCAAACTGTTCCGGGACGAACTCGCCGAGCGCCTCGCGCTCGACGGCACCCCGGTGGACGAGCAGCCGTCGAGCGAGGACGCGGACCGGTGAGGCGGGGCCCGCACCGGCGCGCACGGGAGTGCCGCGACCGGTGCTCCGCAGTCAGCGGCCCCCCGTAGGATGGGCGCCATGGCCAAGACCAGTACGACGACCCAGGGGCTGCGTGCGGCGATCGAGCGCAGCGGCTACTACCCGGCCCTCGTGGCCGAGGCGGTGGAGGCCGCCGTGGGCGGCGAGCCCGTTCGGTCGTACCTGGTCCACCAGGAGACGACGTTCGACCAGAACGAGGTGCGGCGCCATGTGACCGTGCTCGTCCTCACCGGCAACCGCTTCATCGTCAGCCACACCGACGAGCAGGCCGCCGACTCCACCTCCCCGACGCCCTACGCCACCACGTCCACGGAGTCCGTGAAGCTCGGCCGGATCTCGTCGATCGTGGTCAGCCGCGTGGTCGCCAACCCCGAGTCGTACAAGCCGGGCACCCTGCCCCGCGAGATCGTGCTCACCATCGGCTGGGGCGCGGTCTCCCGCCTCGACCTGGAGCCGGCCGCCTGCGGCGACCCCAACTGCGAGGCCGACCACGGCTACACCGGCAGCTCGACCGCCGACGACCTCAGCCTGCGGGTCAGCGAGGCCGGGGACGGACCGGAGACGGTGCGCCAGGCGCTTGCCTTCGCGCAGGCCCTCTCCGAGGCGACCGCGGACCCCACGAACTGATGACAGACACCTCCCGGACCCCGCACACCCCGAACCCCGCGCCGGTCGCCCCCACCACCGTCTGGCCCCTCACGCCCGGGGCCCACCCCGAACCCCTCGACCCGGCCTCCGCGCCCCGGCCCGAGTACGGCACCGGCTCACTGGCCGACCTGCTGCCCACGCTCGCCGCGGGCATGGGCGTCCCCGGCCTCACCGCCGCGATCCCGGAACTGCCCCCCGCCGACCGGAACTGCGTGTTCCTGATCGACGGCCTCGGCTGGGAGCAGCTGACGGCGCACCCCGAGGAAGCCCCGTTCATGGCGTCCCTGCTGCCCGGTTCGCGCGGCGGCACCGGACGGCCGATCACCACGGGCTACCCGGCCACCACCGCCACCTCCCTCGCCTCCGTCGGCACCGGCCTGCCGCCCGGAGCCCACGGCCTGCCCGGGTACACCGTGCGCAACCCGGACACCGGCGAACTGATGAACCAGCTGCGCTGGCAGCCCTGGACGCAGCCCGACACCTGGCAGCCGTACCCCACCGTCTTCGAGCTGGCCCACCGCGCCGGGGTGTACGCCGCCCAGGTCTCCTCGCCCACCTTCGCCCACACGCCGCTGACGAAGGTCGCGCTGAGCGGCGGCACCTTCCACGGGCGGCTCTCCGGCGAGGAGCGCATGGACCTCGCGGCCGAACAACTGGCCGCCGCCGACCGCTCCCTGGTCTACACGTACTACGCCGAGGTCGACGGCGCCGGACACCGCTACGGCGTCGACTCCGACACCTGGCGCGGCCAACTCATGTACGTGGACCGCCTGGTCCAGCGTCTGGCCGAACAACTCCCGCCGCGCAGCGCGCTCTACGTCACCGCCGACCACGGGATGGTCGACGTGCCCTTCGACGAGGAGCACCGCATCGACTTCGACCACGATTGGGAGCTGGGCGCCGGTGTCGCCCTGCTCGGCGGTGAGGGCCGCGCCCGCCACGTCTACGCCGTCCCCGGCGCGGAGAACGACGTACTGGCCTGCTGGCGCGAGGTGCTCGGCGAGCAGTTCTGGGTGGCCTCGCGGGACGAGGCGATCGCGGCGGGCTGGTTCGGCCCCCGCGTCGACGACCGCGTCCACCACCGCATCGGCGACGTGGTCGCCGCCGCCCGGGACGACGTGCTGATCATCGCCTCGGAGCGGGAGCCGAACGAGTCGGCGATGGTCGGCAACCACGGTTCGCTGACCCCTGCCGAGCAGCTGGTCCCGCTGCTCGAAGTACGCTCCTGAGGCTCCTGCCCGCCGACTCCTGCCCGTCGACTCCCGGCCGTCGCCCCCGACCCGGCCCGTCCCCACCGAAAGGTGCCCCACCTCCCATGCCCGAGCTCGTGTTCTTCTCCGGAACTATGGACTGCGGGAAGTCGACGCTGGCCCTGCAGATGGTGCACAACCGGTCGGCGCGGGGTCTGCAGGGTGTGATCTTCACCCGGGACGACCGGGCGGGGGAGGGGAAGCTCTCCTCGCGGCTCGGTCTGGTGACGGAGGCGGTCGAGGCGGCGCCGGGCATGGATCTGCACGGCTATCTGGTGGACCTGATGTCGCGGGGTGGCAAGGTCGACTACGTGATCGTGGACGAGGCGCAGTTCCTCGGGCCGCAGCAGATCGACCAGCTGGCCCGGGTGGTGGACGACCTGGGACTGGAGGTCTTCGCGTTCGGCATCACGACCGACTTCCGTACGAGGCTCTTCCCGGGTTCGCAGCGGCTGATCGAGCTGGCGGACCGGATAGAGACGCTCCAGGTGCAGGCGATGTGCTGGTGCGGGGCGCGTGCCACGCACAACGCCCGCACGGTGGGCGGTGAGATGGTGGTCGAGGGCGAGCAGGTCGTGGTCGGCGACGTGAACCGACCGTCCGAGACGGTCGGCTATGAGGTCCTGTGCCGCCGCCACCACCGCCGCCGGATGACGAGCTTCTCCACCCAGGCGGCGGCCCTCTCCCCGGACGTCCTCCCGGTCACCTGACCGCCGCCCCGGATGCCCTGATCCCCAGCGCCGACAAGTCGCCGTTTGCCTTCTGAAGGCGCGTACTCTCGTACCGGACGCTTGAACGGGCACCTGCACCTATGCGAGAGCCCTGCCATCCGAAAGGAACCGGCAGGGCCCTCACGCCCGTACAGCGAGCGTCAGACGTGCCCCTTCGACGAGGCCAGGCCGACGAATCCTGCCCAGGCCTCACAAGAGACTGTGACGACGGGCCCGGTGATGGTTTTCGAGTCACGGACGTGCACAGCAGCCGAACCGGCTGCGACCTCTACACACTGACCGCCCTCGGTTCCGCTGTAGCTGCTCTTGAACCAAGCGAGGCCGGAGGCGACGGTTGAGGACTCAGCGTTGTTCATAGCGATCCCAGCAACCCTTCGATGAACTTCGTTGACTCTCGCGGACTGAGAGCCTGTGATCGGATAATCCCATAGCGTGCAGCCGCGAGAGCCGTCTGTTCCGGGTCGGTCTCAAGAGAACTGGTCGCGTGCGTCTCTGCGTAGACGAACTTCTCGCCGTCCTTCCTGGTGACAACCGTGAACGGCCCGTTCACGCCTGCGTTCTCCTCACACTCGGTCGGCATGACCTGGATCTCGACGTTCGGCTTCTGACCGGCGAGGAGAACGAGCTCCAACTGTCCTCGCAGCACGTCCGTGCCGCCGTACCGATGTCGCAACACTGCCTCGTTCACTACGAAGCTCAACAGTGGGGCCGATCTGCGGTCGAAGATGTCCTGCCGGGCCAGCCGGGCAGTCACCCGCTGCTCGATCGTCTCCGGGGCAAGGGGCGGACGCCGCATTGCGAGCAGCGCCCTCATGTACTGCTCGGTCTGGAGCAGCCCGTTGACGACATGGGTGTCGTACATAAGCAGCTCAAGGCACTCCTTCTCCAAGGCTGCCATGCCCTGAAAGAACACCGGATACTGTGCCCGCTCCACCTGCTCCTTCCACAGGCACAGCAACCCACCGGCCCCCAGCACTTCATCCGCCCGCTCGATCGTCCTCGGTGACGGAATCCGCCGACCCTGCTCGAATGACGCGACCGTGGACGCCGAGTACCCGAGCCGCCTCCCGAACTCCTCGCGTTCCAGACCCTCCCGCACCCGCAGCGTCTTCATGGTCTGCCCGAACGCGACGATGATCCCTCGCCCCGCCTCGTCCTCCGGACGCCGTCCGGCCCCGTCGTCGTTGTCCCAGCCGTCCCCGAGACTCCCGACCGCTCCTGCGCCCTTGCGCTCCGCCATGTTCACCACCGCCTCTTCTGCTCAACGCCCCGCAGGGGACGCCGTCACGGCATGCGGCTCGTACTCCTGCGGACGGCGCGCGTACAGCCGTACCCTGCCCCTGAGTCACCGCTGGTCACGGTGTGCCACCGGCGGGATCGTGAGAGACATGACGACGAAACCCGTCAACCCCACTGGCACCACTCAACTCGGCACCCCCTGCGCCCTCTTGTGGAAGGGGGGCAATCCTTACGTGTCATCGGCCTGAACCCCTGAGCGGGGCGGCGGAGTTCAGGCCGGCCTTTGGATCAGCGCGAAGCGGGCCCCCTCCGGGTCCGTCACCGTGGCGGTGCGGCCGTGGGCGTCGGCGTGGGACTGCCTGAGGATCTGGCCGCCCAGGTGCAGGACGTGGTCCACCGCGTCGTCGAGGTCGGCCACGGTGAAGTACGTCGTCCAGTGCGGTCCCCGGTCCCGGAGGAGGCTGTTGCCCACGCCGTGGACGGCGGCCACGGGGCGGCCCTCCAGGTGCAGGGTCACGTGGTCGACGTCGGTGGAGATCTCCGGTTCCACGGTGTGCCCGAACACCGACGCGTAGAACTTGGCCACCCGTTCCGCCTCGTAGGTCGTCAGCTCGTTCCAGGCGGGCGCCCCGGGCACCCCGGTGACGGCCGTGCCGAGGTGCGCGGCCGCCTGCCAGACGCCGAAGACGGCCCCCGAGGGGTCGGAGCAGATCGCCAGCCGTCCGGCGCCGGAGGCGTCCAGCGGGCCGACCCCGACCGTGCCGCCGCAGGACCGCACGGCCTCGGCCGTGCGGTCCACGTCCGCGGAGGCGAAGTAGGGCGTCCAGGCGACGGGCAGCTGACGGTCCGGTGGCAGCAGGCCGATGCCGGCCACCTCGCGGCCGTCGAGCAGTGCGCGTGCGTACGGACCGAGTTGTTGCGGGCCGGGCCGGAACTCCCAGCCGAACAGCGCTTCGTAGAACCTCCGGGCCGCGTCGGGTCCGTGCACCATGAGGCTCACCCAGCAGGGTGCGCCGGGCGCGTGCCGGAGGGGCGCTTCACTGTCTCGGCGGGCGGACCCTCGTGCATCGGTCATCGGATTCCTTTCGTGGATACCCCCGCCTTCAGGCGGGGAGAAACGAAACCCCTGCGGAGCAGGGCGGGAGGCGGGGTTTCGCCTCCAGGCGAAAAGCCGCACCCTGACCAGCAGGTTTGATCCTCACAAACAAACCCACTAGTTTGTGAGCTATGGCCACTCAGGTGAAGCGGGCATACAAATACCGCTTCTGTCCGACCGATGCGCAGGCAGCCGAGCTGTCGCGCACGTTCGGCTGCGTGAGGAAGGTCTACAACCTTGCCCTCCAGGCCCGCACCGAGGCGTGGACACGGCAGGAGCGGATCAACTACAACGCCACCTCGGCGATGCTGACGGCCTGGAAGAAGACCGAGGAACTCGCCTTCCTCAACGAGGTGTCCTCGGTCCCGCTCCAGCAGTGCCTGCGGCACCTGCAGACGGCGTTCGCGAACTTCTTCGCCAAGCGGGCCGGGTACCCCCACTTCAAGAGCCGGAAGAAGTCCCGGGCGTCCGCCGAATACACCACCTCCGGCTTCCGGCTCTGCGACGGCCGGCTCACCCTCGCCAAGATGACCGGGCCACTGGATATCGTGTGGTCGCGCCCGCTTCCCCCGGGGGCGAAGCCGTCCACGGTGACGGTCTCGCGAGACGCGGCCGGGCGCTGGTTCGTGTCGCTGCTCGTCGAGGAGACGATCACCCCGCTCGCCCCGTCGCGGGAACGGGTCGGTATCGACGTGGGCCTCACCTCCTTGCTGACCCTGTCGACCGGCGAGAAGATCACCAACCCGAGGCATGAACGCAGGGACCGTGCCCGGCTGGCCAAGGCCCAGAAGGCACTTGCCCGCAAGGAGAAGGGCTCCAATAACCGGGCCAGGGCCCGCATCAAGGTCGCCCGCATCCATGCCCGGATCACCGACCGCAGGCGGGATCACCTGCACAAACTGTCGACTCGTCTCGTGCGTGAGAACCAAACGCTCGTGATCGAGGACCTGACCGTACGCAACATGGTCAAAAACCGGAAACTGGCCCGCGCCATCTCCGATGCCGCATGGACCCAGTTCCGGAGCATGCTGGAGTACAAGGCCCAGTGGTACGGCCGGGAAGTGATCGCGGTCGACCGCTTCTTCCCCTCCTCCAGACTGTGCTCGGCCTGCGGCGCCCTGCAGAACAAGATGCCCCTCCAGGTCCGCACCTGGACCTGCGAGTGCGGCATCACCCACGACCGCGACGTGAACGCCGCGAAGAACCTTCTGGCCGCCGGACTGGCGGCAGCAGCCTGTGGAGACGGTGTAAGACCTCAACGGAGCACTCCGGGCGGGCAGTCGTCGATGAAGCAGGAACCCCGGCGGGCGACCGCCGGAATCCCCCGCCTTTAGACAGGGGAGCATGTCAACGTCGCTCTCTTCTCGACCCGGGCGAGGGTCGTGTCGCGTCCGTTCGCGGATCGTCGCCGTGCTGCTCCAGGCATCAGTCACGGTGCCGCGCGCCCCGGTCCCGCCCCGTACGGCGGTTCCGTCTCCGGAGGATGCCCGATGCGCGGGCCTCCGCCCGTTCCGGCGCGCTTGCCGGATGAAGTCGATCGGTAGTACAGCATGTGCCCGATCCCGTACGCCTCGTGATCGGGTCTGCCCGGCCGAGCAGATTAGCCGGACATGGGCGACTCGGCCACCCCGTGCGCGAGGATGGTGACCATGAACGTCATCATCTCCGCATCCGAACTCGCCGGTGAGCTCGCGGGCGGTGACCCGCCGGTGCTGCTCGACGTCCGCTGGCAGCTCAGCACGCCCGCGGCGGCCGGCCGGCCGCCGTTCGACGGCCGGGCCGCCTACCTGGCCGGACACCTTCCGGGAGCCGTTTTCGTCGACCTGGACCGGGAGTTGGCCGCCCCGCCGGCCGGGCGGGGACGTCATCCGCTGCCCGATCCGGAGGAGTTCGGCGCCGCGATGCGCCGCGCGGGCGTGTCGGCGGGTCGGCCGGTGGTCGTCTACGACGGCGGGCTGGGCTGGGGGGCCGCCCGCGCGTGGTGGCTGCTGCGCTGGACGGGTCACCCGGACGTGCGGGTCCTCGACGGCGGGTTGTCGTCCTGGGACGGCCCGCTCGAGACCTCGGTGCCCCAGCCGGACGAGGGCGACTTCGCTCCGGTACCGGCGGCGGCCGGGCTGCTCGACGCCGACGGCGCGGCGGCACTGGCCCGGTCCGGGCTGCTGCTGGACGCACGGGCGGGGGAGCGCTACCGGGGCGAGGTGGAGCCGATCGACCGGATCGGCGGGCACATCCCGGGCGCGGTCTCGGCGCCCACCACCGAGAACGTCGGCCCGGACGGCCGGCTTCTGCCCGCCGGTGAACTGAGCGCGCGGTTCCGGGCGTTGGGCGCGTCCGGGGACACTCCGGTCGGCGTGTACTGCGGTTCCGGCGTCTCGGCGGCGCACGAGGTGCTGGCGCTGGCGGTGGCGGGCGTCCCGGCGGCGCTGTACGTCGGGTCCTGGTCGGAGTGGTCGTCGGACCCAGAGCGGCCGGTCGCGGTGGGACCGGACCCGCAGTAGGCGCGTGGCGGAAGCGGAAGGGGGGTGCTGTCCGCGCCAGCAGGCACTCCTCGGGCACGATGTTGGGCTTGACCCCGCCCTCGACCCGGCCGACGTTGATC
>NZ_JBSGHG010000064.1:0-17875 GCF_053604275.1 Streptomyces sp. NPDC004051 | reverse complement strand
GGTCGGCGTAGACGGCGACGCTGGTGATGCCGGCGTCCTGGCAGGCCCGGGCGATGCGGACAGCGATTTCGCCACGGTTGGCAATGAGCACCTTGCGCATGTCAGCCGGCCCGGGCCGGACTCGCCGCCGGGTGCTTCGGCCCGGCCTGGCCGAAGCGCCCGTCCGTGGACTCCAGCGGCCCGAGCGTCCCGTCGAAGAAGATCAGCGGTTCCCGGGTGCTTCCCGGCGCGGCCAGCTCCAGCACCTCGCCGACGACGATGTCGTGGTCGCCGCCGGGATGCACGGCCACCGTGGAACAGGTCAGATACGCCAGGGCCTCGGTGAGGACCGGCGGTCCGTCCGGGGCGAAGTGGTGCGGGACGCCGTGGAACCCCTCCGGGCGGCGGGCCGCGAAGGCGCGGGCCAGCTCCTGCTGGCTGCCCGCGAGGAAGTTGACGGCGAAGGTCCCGTGTCGGCCGATCACCGCGTGCATCCGCGATTCCTTGTGCAGGCAGAAAAGAACCAGCGACGGGTCGAGCGAGACCGACGTGAAGGAATTCACCGTCGTGCCTTCGGCCTGGCCTTCGGTTCCGGCGGTGATGACCGTCACCCCGGTCGCGAAAAGGCCGCAGACACGGCGGAATTCCTTCGGCGCTATCGGCTGTTTCACTTGACTGTGGGTCAATGAGCGCGCTGCGGACATGTGCGATCCCTTTCCTGAAGGCTGCCGGTCTCGGAGCGTGCGCGCGTACCTAGAGGAGCTTGCGTACCTTGGACCCGGCCTTGACGATGCCGAGCAGGAATTCCCGGCCGACGCTGTTCATTTCCGGCGGCGCCTGGACCGATGCCCAGTAGAGGAATCGGGCCATGGTGGCGGTGGACGGATAGATGAACCGCTTGTTCTCGTCCTTCCAGCCGAAGACCGGGTTGACGATCGGCGAATCCTCGAGGAGCTTGAAGATGATGTCGGCCGCCTCGTCACCGGACAGGGCCCCGGCCTCGTACTTCTCGCAGGTCTCCGAGGTGGTTTCGAGCAGGATCTTGAACTTGTCGCTCTGCGGCCACCACAGCCCGGGGTAGTCGTTCTGCTCCAACTCCCGGAAGTGACGCTGGTCCTTGTCCCGGAAGTGCTTCAGCCGGGCCCGGGTCAGCCGCATCGTGCCCGGAGTGATGAACGAGCCCCACACGCGGAAGACCGCGTTCCAGAGGCGGAAGTGCGAGAAGGCGATGAACGAGCTGTTGACGATCTCGTCGTTGTACTGGAGCAGGCCCTGTTCCAGGCGCTCGACGTACTCGAAGCGCTCGGCGGAGAAGTCGCCGTCCTTGAATGCCTCCAGCAGCCGAGAGGTCAACGCGTCGACCACTTCGAGCGTGTTGGACAGGCCCCGGGAGAACAGTGGGTCCAGGAAGCCGGCGGCGTGCGACAGCAAGCACCAGCGGTCGCCGATGGTCTGCTTGGAGGAGTACTGGAGCCGGTCCGTCGAGACCCACTCCCTGACCTTGCTGGCGCCGATGAACTGCCGCTTGACCGCCGGGTACTTGTCGAGGAAGAGCTCGAACTCCTGCTCAGGGGTCAGATCCTTGGGCTTGGGGTAGGTGCGCTCGTCCACGGTCAGGCCGACGCTGCACAGCGGGTTGCGCGAGTCCTTGTGGTTGTCGAACGGGATGATCCAGAACCAACCGCGCTCGATGAGGTGGTGCATTGTCCCGGTGTGCCAGTCGGCCGGCGGCCGCAGCTCCTTGGGGTGGCCGCTGACGTCGTCGAACCGCTTCACGCCCACGTAGTGCGTGAACATGGAGCGGGAGTGGTGCTTGAACCGGGCCGGCCGCTCACGCAGGTCGAACTTCTGCGCGAGCGGCGAGCGGAACCCGGAGGCGTCCACCACATACTTCGCGCGGAACGACTCGGGCTCCGCACCCGGCGCTCCGCTGCGTCCGGTGACCGTGACGCCGTCCTCGTCGAAGTCGACGTCGCCGGCCCGCCAGCTCTGCTTGCCCACACAGCCGTACTTCACGGCGACGTGGAACATGAAGGAGTCGCTGTCCTGCCGGAACATGTGGCTGTTCTGGTGAAAGATCTTGGGCAGTGCCAGCTGGGTCGCCTCGCGCGGGTCGGGCTCCTTGCCGACCTCGTGCTTCATGAAGCCGAAGTGGGCCTTGGTCCCGAAGGTCGGTGCGATATCCCGGGTGCTCTGCCGCACACTGGCCAGGCTCTTGAGTTCGGGGAGGTCGTGGCGCTCGGCGAGAATGTGGATCCATTCGACGAGCTGCGGGGTCATCGACTCACCGATCGCGAAACGCGGATGCGTGGTGGCATCGACGAGAAGAACCCTCGCTCCGTGCTTCGCGAGAATTGCTCCGGTCACCGATCCGGCGATACCGGACCCCAGGATGATGACGTCGTACGTCGCTTCCTGAGGTATGCCGTCCGCCCCTTTGGGCCTTTCGTTCGTCCGTGCGACCACGGGCCGTCTCCTTCGTCAGGTGGGGTGCGTTCCGGTGCGAAAAGAGGGCACAAAAAACGGGCCCTTCCGGTGACCTGGAAAGGCCTTGGGGAGGAGCCCGTAAAACGGCACGACTGAACCGCTGAAGAAAGCGTGACAGGAAAGACGCGGGCGGTCAACCCCCTCTGGAAAAAGACAGGTTGAAGAGGGCTGTTCGAGCTCAGCCGCGCCTTCCGGCCGCTTCTGCGACACCGGGGTGGGCCGGCTCGAGGAGCTGCACGAGCAGGGCCCGCAGCTCATCCTCGCCACCGGGGCCGAGCAGCGCCGCCACGTCCGCGGCGAGCAGGTCGACGGCCTCGGCGACCGCCTTGAGCTGGGTGTGCCCGAGCTCGGTGAGCTCCAGGGCGTGGCGGCGTCGATCGTGCGGGTCGCGGCCGCGGTGGACCAACCCGCCGTCGACGAGCTCGTCCACCAGCTGGGAGGTCGCGGACCCGGTGATGGCCAGCTCCTGGGCGAGCCGCTGCTGCGGACAGGAGCCGGCGGCGGCGAGGATGGAGAGCGGCCCGTAGTGGCGGACCCGCAGTCCTGTCCCGGCCAGCTTCTCGTCGCCGAGCCGGCGCAGGCGGTGGTGGGCCTGCTCGACGAGGTGTTCGGTGCCCTGCACGAGGTCCTGGGTGCCCTGCGGGAGGAGCCGCGCGAGCAGGGTGTTGAGGCGGGTGACCTGTTCGGGGCTGAGGACGGCGGTGAGCCGCGCGTCCCGCTCGGCGACCGCGCGGCGGCCCGCCTCGACGGCGGAGCGGCCCTCGTCGGTGAGGGAGAGGATGTACTGGCGGCGGTTGTCCGGGTTACGGGTGCGGAGCACCTGTCCCCGGCCCTCCAGGCGGTCGATGACGCCGACCATGATCGTGCGGTTGATGCCGAGCCGCTCGGCCAGGTCGAGCTGGGAGACCCAGTCGCCGCCGGTCAGCGCGTCCAGGACGAGGAAGTCCCGGGAGTCGTCGTCCGGGCCGTCGGCGAAGGCAGTGAACTGCGCGAAGACCCGGCGCAGGAGGTAGCCGATGAAACCGGTGAGCGCTTCGGGCAGGACGCCGGCGACTTCGGCCGTGGCCTCCGTCTCCGAAATGGGGCCTCGCGTCGCACCGGGCTCGCCTCGCACGATCGTCATCTCCCCTTCGGAACCGGTAACCGAGTATACGGCCGACGGGCCCCGGTGGACCGGGCCGGATCACCGGACCACGGCCCGCCGGGGCCTGCCGTACGCCGTGGCGCGGGACGCGCCTGACCCCGCCCGGAGGGGGGAGGGCCCGGGCGGGGCTGAGGAGGACCGGCGGCGGGCCGCCGCGGGTCCTTCAGTGGGGCTGCGGCTGTGCCTGCGGCGCCGTGGCCTTGATGGTGCTCAGGGTCACGATCAGTGCGAGCAGGTAGATGCCGCCGCCGATGAGGAGCCCGTAGGAGTAGCCGGTGGTGAGCGCTTCGGACCGGTCGCCGGGCAGCTTGTTCTCGGTGATGACGGAGGCGGTGGCGGCGAGGACGGCGAGGCCGACCGCTCCACCGATCTGCTGGCTGGTGTTGATGAGGCCGGCCGCGATCCCGGTGTCCTCCGGGGAGACTCCGCGGACGCTGATGACGGTGACGGTGACGAAGACCAGGCCGAGGCCGAACCCGCAGACCAGCTGGGCGGGCAGGAGGACGGCGAAGGCGTTCTGGCCGGGCTCCAGGAAGCTGAGCCAGACCATGCCGGCGATGCCGATGACCAGTCCGGTGGAGATGACCGAGCGCTCGGGCGCCTTGGCCAGCAGCTGCGGTCCGACGCCACCGGCCGCGAAGCCGATCCCGATGGCGAAGGGGAGGTAGGCGAGGCCGGTGATCATCGGCTCGTAGCCCTTGACGATCTGCATGTAGAGGGTCAGGAAGTAGAAGGTGGCGAACATGCCCGCACCGACCAGGAACATGACCGCGTTGGCTCCGGCGCGGCTCTTGTCGGCGAGGACGGCGCTCGGCACCATCGGCGCCCGGCTGGAGCGCTGGATGACGATGAACGCGGCGATCAGCACGACCGCGACGGCCAGGGCGATCAGGGTGGTGCCGTCGTCGAGGCCCTTCTCGCCGGCCCGGTTGATGCCGTAGACGAGGGAGCCGAACCCGAAGGTGGCCGCCAGCGCGCCGGGCACGTCGACCTTGCCGCGGTCCCGCTCGCCCTCCTTCAGGACACCGGTGCCGATGAGCACCGCGACGGCGATCGGGATGTTGATGTACATGACCCAGCGCCAGCTGAGGTATTCGGTCAGCGCACCGCCGAGCAGCAGGCCGACCACGGACCCGAGCCCGCCCATCGCCCCGTAGACGCCGAGCGCCTTGTTGCGCGCCGGGCCCGCCGGGAAGGTGGAGGCCAGCAGGGAGAGTGCGGTGGGTGCCGCGATCGCCGCGCCGACGCCCTGGAGGACTCGGGCGACGATCAGCGCCTCGCCGCTGCCCGCGAGGCCGCCGAGCAGCGAGGCGAGGGTGAAGATCACGAGTCCGGTACGGAACACCCGGCGGCGTCCGAAGAGGTCACCGGCCCGGCCGCCGGCCAGCAGCAGGCCGCCGAAGGCCAGGGCGTAGGCGGTGATGACCCAGCCGAGGTTGGCGTCGGAGAGGCCGAGCGCGCTCTGCATGCTCGGCAGGGCGACGGCCACGATCGTGTTGTCGAGGACCAGCATGAGCTGGGCGGCCGCGATGACCGCGAGGGCGAGGCCGAGCTTGTCCCCGGACGGGGCCGGCGCGGCGGCGCCCGAGGGTGCGACGGGGCCCGGTGGAGCGGCTTCGGTTCTGTCCTGCATAGACATGAACGTCTCCAGAGGTGGTTCGGGGAGGTGGATCCGGCCGCTCCCGCCCCCCGGGTGCGGGAGGGATCCGGGGCGGGGACGGGGTTCAGCGTCCTGCGGCGTCCGGGACGGCCCAGATGTCCAGTTCTTCGTAGGCGGCACGCCACTCGGTCTCGTAGGCGGCGCGCAGGGGCGACGGCAGCTTCCCGAGGATCGTGGCGACCCGGGCGGCGTCGATGTCATCCAGGAGCCACGGGAGGTAGCGGTTGGCGTCGCTTCCGATGCGGTCCTTCTGCTCGGCGCTGAACGCCGCCCACTGCTCCGGGCTCATGGTCAGGTCCATGAGTGCGAGCGCCTCCCGCTCCTCGTGGTCGAGGTGGGCGCGGAGGTCGGTGCAGAGCGCGTCGACGAGGCCGCCGAGACGTTCGGTGCCCGAGTCCCGGTCGGCCAGCGCCGCGTCGATGTCGGTCAGCAGCGGTTCGATGACCGCGTGTTCGGCCTCCATCGCGTCGAGCAGCGCCATCTCGGAGCCGGCGTCACGGGCTGCCAGCGTCTTGTACATCACCGGCCACACGGTGCGGTCCTCGGAGGTGTGGTGGGCGGTGAGGAACTTCTTGAACAGCTCCCAGCCGACCGCGGTGCTCAGCACGTGCCGCGGGTCCTCGTCCACCCGGGAGGTGATCCGTGCGATGCGCTCCAGTTCACGGCGGAGCGCGTCGTGGATGGCGAACATCATCGTCATGTCGAGGTTCTTGAAGTCGCCCATGCCCTCTTCTCTCTCCTGCACGTGTTCGGCTTGGGACGACAGTATCGTCAACCTCCCTAACTATCAACTTGGCAATCGTCAGAGTTCCAAGTACTTCACGGAGCCGGACGTCCTGCCCCGGCGCGGGCGCCCACGGTGTCCTGCATGCCGTCCGGCTGCCGGGCCCCGTCCACCGGCTCGTCGGTGGGCCTCTCCTCCACCTCCAGCTCCTCCTCCGGCATCCCCTTGCGAATCCGGTTGAGCGCCGGCGAGGTCGCTGCGGTGGTGATCAGCGCCATCAGGATGAGGATCGTGAACAGGTCCTGGCCGATCACGCCGAGGCCGAGCCCGATGTTCAGCACGATCAGCTCGGTCAGCCCACGGCAGTTCATCAGCGCGCCGATCGACATCGCGTCCCGCCAGGACTGGCCGGAGAGCCGGGCCGCCCCGGTCCCACCGCCCCACTTCGCCGACACGGCCACCGTCAGGACCGCACTGGCCCAGAGCAACTGCACCGGATCCGCGGCCAGCAGGCCGACGTCCGCCCGCAGACCGGTGGTGACGAAGAACAGCGGAAGCAGTACGGGCATGGCGAAGGCCCGCAGTCGGGCCGTCTGGTACTCGATGACCCGGCTGCCGCGCGGCGTCACCGCACCGAAGACGAAGGCTCCGAACAGGGCGTGCACGCCGATCAGGTCCGTGGCCAGGGCGCTCAGGCACAGACCGCTGAAGAGCAGGATCAGGACCGAGCTGTCGGTGGGGGTCCGTTCGCCACGGGTGGCCAGTCGGGCCAGCACCGGACGCACCACCGCGACCATGAAGAAGGCGAAGGCGACGGCGAGCAGAGCGGTGGTGACCGCTTCCATCGGCGAGCCGGCCGCCGACACGGCGACCACCGCCGCGAGCAGGCACCAGGCGGTCACATCGTCGAAGGCCGCGCAGGCCAGCGCCAGCACGCCCACCCGCGTCCGGTACATGCCCCGGTCCGCCAGGATCCGGGCCATCACCGGGAAGGCGGTGATGCTCATGGCCACCGCGATGAACAGGACGAACGGCAGCCGCTCCGCGCCCTCGGGCGCGAAGGAGTCGTACATCCCGAGGGCCAGGAGCGCGCCGAGGCCCAGCGGCAGAGCGACGCTCACCATGGAGACCAGCGCCGCCGTCTTGGTCTGCGCGCGGAGCGAGCTGATCTGGAGCTCGTGTCCGACGAGGAACATGAAGATGAGCAGTCCCAAACTGCCGAGCAGCCCCAGGTAGGGCAGGGAGGACGGCGGGAAGAGCCACGCCTGCGCGCCGGGCCACAGCCACCCCAGGAACGAGGGGCCGAGCAGCAGGCCGACGGCTATCTCGCCGACCACCGGCGGCTGACCGACGCCGCGTACGAGGCGCGCGCCCACCTTGCAGAGCAGGATCACCGTCGGGATGGCGATCAGGAGATCGGGCAGGGGGTCGGTCGCAGCAGCCATGGCCATCGGTTCTCCAGAGGGGAGTGGGAGGTTCTCAGGCGCCGTACGGACGTACGGACTTGGCGTCGCGCAGGGCCAGCGCCCACCAGAGCAACTGGTCGAGCATGAGCTTGGCCGCGGCCTCGGCGCCCTCGGGCTCGGCCGGGAACCGGCCCTGGGCGTCGTAGTGTTCGAGGATGCGCGGGAAGAGCACCGCGTCCTTCATCCCGACCGCGTGGAACTCGGCGAAGATCTGCCGCAGATGCTCCACCGCGCGCGCGCCGCCCACCAGCGACAGCCCGTAGCCGACGAAGCCGACGGGTTTGGCCTCCCACTCGGCCTGGAAGCTGTCGACGAGGGTCTTGAGCGGGCCGGGAACACTGCGGTTGTACTCCGGGACGATCAGGACGAACGCTTCGGCGGCGGCCAGCCGGGGCCGCAGCGCCACCGTCACCGGGTCCTGCGCGTCGAGGCTGCCGGGCAGCTCGTGGTCCGCCACGTCGACGGTGTCCAGGACCAGGTCCTCCCGGAGTGCGGCCACCGCGGTGAACCAGCCGGAGACGTCCGGCGCCAGCCTGCCGCCGCGCGCCGAGGCGACGACGACCGCCACCTTGACCGGCGCGGCGGCGGGCAGCAGCGGAACCGCGGCCCGCGGGGCGGCCGGCACATCCGTGCCCTGCCCGGCCGCCGGGGAATCCACGGGTGCCCCTCAGCCCGCCGCAGCGGACCGCGCTGCGACAGGCGTGAGGGAGAGGAACTGGGTCGCGTCGACCCGAGAGAGAATCCGGCGGGTCAGCGCGGGCATCTTCGTCAAACCGTCGTCCGTGAAGACCACCGGGTCGGTCAACTTGATCCGCCGACCCCGCGTGGTGATCTCGCAGCCTCCCGCAGCCAGGACGTTCTTGACCCAGTCGGACCCCGGACCGTACGGCAGGGTGATGACGATGTCGTCGCCCCGGCGGAACAGCTTGACCGGGGTGGTGAAGGCGCGGCCGGACTTGCGGCCGCGGTGGTGGACCTTGCCGAAGCCGGGCATCCGGCTCAGGACGGGACCCACGAAGTGGTTGGCGACCGCCTTGTTGAAGCGGGCCACGCGTCGGTTGATCGGCACGACTTCCTCCTCTTTCTCCGCCGTTACGGGATGCCGCCTCGCGGCCGGAAAGAGGGGTGGGCGGCTCCGAGCGGAGCCGCCCACCCCTCACCGCCGCCGCGTCAGGCCCGCTGCGGCGGAACGGCCTTGGGCGTCAGCGGGCCGACCGGCTTGCCGCCGGACTTCAGGAAGCGCTCCAGCGTGAAGTTGTCCACGATCCCCCAGCGCTCGGCGATCCTGTCGCCCTCGAAGCGGAACCAGATGATGGCCTGGTGCTGGACCTGTAGGCCGGTCGGCTGGATGCCGATGAAGGGGCCCGTGTGCTTGCCGTGCATCACCCAGCGGATCGCGGCCCGGTCGCCCTGCGAGATGAAGTCGAGGATCTCGTACTTGATCTCGCTGAACGCCGACTGCTGGATGCGGATCGTGTGCTTGAAGGCTTCCGGACCCCGCATGGAGTCGTCGTGGCTGCCGTGGTTGCGGAAGTCCTCGGTGAGGTAGCGGTCGGCGGCCGTGAGGTCAC
The DNA here is from genome assembly GCF_053604275.1 of Streptomyces sp. NPDC004051. Taxonomy (NCBI): domain Bacteria; kingdom Bacillati; phylum Actinomycetota; class Actinomycetes; order Kitasatosporales; family Streptomycetaceae; genus Streptomyces; species Streptomyces sp. NPDC004051. The sequence goes on along the minus strand of NZ_JBSGHG010000064.1, from coordinate 8,844 downwards.
CGAGGTCCAGGCCCTCGTGGAAGACCTTCTCGATGACCTCGCGCTGCTGCTCGGGCGTGAGTGCGGTGGGCATGGCGGATTCTCCTCTGAACTCGTTGGACGGGTAAGGCAGTCGATGATGTGACGAGATCTCAGTGGCGGGTGTCGAGGGCTTCCAGGGAACGCGCGTCGACCTCGGTCACCCCGCCGGGCGGCGCCCCGGTGCTCCACACGATTCGGAGCCGCAGCCGCGCGAAACGCCAGCCGTCCGCCGTCCGCCGCGCGACGCCGGTGAACCGTCCACCGATCTGGAAGTACGCGGAGGGCTGCGGCGGTACGGGCGAGCCGAAGTGCACGTGCGAGGCGATCAGGCTCCAGCTGACCGCGGCACGGTCGCCGTCCGGCTCGATCGAGGCGAGGGAGCCGTGGTGATGCGTACGGCTCCAGCGCTCCATGATCTCCCGCAGGAAACCGTCGGCCCCGGCCAGGCCCCGGTGGCTGCCCACCGGGAAGAGGAGCTCCACGTCCTCGGTGAACAGGGACGCCGCCCAGACCTCGTCGAAACCGGAGCCGGAGCCGCCCTCGGCGAGCCCTTCGTCCAGGCCCGCCAGATAGCGGTCGATCAGGTTGTTCAGGGCCGTGGTATCGGTCAACCGCGCGACCTCGGCCGCGAGTTCACCGAGGCCGGGCTCCGGAGCCCCGGTCACGGCACCCGGTGCGCGTCGGTCTCGGCATCCGTCGCGTAGATCACCGTGTCGTCGGGGCCGTGCACGACCGCCTTGCCCTTGCCGGTGAACGTGCCGTCGCCCTCCAGCCGGGCCTCGATGTCTATCTTGATGTAGGCGGCTCGGAACCCGGTGGGGCTGATCTGGGTGACATCGGTGTTGAAGTCCTCCCGCAGGAAGAACGTGAACGTGTCGTCGCCGGTCGGCGTCCAGGAGCCGGCGCCCGTGCTCTTCTGCGTGACGACGACGAGCGAACCGTCCTCCTGGAAGGTGACGGTGTAGTCGTCCACCTCACCGTCGTGCGTGACCGTACCCGCCCACTGTCCGGCGGGTGAACTGGGAGAAACAGACATCGACCACACTTCCTCTGTCGGCTGCGGACAAAAAAGAATCCGTGCCCGACACGGAGCCGGACACGGATTCTGGAGAGAGCTGGGGCCGCCGTCACATCTGATCGGCCGATCGCGGGGCGATCACGGAATCAGAGCATGGAGCTGCCGGAAGAAGTGTGACACTCAACTTCCTGAACCGTCAACCTGCTTACGTTGCAAGGATCCCACCCTCCCCGTCCCGCCCGTCGGAGAACCGACATCGCAGGTCAGCGACGTTCACGTGGTCGGTCGCCCGAGCTCAACCCCCGTAACGTCATGAGCCCATGCCTGCCGTCCACCGGTCGACAGCGGCGCTCCGCGCTCCCTCAGCGCGAACAGTTCGTCGAGGTCGTACTCGGCCCGCTGCTTCCTTCCGTAGCGGGTGATCTTGCCCCGGGAGGCCCACTTGCGGATCGTCGCCTCGCTGACGCCCATGGCCAGCGCGGCCAGCTCGGTCGACACGGTTCTGCGTCTCGAAGTCGTCACTCCGACCGCCTCGCCATCTGTCCCGCCACCATCAGCCACTGGCGCGGCGGAAGGACGTGCCCGGCGTCGCACGAGACCTGGCCGGGCGCCGCGGCCGACCCGCCGGCGCCGCGCACCACGGCCAGCAGCGTGCCCGTGCACTCGGGCTCCACGCACGCCCCGAGCGGCAGCCCGCGCACCGGGGCCGGACCGAACAGGACTCCGAGCCGCTGGAGCAGCTGGTGCACCTCCTCGTCGAACGGGACGGCCGCGGGGTGCCCGGCGATCCAGTCCATCTCCTCGCGGAGGAACGACACCAGCGATGCGACGTCGCGGCCCCGCGGCCCCTTCGCCCCGCCCTCCTCGACGACCAGTCGCGCCCACGAGGCCAGCACCTCCGTGACCTCCGTGCGCATCTCGACGATCCGCTCGTCGAGCACTATGCCGACGGATCTGCTCCCGCCCACCCGTTCCCGCATCCGGGCTGGACTCGGGGTCAAGGCGTGGTCGCTCTCGCGATACAGACCTAGCAGGGTGAGCAGTTCCCCCCGCAGCCTCTCGATGCACATCCGGCAGACACTCCCGCAGAGTGCCGCACAGTCCCGGCCCATATGGCCGGCGGAGAGTGTTGGGTCCTTGTGCATCTGACTCCTCGAACCTTTCCTTCGGTGTCCGTGTGTGACGGCCCTGCCCCGCCCGGGGTGCCGGGCGGGGCAGGGCCGGAGAACGGGGCTCGGAGCGGGCCCAGAACGCGGGCCCATGGTCGATCGCTCCGGTCCGATGCACTGATCCGTGACAGTGGTTGCTGCAAACCGTCCGGCGAGCGGGGAAACCCGGCTCCGAACACAGAACACGCCGTCAAGACGGCAGACGAGCGCGTGCACACCCCCCAACGGCACCACGGCAGGCGGATTCGATCGTGCGCCTCCCCGATGGAGGCCCACGTCTGCTCCGGGATCAAGGACAGATGAGACACCCACCAGGGGACGACTGGCAACCGGACCGTAGTGCCCGAAAAAGAACAGACGGATACGGGAGTGCTTCTGTTCGCGTCGGAGCGTTCCGCGCGTCCGCGGCACAGTCACCGCAGCACAACGACCGGAATCCAAACGGAATCTGACAAGGCGTCGGCTGAAAGGCCGCAGCACCTGGCGCTCCGGGCAAGCGTGGCAGGTGGCTGACACACACCACTCGGGCCAGACGGCCGGACCGGGCGTCCGCACGCGGAAGTGGGGTGGATGCGGCGCCGCGGAGATCGACTCCGCCCGCGCGACCCGCTCGGCGACTACCACACTCCCCCCCGAAGCTCAATAAGATGAAGATCACAAAAAGAATGGACCGTTACCGCGCGGGAGCTGCTGTACGGCGCGGCGGCGTCGGTGCGGGCAGGGCAGCAGGACGGCATCTGGTCCTGGGAACGGGGCGACAGCACGGAACTGCGGCGCCCGATGTGGATGACGTACCAGGGTGTGACGGCGCTGCGCGCCCACGCGGTGTGGACCTATCGGCCCGACGAGACGGCGCCCGCGCGGTGAGCGGGAGCCGGAGGACGGAGCGCATGGGCGGTCAGCGGGTTCCGGCGGCGCGGCGACTGCTGGCGAGAACCCTGGACGGCACGTTGCCCGAACGGGACCAGGCGGCCGCGGCTCATGCGGTCGTCGCCGAACTCGGGGCACCTGAAGCCCTGTTGGAGCTGGTCACCGAACTCGCCTCCGGAGCGGGTGATCCGGAGGCCTGCGCCGGGCTGTCGTACCGGCACGTCCTCGGTTTCGACAAGCTGCTGCTGGTCGACGCGGGCCCGCTGCACATGCTGCGCGCACACGTGTGGCACGCGGGCGCGGGCGGCACCGGCCGGGAGGACATCCACAACCACCGCTCGACGCCGGCCTCCCATGTCGTCCGGGTCGCCTGTGCACGGAGTTGTACGAGGAGCTGCCCGAGACGGGGCCCGGGGCGCGGGGCGGCGCCGGGATCGGGACGACCCGGTTCGAGGAATCGCTGGCCGAGGGGTCGGCCGACTGGCTGCCGGCGCCGGCGGGTCCGGCGCGGCTGCGCCTGACGCACCTGGGCCGGTACGCGGCGGGCAGCACCTACGCCCTGCCGGCGCACACCCTGCACCGCGCCTGGTGCGACACGGACGCGCCGACGGTGACGCTGTTCCTGGAGACGGGCGGGCGACGGCGGCGGCACACCGACGTGTTCACGGCGGCGGGCCCGCGTCCGGCGGCGATGCCGAAGGTGCCGCTGAACGTGCCGGCCTACCTGGACGCGCTGAGCACGCCGGCGGAGTCGCTCAGGAGTCCGTGAGCGCCTGCCGGACGACGTCCAGGTTGTAGGCGTCGATGTCGACCCCGGTCAGCTCGGACGGGTGGAGCCAGGCGTGGTCCTGATCCGGACCGGGCAGCGTGACCTCCCGGGACAGCGGGCGGACCAGGAAGTTCTCCTGCCAGTTCTTGCCCTCGTGCCCCGCGTACTCGCTGAGGAAGGACGACTCGCCGACCTTGCGCACGATCTCACCGAGCAGGCCGGTCTCCTCCTTCAGCTCGCGCAACGCCCCGTCCCGGGCGCTCTCCCCGGGATCGGGCTTGCCGCACGGCACGCCCCACACCCGGGGCAGGAATCTCTCGGTCTCGCTGCGCCGCACCAGGAGCACCCGCCCCTCGTCGTCCCTCACGACCGCTGCCGCCAGCCGTTCGTCGCCGGGGATGTCCATGTCCCCGTTCATGGCTCCTCGGTTCCTCGGTCCTTTGCCGGAGACGGGTCCGCAGGTTCTGATACCCGCGAAAGCCGCCACCGCACCAGGGTCATCCGAAGGAAGCCGTGGCGTCGGCCGCACCGCCGGTGTCCCGGCTCAGTGCCTGGATCTCCTCGTACGTGGGCACCGGGCCGCCGGGTGCGCGGCCCGCCCGGATGTCGGTCGCCGCCTCCACCGCCGCACCCAGCGCCCGCCGGTACAGCAGCGAGCCGAGGCTGACCCGGCGTACGCCGAGGTCGGCGAGGTGAGGGACGGAGGGACCGGCCGGCGAGTAGAGGACGTTGAGGGGAACGTCGCCCAAGTGGCGTACCAGGGAGGTGATCTCCCGGACGTCGGTGAGCCCGGGGACGAACACCCCGTGTGCGCCCGCCTGTCGGTAGGCGTCGAGCCGCCGGACCGTGCCCTCGCCGTCGCCGAGCCAGTGGGTGTCGGTGCGGGCGTTGACGAAGAGGCCGGGGGCCGCGGCCCGGACGGCGGCGATCTTCGCGGCGTGCCGGTCGACGGGCCCGAGCCCGTCCTCCAGGTTGATGCCGGCGGCGCCCGCGGCGTGCAGGGCGCGGGCGAACTCGGCCACCTCCTCCGGGTCGTCGCCGAATCCGTCCTCCGCGTCCACGGACAGGTGGAACGGCTCGGAGCCGAGGGTGCGGGCGAGCCGCAGGGTCTGTTCCCTGGTCGCCGCCGCCCCGTCGGGCAGCCCGACCGCCGCCGCGGCGGCCAGGCTGGTGGTGCCGATCGCCGGGAACCCCTGAGCGGCGAGAGCGGCCGCGGAGGCGTGGTCCCAGGCGTTGGGCAGCAGGAGGGGCTCGTCGGTGTGGTGGAGATCGGCGAAGGTCATCCGGGGCATGGGACAACCCTAGGGGCGGAACACTCCGGCACCGGCCGAAACGTCCACCCGGCCACTGGTGGTGGCGCCGTCGGCCACGGGGACGCCGAAGTCCGGTGTGCCGTCCGGTTTCCAGCCGAAGGTCTGGATCCGGGTGTGGCGGTTCGGGTCGTGGAGCGGGTCCCCGTCGATCTCCTTGTACTGCCGGGCGTGGTACACGAGGACGTCGGTACGGCCGTCCTCGGCGACGGTGAAGCAGCTGTGGCCGGGGCCGTACTGCCGGGTCGTGTCGTTGCTGGCGAAGACGGGGACGGGGGACTTGGACCAGTTGGCGGTGTCCATGAGGTCGCTGTCGCCGGGGGCGGTCAGCAGGCCCATGCAGTAGTGGGCGTCGGTGGCGCTGGCCGAGTAGGTCATGAAGATCCGGCCGCCCCGCTGGATCACGTACGGCCCCTCGTTGACCTTGAAGCCGATGCGCTCCCAGTCGTACTCCGGTGTGGACAGGCGCACTTGGGGCCCGGTCAGGGTCCAGGGGTCGGCCATCTCGGAGAGCCAGAGGGCGGTGTTGTTGTCCATGCCGGGCTCGTGCTGGGCCCAGGAGAGGTAGCGGGTGCCTCGGTGGGTGAAGGTGGTGGCGTCCAGGGAGAAGGTCTCCCAGGCGGTCTTGACCTGCCCCTTCTCGGTCCAGGTGCCCCGGAAGGGGTCGGGGTGGGCGTTCTCCAGGACCCAGATGCGGATGGCCCACACGTCCTCGGCGGGCGCGGCGGCGAAGTAGACGTACCACTTGCCGGCGATGCGGTGCAGCTCCGGCGCCCAGATGTGGGCGCCCATGTCACCGGTGGGATGCGCCCGCCAGATGACGGACTCGGCGGCACTTCCCAGACCGTTCAGCGTGCGGGAGCGGCGCAGGACGATCCGGTCGTACTCGGGGACGGTGGCGGTGAAGTAGTAGAAGCCGTCGGTGTGGCGGGTGATGTGCGGGTCGGCACGGTTGCGGACGAGGGGGTTCACGTAGGGCGCCGCCTTCGGTCTGCCGGCGAGGGTGCCGGGAGCGGCCGCGTGGGCCACCGTGGCGGTGGCGGCCAGGGTGCCTGCGGCGAGGGCCCCCTTCAGTAACAGCCTGCGGTCGGGCGTCCGGGGCGTGTCGTCGGCGGTAGGGCTCATGTGGTCTGCCTTTCGGGGGGCTCGCTCGAGAACCTCGGGATCACGGATCGGCTGTTCGGCATCCCGAACGCCATCTGGAATGACGAACGTCGACAAGGTAGGGGTGTGTCACGGACAGGTCAACGGGCCCGGCGGGACGAAATCGCCGGCGCCTCCCCTTCGGGGCCCCGCCCCTACACCGGCTGAGGGGCGAAGCGAGCCATCTCGTCCCCCTCGGGCTGGACGACGCCGTACCTGCCCTCGGGGACCTCGTTCCACATGCCGGGCAGGCCCCCCAAGGGCTCCGACACGATGAGGCGGGTCTCGTCGGACGCCTCACGCAGGAACTCCATGTCCGGGTGGAGGGAGCGCAGCGTCTCCACGCGCGTGCTGTAGAAGAGCGAACGGGACGCCCTCTGCGTCGAGTAGCGGAACGCCCACAGCCGTCGTCCGTCGGTCACCGCCACCGTCATCTGCAGCGGGTACTCCACACCGTGCTCGCGCCCGACCCGCTCCACCAGGCCCACCATCCGCGCGACCGCGCCGGGCGGATCCTGCTCCAGTCCGAAGGTGAGCGCCAGGTAGAACATCAACTCGGAGTCCGTGGAGCCCTCGACGGCGAGGAAGAGTTCCGGGTCGACGGCCAGGGCGAGGTCGCGCCGCATGCGGTGGAAGTCCGTGATCGCACCGTTGTGCATCCACATCCAGCGGCCGTGACGGAACGGGTGGCAGTTGGTCTCCTGCACCGCCGATCCGGTCGAGGCCCGGATGTGGGCGAAGAACAGGGGCGAGCGGACGTGGCGGGCGATCTCCCGCAGGTTGCGGCTGCTCCAGGCCGGGCCGATCTCCCGGACGATCGCCGGAGTGTCGGCGCGGGGCCCGTACCAGCCGACGCCGAACCCGTCGCCGTTGGTCGTCTCGACGCCCAGCCTGGCGTGCAGGCTCTGGTCGATCAGTGAGGGCGTCGGCTTGTAGAGCAGGCTGTCGAGCAGGATCGAGGTACCTGAGTAGGCCAGCCAACGGCACATCGGCCACCGCCTTCCCGACCGCGGGGTCGTCTCCCCCTCAGGATCCCAGTCCTGCCGCAGGGGCGCGCTGCGAGGCCGCGCGGCAGGTCGGGGGCCGTCTCGCTCGACTACCGTCGGGGGGATGAGCACCGCCGCCCCCTCCCCCGCCCTCGCCGACGCCCTCGCGGGCGGCACGGTCGTCCTCGACGGCGGCATGTCCAACCAGCTCGCGGCGGCCGGGCACGACCTGAGCGACGCACTGTGGTCGGCGCGGCTGCTCGCCGAGGATCCCGAGGCGGTCACCGAGGCGCACCTCGCCTACTTCGAGGCGGGCGCGGACGTGGCGATCACCGCCAGTTACCAGGCCACCTTCGAGGGCTTCGCCCGGCGCGGAATCGGGCGGGAGGAGGCGGCCGGCCTGCTCGCTCTGAGCGTCGGGTGTGCCCGCGAGGCGGCCCGCAGGGCCCGGACGCCCCGCCGCCCCCTCTGGGTGGCGGCCTCCGTCGGCCCGTACGGCGCGATGCTCGCAGACGGGTCCGAGTACCGGGGCCGGTACGGGCTCACCGTGTCCGAGCTGGAACGCTTCCACCGCCCCCGCATGGAGGTCCTGGCCGCCGCCGGTCCCGACGTGCTCGCCCTGGAGACGGTCCCGGACACCGACGAGGCGCAGGCCCTGCTCCGGGCGGTGCGGGGGCTCGGCGTGCCGGCCTGGCTGTCGTACTCGACGGCCGGCGACCGTACCCGCGCGGGTCAGCCCCTGGCGGAGGCCTTCGCGCTCGCCGCGCGGGCGGACGAGGTGATCGCCGTCGGCGTCAACTGCTGCACCCCCGAGGACGCCGACCACGCCGTCGCCCTCGCGGCCCGCGTCACCGGAAAGCCCGTCGTCGTCTACCCCAACAGCGGCGAGACCTGGGACGCCGGGGCACGGGCGTGGACCGGCCGGCCGACCTTCACGGCCGGGCAGGTCACGGGCTGGCGGGAGTCCGGGGCACGGCTGATCGGCGGATGCTGCCGGGTGGGGCCGGAGACGATCGCGGCGCTCGCGGGGACGCTGCGGACCCCGTAGCGAACCCGCACCGCACCACCTTCCCGGATCCCACTCCCCCACGCCCCACCCGTCGGCCGGCTCGGCCACCAGCAGCAGCCCGCGCCCACCATGGAACAGTCCGCGCACCCGTACGTCCCGAATGTGCGCATGCGTGACGGTGAACGTACACGCGCGGGTGGGGAGTTCGACCCCATGAGCACCACAGCAGGACCACGGTCCCGGTCACGCGGGAACGCGTCCGCGATGAAGAGGGTGGGCGCCCTGCGTGTGCTGATCGGGGGCGTCACAGGCTGGACCGCGCCCGTAGGGGACCTCGTCGCGTCCGTGGCGGGCCTCGGCGGCGCCGTATGCCGGCCGGGGCTCGAGGCTTTACGCGGGCGCGCCTGCGTGATCAGCTGTGGCTTGTCATGAACAGGCAGCCTTCGGAAGGCTGTGGGGGGTGCCCCTATGGGTTTCGTCTGGGACATCCGGATGCCGCCGAGGGCGCCCCCCAGCCCGGCATCGGCCGGCACCGCCCAGAAGGGCACT
>NZ_JBSGHG010000063.1:0-22391 GCF_053604275.1 Streptomyces sp. NPDC004051 | reverse complement strand
CTGCCCACAGCCTGACATCCGCAAGGTCCCCACCCATGACCACACCAACGACCGATCTGGTCAGCAGTCACGCCAAACACCGTTGCAGTACTAGGTCGCCAAGGCCACCAGAGCAACACCGACGTGATCCCCCCCCGAGTCAACGCCCAAACCCACACTCCGCACGGCCCGCTCTGCGAGACCCTGGTGCGAACCGGTGTTGCCACCGCCCCACCCGTGGTACGAAACACCCCACGATGATCACCGTAGGAGATTCGGCCTCGCTACCAAAGCCGTAGCCCGGCTGCGGGCCGTCGGCTACCGCATCGACTGCGACAAGGACTTTCACACCGCCCGGCGCCCCGCCTCACTGACTGCCGCTGGGCGCCCAGGTCGCGCAGCTCGCCGAGTGCATCCGCAAGGCCACCACCACTGACGAGGGGCCGAGGTCTTCACCGAGCTGACCGCCTCCCACGACGGCATGGACGAAACCGCCGACCCGCGTGTGGCCTGCGCTACCTCGCAGACCGGCACCTCGCACCCCGGCCGCAGCACCTACGTGGAAGAGATCCCCGCCACAGAGCGCGAACGCTCCAGCATGTGCGCCTGCCTGCCCCGCCACGTGCCGTACCGCCTCCGCCCACTGTCGTCGGGCTGCGCCACTGACGCGGTCCCATCTGACCAAGGAAGACATGCACGACCACGACTCCGGACGCCTTGTCTCGTTCGCCGATGTCCTCGCCGGTGAACTGCCCGATGCCTGGACCAGTAGCCATCACCCGGCCGAGGACAAGGACGACCTCGCCGAACTCACCGACCGTATCTGGGACATGGACCTCGTCGCCCAAGCCCTCATCAAGCACCCGCTCCAGCAAGCAGCGGTTCTCACCCGCCAGGACGGTGCGCAGCTCGTCGTCCTCGACCGGCCTGGACGGGACGGATTCCTCATCGCCGCCGTCGCCCCCAGCAACCTTCCCTCGGAGGCATTCCGGGGCCTGCGTGAACCAGATGGGATCGTCCTGACGGACGACCCGTTCCACAGCGCCGAGTTGGTCACCGGCGACCTACTGGCCCGTCTCGACACCGCTCTCGCCCAGGCCCACTGCAACGCCGCAGGCATCCGGCCGTCCCAGCCGGACCTCGTCGTCCTGACCTGGCAGCCGGACGGCAGCCTCGCCGCCGCCCCTGTCAGCGAGAAGGCCGCCGAAGTCCTGACCGCCAACGGGTTCATCCGCGACGACGACGGCATCTACCGCCTCAGCGGCGACGACACCACCGCCCAGGCACGCGCCGTACGGGCAATCGGTCCGCAGCTCGACGCTCGCGGCATCACGACCGCGCTTCAGTCTCCCTCGGGCCGGATCCCGCCCACTGCCACCCCGCCAGCGCCCACCCCGGCCCCGCTCACCACCAGGGCCTCGGCCGGGAGGGGACGGTGACGCAAAACATCAGCGGGCACGCCAGTCCGCTGTCCTATCCCCGGCGCGAGGCGCCCCAGTTCATGTAGATCGGCCACCGCCACTGACCTCGCCCCCTCGCTCGGGAGGACCATGCCCCACACCACCCCCTGCCCGGCCCGGCTCGCCGACGAGATCGCGCGCCAGCTCGCCCGGCTCACCGACCATCTCTCCCAACTCCCTGCGCATGAGGCCACCCAGGTCCTTGCACGGGTCCTCGAACCGCAGGACGGTGTCCTCGGCCGCGTCACCCACCTAGTGGCCACCGGCTCCCATTTCGCCAAGGACCAGGCCGAACGCGGCATCCTGCTGGCCGAGGTCTGGCTCGCCCTCGGCCGGGCCGCGAACGAGCTGCACGACATCGTGCTCGACCTCGACGAGCACACCGACACGCTCGCCGAACTGATCACCCGCCCTGCTCCCACTCCCGCACCGCCCCCGAACGCCGCACCACTCGTCGTCCGGCGCCGCCGGTGAAGAAAAAGCAGTGGCACGGCTGGAGTCCAGGCGAGCAGGCCGAGCAGCACTACCTGATCGAGCCCCGCGCCCTCGCCGGCGGCGGAGACATCCGCCACGTCTCCGAGTTCCTGCGCGCCTCTGGATGGCGGGACCGGTCAAAGCCCGGCGGGCCCCTGCTTATGGACAGCCCCGACCGCGGCATCCGCATCGGGTACGACCCCTTCGTCCAGCCCGGCGGATGGACCATCCACGGCAAGGCCACCACCCACCAGGAGGAATGGACAGCGATCCTGGGACGCCAAGCACCGGTCGAAATCGTCGCCGGGCTCACCGACGCGCTCACCCGTCCTCACTCCGCACACGCTCCCAACGTCTGGGCCCCGCTCCAGGAACAGCGCTGGCACATCCCACCCGGCGACGGCCACATCACTGCGGTGAGCCCCGACCGCTCGGCCTGGATGCAGTTCCACCAGGCCCCCGACGGCCACGCCATGTGGTGGTCCGGAGCCCAGGCTCACCAAGGCAACGGCTGGACAGCCCAGTTCACCGCCACCACCCCGATGCACCTAGTGCAGAGCTACGCCGCTGCCCTTGCCAGCCCCGAGCCCGTCATGCGCCCCCGCGGACGCGTCCCCCACAGCACCCGGATCCGCACCACCTCCGTCTCGGTCCTCCCCTCACAGCTCAGCGCCTGGCAGCAAGCCCGCATCACCGCCGCCCGCACTGCCGCCTGGGCCCGCCCCTCCTGGCAGGCCAACCAGCCCCCCACCACCGCGCGCCCCCGCGCCACCCAGCGCGGGGCCCGCGCCCACCGTTGATCCTTCCGCCCTCCCCCCAAGGAGCTCCATGCCCGCACCCACCCCCAGCAACATCCACGCCGCCGTCCAGACCCTGGCCCGGCTCACCGAGTACCTGCGCGAGAACCCCGAGCCCGCCGAGGCACTCGGCCTCATCGAGCCGCTGCTGGACGAGTACACCGGTGTCCCCGTCCAGCTCGCCGACGCCCTGCGCGCCCTGGCCCGAGCCGTGCAGGAGCACCCCGCCACGCCTCACACCGTCGAAACCGACCTCCTGATCCAGGAGCTGCGCACCGCCGCGTGGGAGCAGGCCGACCAGCACACCCTCCACTACGCCCTCGACGATCTGCGCGGCCTGTACCGGAAGGCACCCGAGACCCTGCCGGAGTGCGGCCCGTGCCCGTGAGCGAACGGCAGCTCGCCGCCTTCGCCGACACCCACGCCTGGCGCGTCCCGTTCGATACCAGTCCGCGCCACCTGGCTGGCCCCGGCGACGGCCGGCACGTCACCCACGGCCTGGCCGCGGCCGGATGGACGCGCACGTCCGATCCGTTGAGCCCGGAGATCGTACTGACGAGCCCGGACCACCGGCACAGCCTGCAGTTCGACCCGCAGTCCACCACCGCCGCTCGGTGGCGGCTGCGGGCCGAGCCCACCGACACCGAGCCCGGCTGGTACGCAGAGTTCGGCGAACTCGTTCCCGCCGAGGTCCTCAGCGCTGTCACCGATGCCCTCGTCACCCCCTCGGCCGCCGAGCCACGCGACCCCCTGGTCGCGGCGGACTCCGCAGGCTGGCTCATCGATGCGCGCGGTGCCGCAAGCTCGCCGGACGCCACGTGCCGCGTCGAACGGCGTCCCGAACGGAACGCCACCGTGTCCTGGCACGTGGAGGCGCACGAGCCCGGACACGGTTCCCGTTGCCTCCGACTCTGGCACGCCTGGTTCGATGCCCAGACGCCCACTCGCCTGGTGGAAGCCTTCGTCACCGCACTCGCCGACCCGGCCCCGCTCCAGCGCGGCATGTTCGACCGCACCGCCCATGGCGCCGTGCAGGAGCCGAGTCCCCTGTCCCCGCAGCACGTGGTCGACGCGCACACCGAGCGACTCCGTGCCCTTGGTGCCCGGATCCGTGCGGCCCGGCGACGCCCCCAGCCCGAGACGGTCAAGGTCCCCGCTCCGCCGCCATCTCCGTCTGCCTCCCTGTGGCGATGACCGCCGAACACGGGACTCCGAACATCACCACCCCACAAGGACCCGTCATTTCCACCACCTCCGACTCCCACCGCGCCACTCTGAAGCAGCTCTCCGTCTTCCTACGCGAGAGCACCTGCATCCTGGCCAACTGGGACTACTACTCCGAAGAGAACACCGATCTCGACGGCTGGCCGTTCGACGAACACGCCTACGGCCTCCGACAGCGCCGGCGCGACCGCGAGACCGCCGAAGCATTCGAGGCCATCCACCCCACCGCACGGCAACTCCTCGCCACCGCAGAAGAACAACTCGCCCCACTGCCCGCCCGTGCGGTCCAGTCCCGCTGGGCCTGGCAGCTCGGCGCCCTGCGCGACGCGCTCGACCGCCTGGACGTCCTGCACCAGGAGTGGCAGCAGACCTGCGCCGACCTCCCCCTCACCACTCGGCCCGGCACGCCGACGTACGAGGCCGCGCTCGCCGACCACTACGCCGAGGCATGGAGCTACCTCGACGACTGGGCCACTCATGGCCACGCCGTCATCGACATCAACACCACTGCCCGCACCCCCCGGTCACACCTGGCCCCGCCGCCGACCGCGAAGCCGGCGCCCGTGGCCGGCCGGACCACCCCGGTACGGAGGTAGTGGGGCCCCGCCTCCCGAGACCGTCGACCCGAACCGCATCACACGGGCCGAGGCCAACCTGCCTGTCGGCCTGATCGCCTTCGCCCTGGAGAACCACATCCGCACATTCGCTGCCCGCCGCAGCGCACCGTCGGCGGCCCCGAGCACCCCGCGGCGCCCACCGGCCCACCCGGGCAACACCCATTGACCCACGCCTCCCACCCTCGCCCGGAAGCACATCGCCCTTGCCCCCTTCCGCCAGCAAGCCCTCCGACGGCTACGACATCGCCTTCCGCCTCCTCCTGGGCATGGCCGCCATCGTCGTCCCCCTGTCCCACCTCGCCTGGCTGTCCGGCAACATCACCGCCTGGCTGGCCGGCCGGCCCTGGGCCTCATACGCGCCCACCACCGCTCTGCTCCACCCCGACCAGCTCTGGCCCCACGCCGGAAAAACATCTCTGCTCATCGGAGCCCGTCTCGTCCCCGCCGCCGTGCTGCTCGCGCTCGCCACCGCGGCCGTCATCCTGTGGTCGCGCCACAAGACCGGTGGAGAACGGAAGAAGAAGATCGCCGGCATGGCCAGGCCCCGGGACATCGAGCCCCTGCTGGCCAAGGCCATCACCGACAAGGCCCGCTCCCTGCGGCCGAGTCTGAAGACCGCCAAGCGCATCGACGCCAAGGACACAGGTGTTCTCCTCGGCAATCTGCAGGGCACGAAGCACGAGGTCCGCATGGGGTATGAGGACGTCGCCGTCGCGATCATGGCCCCGCGCTCCGGCAAGACCACGTCGTTGGCGACCCCCTCGATCCTCAACGCGCCCGGCCCGGTCCTGCTGACCTCGAACAAGGCGGCGGGCGACGCGTACACCGCGACCCTCGACGCCCGGGCCACGGCGGGGCGAGTGTGGTCGATGGACCCGCAGCAGATCGCCCACGCGTCCCGCGAGATGTGGTGGAACCCCCTCGCGGACGCCAAGACGCTGGACGGTGCCGGTCGCCTGGCCGGGCACTTCCTCGCCGCGAGCGTGGACGCCTCCCAGCAGGGTGACTTCTGGTCGAAGGCCGGGTCCAACATCCTGTCCCAGCTCTTCCTCGCCGCCGCGCTCGATGACCGGCCCATCACCGACGTCATGCAGTGGCTCGCCTTCCCCGCCGACCGCACCCCGCTGGACATCCTCCGCGACCACGACTTCACCGCCGTCGCCGCCCAGCTCAAGGGAACCGTCGAAGGCCCGCCCGAGACCCGCGACGGCATCTACGAGACCGCCCGCCAGTACGCCGCCGCCCTGCTGAACTCCGAGATCGCCGCCTGGGTCACCCCGCAGAAGAACGTCCCCGAGTTCCGCCCGTCGCAGTTCGTCACCTCCACCGACACGCTCTACCTGCTGAGCAAGGACGGCGGAGGCGGAGCGAGCGCGCTGATCGCCGCGTGCGCGGACTCCGTGATGCGGGCCGCGACCGCCCAGGCCGAGCGCGCCGGCGGACGCCTCGACCCGCCGATGCTCGCGATCCTCGACGAGGCCGCCAACGTCTGCAAGATCTCTGACCTGCCGGACCTGTACTCCCACCTCGGCAGCCGCGGCATCATCCCGATCACCATCCTGCAGTCCTATCGCCAGGGCCAGAAGGTCTGGGGGGACGCGGGCATGGACGCCATGTGGTCCGCCTCCACCGTGAAGGTCATCGGCTCCGGCATCGACGACCCGGATTTCGCCGACAAGCTGTCCCGGCTGATCGGCGACCACGACGTCGAGACCACCTCCACCTCCCATTCCGAGTCCGGCAAGTCCACCTCGGTGTCCATGCGGCAGGAGCGGATCCTGCCCGCCGACGCCATCCGCGCCCTGCCCAAGGGCACCGCCCTGTGCTTCGCCACCGGCATGCGCGCCGCCATGCTCGACCTGCGCCCCTGGTACCTGGAGCCCGGCGCCGACGAGCTGTCCGCCGCCTCCGCCCGCGCCTCGAAGGCCATCACCACCCGCGCCGTCACCAAGCACGCCCCTGCACAGGACGACCTCGGCCCTGCGACCTGATCACAGCATCTCGCCACTCCACCGGAGCCCCACCAACACCATGCGCCGAATTGACCTGCCCGTGCAGATCGGCCATCTCCGCAAGCTCGGCGCCGACTTCGCCGCCCTGCACACCACCGTCACCGCCCTGGACGCCCAACCGGGCAGCGAGATGCTGCAGCAGCTCGGTCCCAAAATCCTCGCCATCCACGAGCTCGTCGGCCGCGCCTTGGTCCGCCTGTCCGTGCTCGATGGCAGCCAGTACACGGCCGTGCCCGGCAGTCGTTCCTCCCTGGAGACGCTCAGTGAGGTCATCGCCTCCGGCTCTCTCGCCGCTTCGCAGCTGGCGAGAGCCGTGGCCGACAACCCGCTCGAAGCCGCCGCCTTCGCCGGAGGCCCACCGGTCGACGATGCTGCCGTGCACCAAGCCCGGCACGCCGAGGCCATGCCCCTCCTGGCCGAGAGCCTGACCACGGCCGCCCACCACCTCGACCTGTGCGCAACGTGCTGCCGGTACACGGCGGCCGGAATCGCCCGCGATCTGAAGGACCGCCCAGAACACCGCCCGTCACTGCCGCAGTTGACCAACGCTCAGTACACGGCACTCGGCAGGATCGCCCAAGGCGGCGCCCGCCGCTACGAGCGCCGAGGCGGAAGCAGGAGCGTCATGGCCGGCGACGGCGGCATCCACGCCACACCCTTCGCCGTGTTGGAGAAGCACCGTCTGATCCGGATCGACACACAGCACTCGGCCATCGCCGGCCAGGACGTCACGGTCACGGCCGCCGGGAAGCTGGTGCTGGACACCCAGCGGCCCGGACCGACGCCCTCAGCATCACCGGGCAAGGTACCCGCACCCAGCAAGCCGGGCGGGAGGCGCCGATGAGCAGCCTGCTCCCCGCCGAAGCGGGCGCTCTTGCCGCCAGCATCTCCCACGCACTCCATACGCATCGCTGAGCGCCGGCCCGCTCTCCCCACCACCTCACCCTCAGGACTTTCCATTTCCGCCACTCCGCAGTTCCGCGCCATATCGCTCGGCGCGGGAGTCCAGTCCAGCGTCATGCTCGCTCTTTCCGCCGAAGGCGTCCTTCCGAAAGTCGATTACGCCATCTTCGCCGACACAGGTTGGGAACCGGCTGCTGTATATGAGCACCTCGACCGCCTGGAGACAGAGATAGCCAGGCCCGCCGGAATCCCTGTGCTGCGCGTCTCCTCCGGAAACATTCGCGACGACGCCCTCGACCCGAATCACCGATTCGCCTCCATGCCTCTTTACATCCTGAACCAGGACGGGAAGCAGGGCATGACCAGGCGCCAGTGCACAGTTATCTGCACCTCTTCTCCTCGTTGATCGCGGTGTCGGTCATCGCGATCAAGGAGAGTGAAGTGGATCTACGTCACGAACTGATGGAGGGTCGGGCCCAGCTGCCCCACGCTGGTTCCGTGGTGGAAACCGGTGAGGCCCACCCTCCCTTCATCGTCATCGACGGTCTCGGACGCGAGGTAGAGCCGGTCACCGCGTACCTGCGCGACCTGGCGCTGAGCGACAGCAGTCCGCTGACTGCCCGTAGCTACGGGTTCGGGATGCTGCGCTGGTTCCGGCTGCTGTGGCTGCTCGATGTGGCCTGGGAACGGGCAACCGAGGCGGAGACCGCTGTCCTGACCGGCTGGCTGCGTACGGCCCCGAACCCGCAGCGTCGTCGGCGCAACCCTCAGTCGCCGCCTCCGGGAACGGTCAATCCGCGGACCGGGAAGCCGTACCTCGGCCCTGGGTACGCACCCACGACGATCAACCACGCCCTGTCTGTGGTGAGCGGCTTCTACGCGTTCCACGCGCACTACGGACGAGGTCCGGTGGCGAACCCGGTGCCCATCTCGCCACAGCGACGCCGGGCCTTGAGTCACCTGAGCCCGCTGGCGCCCAAGCCGGTGTTGGGCCGGGCCAGGCTGCGCCAGAAGGTGACCGGTCGGCCTCCGCGCTCCATCCCCGACCCGCTGTGGGACGAGCTGTTCGCCGCGATGGGCTGCGAGCGGGACCGAGCCCTGCTCGACTACTACGTCTCCAGCGGCGCCCGGGCGGAGGAGCTGCTCGGTGTCGGCACCGACGATATCCACTGGGCCAAGCCGGGCCTCTACGTCATCACCAAGGGCACCCGGGAACGCGAGCTCGTGCCGATCTCACCGGAGGCATGTGTCCGACTGGCCCGCTACCTGGACAGCACCGGCACCCCAGAGGCTGGCGAGCCCGTCTGGCGGACCCGGCACGGTGAAGACCGGCCTCTGACCTACTGGGCTATGCGTCGAGTGGTGCAGCGGGCCCAGCAGAACCTGCGCACGAACTGGACGCTTCACGACCTGCGCCACACCGCGGCCCACCGGATGGCCAACAGCGGCAAGCTCACGCTGCCCGAGGTCCAGGCGGTGCTGCGCCATGCGAACATCCAGACCACCAGCCGCTACCTGGCGGTGCGGGTCGAGGAGATCTTCGACGCCCTACTGGAACACTACAACCAGCCGCGCCCCCAGGTGAGTTACCCGACCGGCTACGCCGCCGACGACATCGCGGCGGTGTTCGGTGCCTAAGACCGCCGCGAGCCCCACCACCGGCGTCAGCCGCCGCCACGGCCCGATCGCCGAGGGCCTGGACTACCCCAGCCGCTTCGTCGGCGGCCCGATGACAGCCGAGCCGGCCACCGCCGCCATGCCACCCCGCCCGCTCGGCGACCTCTCCCGCAGCAGCTCGCGGTCGATCGCGAAGCTGGTCGTCGACACCTGGGACGGAGGTACGTCAACGCGACAGCAGCGCGGCCAGGCCGCCGGGCTCCTCCTGGACTACCTGGCCGGTTACCCCGGCCTGACCTGGCAGGAACGGTGGGACGCCAGCCCTGTCGGGCAAGGACTGGCCGACGTCAACGACCTGGAGTGCCGCCGCAGCCCCAGCGTCAAACTCACCACCGGCCTGCGAGCCCTGATCTGCCTGCGCGTCATCCAACCGTCCCTGGTGGCCTTCCGGCGCCACCACATGACCGGCTTCGCAGCCCACTTCATCTCCGCCCAGAGCGATCCGCTGCTGGACGAGTTCGCCAAGCAGGTCGAGGTGCACCAGCACACCTACGCGCACCGCACCGAGGCCCTGTTCGACCTGTGCGTTCTGCTCGCCGTTCAGGGGGTCGCGCTGAGCGACGTCACGGCTCCCGCGCTGCTGCACTTCGCGCAGGAGAACCGGCGGGCCTGGTCGGTGGTGGACCCCGGGAACAAGGCCGGGAACCGGCTCCGTGGCCAAGGCGTGTGGCACGTGCTCCACGCCACGGGCCACCTTCCACCGACCGTTCCGGCGACGATGCGCGCTGCTCTCATGCGGGGCCAGAAGAGCGTCGAGGAGCTCGTCGATCACTACCCGATCCGCAACCAGGCCGTTCGCGGGCTGTTGATCGACTACTTCACGCGGCGCCGCGCGGACACCGACTACGCCACCTTGAAGAACCTGGTCCTGCACCTGGCCCACCACTTCTGGGAGAAGATCGAACGCCTCAACCCCGACCAGGCTGACCTGCGGATCTCCCCGGAGATCTACACCGCCTGGCGGCAGATGATCGCCGTCAAGGACAACGGTGCTCCGCGCGCCGGAGCAGACAGCCTGGTCATCTCAGTCCGCAGCTTCTACTACGACCTGCACACCTGGGCCGCTCAGGAACCCGAGCGGTGGGCTACGTGGGTCGCTCCCTGCCCGGTCCCACCCTCCGACCTGCACGGGCTCGGCGCTCGCCGTCGACGGATCAACGAACGCAGCGCCGACCGCACGCGCCAGCGTCAGCCGCTGCTGCCGGTACTCGTCGAGCACGTCGAGTCCCGCTACGACCACTTCCGCCAGCTTCTGCAACTCGCCGAGGAAGCGGCCGAGGGAGAGTCGTTCACGTTCGCCGGCACCAGCTACACACGCGTGCTGAGCGAAACCGACCGCAAGCTCAGCCGTCACACAGCACCGATCCCGCCGCGTCTGCGCAACAACGACAGCGGCGAGATGGTCCACATCGCCGCCGAGGAGGAAACCACCTTCTGGGACTGGGCAGCGGTGGAGACGCTGCGGCACTCCGGCGTCCGCGTCGAGGAGCTGTGCGAGCTCACCCACCTGAGCATCCGCCAGTACCAGCGGCCCGGTGGCGAGGTCATCGCACTGCTGGTCATCGCACCTTCGAAGACCGACCGCGAACGCGTGATCCCGATGTCCGCCGAGCTCTTCCACGTGATCGCCTCGATCATCCGCCGACACGCTCGCACCGGCCGGCCGATCCCGCTCGTGACTCGCTACGACCCGCACGACAAGGTCTGGAGTCCGCCGATGCCGTTCCTGTTCCAGCGACAGAACGGCACGGTTCCCGCGGTCTTCAACGTCGGCACGATCCAGAAGATGATCGAGCGGCGCTGCCTCGCCCTCGCCGAAGTGCACCCCGGCTTCAAGGGACTGAAGTTCACCCCGCACGACTTCCGCCGGATCTTCATCACCGAACTCGTCAACAGCGGCCTGCCGATCCACATCGGCGCGGCCCTGCTCGGGCACCTGAATGTCCAGACCACTCGCGGCTACGTCGCGGTGTTCGACGAAGACGTCATCCGCCACTACCAGGAGCACCTGGAACACCGGCGCCAGATCCGTC
Organism: Streptomyces sp. NPDC004051; assembly: GCF_053604275.1. Classification (NCBI taxonomy): domain Bacteria; kingdom Bacillati; phylum Actinomycetota; class Actinomycetes; order Kitasatosporales; family Streptomycetaceae; genus Streptomyces; species Streptomyces sp. NPDC004051. The sequence continues at coordinate 11,215 of NZ_JBSGHG010000063.1, read as the reverse complement.
CCACCGACAAATACCGGGACACCACCTCAGACGAGTGGACCGAGTTCGAGGAGCACTTCGACCGCCGCAAGGTCGAGCTCGGATCCTGCGGACGCCCCTACGGCACCCCTTGCCAGCACGAACACGCCTGCATCCGCTGCCCCATGCTCCACGTCAATCCCAAGATGCTCGCCCGGCTCTCCGAGCTCGAAGCCGACCTCCTGCAACGCAGGACGCAGGCCGAGACCGAAGGCTGGATCGGTGAGATCGAGGGCATCGACCTCACCCTCACCTTCCTCCGCGCGAAGCGCGACGAGACCCAACGCCGAGCCCAGCGACCAGCCGTCCACCTCGGCATCCCCGCACGCCGCCGTCCGCAGGAGTCCGAATGACGACCCCCAGACCGATGCCTCGAAGCAACGAGCTGTCACCGAAGGATGACGCTCACACCCCGTTCCTCGAAGATCTCCAGGAGCAGGTCGAACAGCACAAGCTCGCGCTCACCGGCGGGCACGCGCTCTGCCAACCGCGTCCGAGCCTCGGCCGAGGAGTCCCAGTGCAAGGTGAACGGAGTGGTCGCGCCCCAGCCGCCTCTCAGACAGTCGTCCAGAGCGTCCAGGTTCCAGCCGAAGTACCCACCGGGGCCGTTGATGGCCTCACCGATCGCGCAGTAGAAGGTGTCCCTGTCATTGATGTGTCGGCCGTCCAAGGTGAACACCTGACCTGCAGGCGCATCGGGCTTCCCCCGACGTTGGTACTCCCGGGACCACAGGGCCACCGACAGCCACGCGTGTCGGTCCTCGGGCGCGAGTTCGTGCCACATTTCGGTGTGGTTCAAGTGACCGCTGCGGATCAGCTCCCACAGTCGTTCCGCTCCGGGCAGGGCGTTCTCGCACCAGAGCGTCACCGTGAGGTCCACGAGGTCGGCGCCGCGGGCGGAGGGCTTGACGTCGATGACGGTGACCTCGTTGACAAAGTAGGACCCCATGGTGGCACCGTCACCGTCGAGGAGCTCGAACCAGGCGTTCCCCGCCACAGCACGACGACTGCCGACGTGGTCAACGCACCTCACTAGGCCGCCCTGCGGGAGGCAACCCGCAAGGTGCACTCGGCGCGCTCCTTCCTCCTCCGGCAGGGGCGTGAACAGCCCCTCGGCCTCGTGAGCGAAGCCCCAGAAATCGCTGTCGTCCTCATCCGAGGTCAGCGCGTACTTCTGTCCCTCGCCGCCCAGCCCCGATGTTCGCATCGCACCCCCATGAGAGCGCTGATCTTACCGACGTCGGGGATCTGCCCGGCGGCCGCCAGCGCCGTCACCACCCCTGACCCCATCCCATCCATCTCGGAGGCCCTTTGACGAGCCACATACCCGCCTTCACCCATGAGAGTGAAGTGCAGAGAAGCACTGGCGAGTACAAAATAAAGCCGATCAAGAAGAAGGTCCGCGAACTCCTCGGATACCCCCATCCGCAGCGCATCCCGAAGGATGTGTTCGTCGAGCAGTGGATCGGCATTTCGACGGACGAATTCCATCGCGCCAAGGACGCCGACGTCCGCTACATGAAGAACGTCCATCCGTTGATCGAGATGGGTTGGTCCCGTAGCGACTGCACCCGTTACCTGGCGTCGCTCGGCCTCGCGGACACACCGAAATCGTCGTGCCTGGGGTGCCCCTTCCACGGCAACGCGCAATGGCGCCACATCCGCGACACAAGCCCCGAAGAATGGCAGGACGTCGTCGAATTCGACGCCGCGATCCGAAAGGGCAACGCCCGCGCCAACGCCACCGGCAACAAGCTGCTCGGCCAGGCGTTCCTTCATCGCTCGCGCGTACCCCTCAGCGAGGCACCGATCGACCACGTCACCGCCGCCGAACGAGCAGCTCTCCAGGACGAGCTGACGGACGTGTACGAGCTGGAGCACGGCGTGGCCGACGGGTGCTCGCCCTGGGCGTGCCGGGGTGATGCGGACGCGCCGGCACAGGACGACTTCGGGCTGACCTCTTGATCCTCGACCTCTTCGCCGGACCGGGCGGCTGGAGCCACGCCCTGACCGTGCTGGGTGCTCGGGACGTCGGCCTGGAGTGGGACAAGTGGGCCTGCAAGACCCGTACTGTCGCAGGCCAGTTGACCATCCGGACGGACGTGGCCCTGTACCCGACGTGGCCGTGGGTCGGCCGAACGTGGGGGCTGATCGCGAGCCCGCCGTGCCAGGCATGGTCGATGGCCGGCAAGCGTCTGGGTCTGGTGGACCAGCCGCTGGTGCACCAGGCTGTCGCGGACCTGGCCGCCGGGCGGGACACCCGCGAGAAGCTACTGGCGGCCTGCCGGGACGAACGCAGCATGCTGGCCGCCGAACCGATGCGCTACCTCCACGCCCTGAATACGGTCGGCGAACCCGAGTGGGTCGCCATGGAGGAGGTCCCCGACGTCCTGCCCTTGTGGCGGCAGTACGCGGCCGTCCTGCGCCGTTGGGGCTTCTCCGTCTGGACGGGCATCCTCAACGCCGCCGACTACGGCGTCCCCCAGACGAGACGGCGAGCAATCCTCCTCGCCTCCCGTATCCGTACAGCCCAACCGCCCGTGCCCACCCACGCCCACGTCGCCGAGCCCGAGTCGCTGTTCGGTCCGGGCCTCGCCCGGTGGGTCAGCATGGCCGAGGCCCTCGGCTGGGGCGCCACCGACCGGCCCGTCCCCACCGTGTGCGCCGGCGGCGGACCGGGCGGAGGCCCCGAGCCCTTCCCCTCCGGCTCACGCCAAGCCCTTGCCACCGCCCGGGAGCGAGGTCTGTGGCGCCCACAGAGGGTTCCCACGGAGGTGGTGCTCGAACCCCAGATCCGCGGGGCGGGCTGGACCACGCGGCACGGCACCCGTTCGGCCACCCCCGCAGGGAGCCCTGCGCCCACCTTCACCGGCAAGGCCACCCGTTGGAAGTGGGCGCTGCGCAGCAACAGCCAGGCCAACGCCACCGTCCGGCCGCTGGACGAGCCCGCCGGGACCCTGTTCTTCGGGCACCGCGCGAACGAGTGCACCTGGGTCGCCGAGCCCGTCAGCACCCCGTCTGACGACGAGTCCCAGGCCGCCCCGGAGCCGATCCGGATCACCGCCCAGGAGGCCGGCATCCTGCAGACCTTCCCCGCCGACTACCCCTGGCAAGGAAACAAGGGCCAGCAGTTCTCCCAGATCGGCAATGCCGTCCCCCCGCTGCTCGCCGCCCACCTCCTCGCCCCGCACCTCCGAGTACCCGTCAACCCGGACGACTTCACCCTCGCTGCCTGATGCTCCCCGACCACGCCCCCGACGAGGACGGCGGCCTCGACACGCCGCCTCCGCCGCAGCCGGTGCACTACGCCGAGCAGGCCCTTCTCGGCGCCCTCCTCCTGGAACCCCGCCGCCTCGCCGACATCACCGGAGTCGGACCCGACTCCTTCTCCCACCACGCCCACGGCGCCCTGTTCGCCGCGATCCGCTCCCTGCCGGCCCCCGACCCCGGCCGGCACGCCAAGGACGCCGGTTGGCTGTCCGCGGTCCTGACCACCGCCCGCGAGCAGGCCCGCGGACTGACCGCCTCCTACCTGCACACGCTGGTCCAGATCTGCCCATGGCCCAAGCACGCGCCCGCCTACGCGCGGATGGTCGAGGCCGACCACGCCCGCCGTACCCTGCGCTTGCACGCCCACCGCCTCATACAGACCGCGACAGACCCCACGCTTCCCCGGCCCGTCTCCGCGACCCTCGCCGAAGCCGACGCCCTCGCCCGCTGCGCCGACGACCTCGCGGCCCGCTTCCCCGCGCACCCCGGTTCCCTGCCCCGCACACCGATGCCACCGCCCAGCGACACACTCGGCGGTCACGACGAGGAAGCGCTCGACGAGGAGCGGTCGCTGCTGGCAACTGCGACCGCACACCCCGCGGAGGCCGAGCAGATGCGCTGGCTGACCGCCCAGGACCTCACCCATCCGCTCCACGTCGGCCTGTGGCAGTGCCTGACCGCCCTGACCCGGAGCGGAGCTCCCGTCGACCCCGTCACCGTCCTGTGGGAGGCCCAGCACAAGGACCTGCTCACCGCGGAGATCACCCCCCGGAACCTGCTCGACCTCCTCGACACGCCACCCGGCGGCTCGCCCCATTACTGGGGCGAACGCGTCCTGAAGCGCGCCGTCCTCACGACCGCACATCGCATAGGCACACGCATCACAGCGTTCACCGACGATCCAGCGACCACCCCGTACCAGCTACTCATCGGCAGCCGCCGTGCCCTGGCAGACCTCACCTCGCTGCGCACCCGCTGGGAACGGGCCAACCACCCCACACCACCAACCGGTCCCGCCCACTCCCGAACCTCACCCCCGCCCCGGGCGGGCCCACCCCCGGTAACGACTCCGCCCTCCCCTCGCATCTCCCGCTGACCTCTACCCGCCCAGGGCCAAGACCCCATGGCCCGACCCCAGGCCGAATCGAGCAACCCACCTTGACAACACCGTCCATCGACACACACGTCCGCCTCGACACCCACCCCTCCCATCGCAGCGCCGTCGTCGCCACCATCTCCGGAACCGCACGACACATCCCCCACGCTCACCTGAGCGTCCGCGGCTTCGAGAGCGTGGACGAGCGCACACTGGTCATGGCCCGCATCGACCACGAGGAGCCCTACTGGGCAGAACGGGCCGCCCAGGCACTCACCGCCGAAGGCATCAGCGCCGAGATCACGCCCAGCCTGTGCGAAGCCATTGACGAGGAGTGGACCTGGGCCGACTACCCCATGCCCTGGTGCACCCGCCAGGAGATCCGTGAGATCTCCGACGAAGCCCAGAAGATCTACGACGACATCCGTTACGGCCGTCTCGTCATCCACGCCCACGCCGACGACAGTGGGACCGTGGTCGCCGTCGGCTCCTACCGCGACGGCAGCAGCGTCGCCCTCCACGGCGAGAATCACCTGCGCACGATCACCGAGACCTTCGACTCACCGGCCAAGGCCCTCGCCGCCTTCGAACGCCTCCACGGCGACACCATGCGCCCCGGGCCCGCGCCCATGACCGCCGTCGAGCGCCAGGCCGCCGAAGCCCGCAGCACGCTGCACTTGCCAAGCCCACTGGAACCCGATCCCGCCACCCAGCGGACCGAGATGGTTCCCGCCTACGCCGCCGACCCGGCGGACCACGATGCCGCCCTCGACGAGTTCGTCACAGAACACGACGAATGGGAGAAATGGCGCACCTGGTCGGACGACACCACCCACCTCATCCACGAGTCACAGACCTTGCGGGCCGAACTCGTCCACGAAACGAATCCCCGCGAGACCGCCTGGACCTTCGCCGCCTACGAGACACCCGTCTCCGACCGCATGTGGCACCTCACCCTGACCGGCACCACCCCCGCCCCTCTGCTGAAGACCCTCCTGAGCAGACTCGCGGAAGGCGACGCCTGGGAAACAGCCATCGGCAGCCCCACCACCGAGAAGACCGTCACCGAAGCCACCCGCCCCCTCACCGACGCCGGCTGGAAGCACACCATCGAGGGCCGATGGATCCGCTGGGAGACCACCCCGGGCGACGCCGGCGTCCAGTTCGACGCCTTCGCCGCCCAGAACCCCAGCGCCCTGCCCACCTGGACCCTCTGGGCCGGCCCCAGCATCGACCGCCCCACCTGGGCCCTCCACGCCTCGCCCTACACACCCGCCCCGCTCCTGGCCAGCCTCACCGAGGACCTCGCCCACGGCACCGGCACCCGCACGAAGTCGGCAGCGACCCGCAGGTCTACACAGTTCAGCACCACTCCACCCGGCCTCCCGCGCGTCACCAACCCACACGCCGCCAGCCGGAGCCTGTGACGACCCAACTGAACCACGCAGATGGACCACTGCAGGTCCGGAACACCCCCGCGTCGGCGGGGAGGACATGATCTGCGCGGCCTGGTCCAGCTCACGCACCGGAACACCCCCGCGTCGGTGGGGAGTACTCCGCGCCGCACCGTATCCGGCTGTGTTTCGGCGGAACACCCCCGCGTCGGCGGGGAGGACCCGTTGTACTACCTGCGGAGCCACTTTCGCCGCGGAACACCCCCGCGTCGGCGGGGAGGACTTCACGACCGGGTCCGTGCCCCTCACGCTCTTCGGAACACCCCCGCGTCGGCGGGGAGGACCATACCGGCTCCGAGTACGGCGTGGGCGCCGCCGGAACACCCCGCGTCGGCGGGGAGGACAGCACGTCCATGACCTGCCCGGCCTGCCCGGCCCGGAACACCCCGCGTCGGCGGGGAGGACGCGATGAGGAGAGCAGGCTCTCTACCGAAGATCCGGAACACCCCGCGTCGGCGGCCAGGCCGCCGCCGACGTTCTCTCGCGGCCCAAGGCGGCACCGGCGCCCGCGGCCAGCTCACTGGGTATCGACATGCAGCGACCCTACGGCCAGGGTCTGACAAGTCCTCCCGACGCGGCAGACAGTGAAGCACGGAACGTTGAAACCGCTCGGTGTGGTGTCTCGCATGGCCTCCTGACCAGGGCCGACTGGGGCCGGTGAAGTCCCGTCCGTGCCGATGGCCCTGCAGTTGGCGGTGCCGAGGTCGTTGCGCAAGACGTACTCTTCCTATCTCTCCGTCAGCCAAGTTCCAAGGGCTTACCGAAGCTGGCCCAGGTGCGCAGTGTCGTGCTGTCAACCAGAGTGATGCCGTACCTTGCTGCTGCCGCCTCCACGTCCCGTGAGAAGCATGTGGTCGTCACCATGAGCGGATACGTGACCCGGCGGTCCGCCCAGGCCGCCCCGGCCCGCCGACGCGCAACACCACACAGGCCCGCCCCGATCCCCCGGCCGCACACCGCAACCGCCCGTCGCGTCCGTTCCGGGGATCAGGCGCAGGCCGCCAACTCGCCTGTTTTTGGGGGTATACCCGCGATACTGATGCCTGGACCGACGCCGCTTCCGGAGGCATCGGCCTGTAGCTCCGGGAAGAGCATCGTGACCACCGCCTACGACCCCGCCGTCCTGACGGCCAGCCTCCTGTGCCTCGCCCAGACGGAGGCGAGCCGGTGAGCGCCGTGATCCTCGCCGAGACCGAACGCATGGAGGGCGAAGCCCGCATGCTGTACGCCAGCCTGTACGACGGCCCGCCCGTGGGCACCCGCGACGAGCACCAGTGGCGGTACGACACACTCGACCGCATCGAGGAGCTGCGGGAGCACGCCGCCAGCATCAAGGCTCGGATCAAGTCCAGCTTCGAGCACATCCGGAACTACTACGGCCTCGACCTGCGCGTCGGCCTGGCGGTCAAGCACGCGGACCGGCCGGGCCGGATCGTGAGTCTTTCCGGTCAGTACGTCGAAGTGCTGCTGGAGAGCGACGAGGAGTCGATGCCGTGCCACGCCACCTCGGAGATGGGGTACCCGCCTGGTGCGCGCGTCGGCCCCGGGCCTGACGAGCGGTTCACCCACCTCGTGGAGACCGCGGAGTTGAGAGCGTCGTGAACACCATGCCGAAGTGGCTGGAGACGCTAATCGGCTTCTATCTCCTGAGCCTGATCGTCATGGAGTGGACGTGTCTCGCCGTGATGCCCACCCCCACGGTGCGGGACTGGCTGTACATCGCTCTCGTGATGGCCCCAGTGACGGCGACCCCCTTGGCCCTGCTGCTGTGGGCGGTCTGCGCCGCGCTCGCGCCCAAGGACCGCGGGCGCTGAGCCGGGCCGCCGCCAGCAGACAGACCGAAAGCGACTGGCAGTTCTCTAAACTGCCGGTCCCAGGACAGAGAGGACGACCTGTCAAATGGCAGCGCCGGACGATACGACATCCCGCTCTCCGAGTAGCGATCCTCAACCTTCCGGCCCTCCGCCAGAAGGCAGCGATGAGGAAAGGACCCTGCGCCAGCGCATAGCTGACCGATGGAACAGCCTCGGACCCGTTGGCAAAGCGGGTGTCGTGGTCGGCGGCGTGGCCGCCGCGGCGGTCGCCGGCTTCCTCTTCCTCTCCAACACTCGCGCCACTGCGGCCGCCGAGGTCGAGGATGAGGAGGAGGACACCGACCGAGTCGTCCGCTCGTGGACCAACCATGCTGGCGGCTACTTCGTGTGCAGCCACCTGGGGTGCCAGAAAAAGGTGGACCCGACCGTCTTCGGTCATGACTGCTGCGGCCGCTGCCGGGCCGGCCGGGACTGCCTAGGAGTCGCGCACGACGATTACGACGGCCCCGGCGGCTTCGCTCACACCTACTTCGAAGGGCTCATGCGCCCCGGCGTCTGCGTTATCTGCGGCGAACCGCCCGAAGCACACCAGTGGGTGTTCGACCGCCTCCGCGGCGACCGCCGCCCTGCCAGCTGGTGCGACCGCTGCCGGGAAGACCACCCCAAGGGGCAGCACGTCGAGCCGGACGCCTCGTAGCACCGCCGGTCGGGCCAGTGGTGCCTCTGGACCGGTCTACCGCAGGGTCCAGCGCCACGGCGGCCCCGCACTCCTTGCACGGCACCGCCCCGGCCGTCGACCGCAGCACCTCCAGCGCCTCGAGCACGTCAATCTCCGGAATCGCGGCCGGCGCCTCGGAACAGTCCCAGACATGCACGACGACCGAGCCGGGCCGTCCCCTTGTGGCCATGTCCGCTGCACCTTCCACCTCCACCGGTCGTCGTCCAGGGCCTCCGAGCCGAGCGGCAGAGGAGTGGTGGGGACCTGGTTGTACGAGACCCCGTCGACCGGCTGAGCCTGATCCGCCGTCAGCCAGACGCGGACCTCACGCAGCTCGACTCTTTCGATGGGTACTGGTGAAGAGGCAGTGTTCCACCCCTGCGCTATTCCTCGCTCTGGTGGCCAGCGAAGTAGGAGGTCCGCCCAGCTGTCGCGACGGTGACCGCGCCCCTCCACCCCTCGGTCCTGTCCAGGCGGAACCAAACCAGGCTGGCATCTGCCGCACGAACACGCCCACTTCCGGCAGGTTGGCTGCACGTGGCCCTCGCGGACGGTGTCGATCAGGCCAGGGAAGCCGACCTCGCGGCGAGCCTGCACCAACTGCGCGGACAGGCGCCGGTATATCGGCGCCGTGTGCGACAGCACGCCCCTTTCTTCGGTCTCACGTCGAGCCCTACGCTCGTGAGGCGGATTCCACATACGGGAGCCAAGCATCAGTACCACCGGGGGGAATTCTTGGACGTGCCAATGCTGATCCTTCTGGGAGCGGCGGGAGGTGCACTGCGCGGGCTCCTTGACGCCTACAACCGGTGCCTGGACTGGCAGTCGGACCGCCGTGCCCATCGGGGGTTACCCGCCGGGCAGGAGAGCGGAGCACCCCGGTTCCAGGAGTACTTCGACCCCGTCGCCGACCCAGTTGCAGTCGTTGTGCACAGCGCGATGGGCGCCGGGGCCGCAGTGCTTTTCGGCACCACGGGCCAGATCAGCGGTGCATACGCGGCCGTCGTCGTCGGCATCTCGGCCCCGGTGATCCTGACTCAGCTCGGCCGTGTCCAGTCGGTGAGCGATGCAGTCACCGGCGCGCCGCAGACAGCGATAGGCGCAGAGGCAGGTACGACCGAAGTTTCCCCGCAACCCGTATCGCCTGCTCAGCGGCCGACACCGGCAAGCCCCGGAGCCCGAGATTCACAGCCGGCCACAGCCAGCGCGACCCAGACCCCCCCCGATAGCGCCCTCAGCCTCCGCGGCCGGCAACGAGGGCCGCTCCGACGCGCTGCCCACCAACCTTCAGCCGGACATCACAGCCGCCGAACCGCAGTCGAATGGTCAACTCGAGAACCCCGTAGGCGGGCAAGGCAGTGGGCTCGGCAGCCACGAGATGCCCCAGCTTCCGCACGGACCAGCCATCGGCGGGGAAGGTACGACACGATGAAGCGGCCCTCCGTGAGCCGACGTATCGCTGCAGCTGTCTTGGGCACCGGTAATTCGGGCAACTGGCTTTCAGCCGTCGCACGACAGCGCCGGCTTCCCCTCGGACGCCGTCTGCTGACCTCACTGCTGGGCATCCAATCGCACCCGGCAGCATCCCACGCCTCCGCGCGGAGCACGGCTGGCGGAAAAACAGAAACACCGCACGGCGACGCACCGGGCTGGCCTCCCCTGAAGCCTTCCAACCTGCTATCCGAGCCGGGTAGTCCTGCTACGTCTCCTCCCGCTCCAGTTCCGGATGTTCCTCGCCCTCGTGAGACTCCCCAGGCCGATCCACTCCGTGGCCACATGCTGGGGCAGAGGCTTGTTGACGTAGCGGCTCGCTGGAAGACCATGTCTCCACAGGAGCGGCTCCGGCGCCGTGACGACCTTTTGACGATCTCAGATTTCCTGGAGAACGCCGCCGCAGCCCTCGACCTCGCCCGCGACCGCGCCCCCGCCCATGACCGCGCCAACGACCTCGCCCTCGGCCTTGACCGCGCTCTCGGCCTCGTCCGCGACCGGGTCCACGCCGTCGGAAGCGTCCCCCACCTCATCCTTGACCTCGAACGCCTCCGCGACCGTGCCCGCAACCTCGAACGCGCCCTTGCCCATGACCCCGTCCGTGCCCTCGACCTTGTCCGCGACGTTGTCCGCGACCTCGAACGCGTCCGCGGGAACGTCGGATACCTCGAACGCTACCGCTACCTCGACCGCGACCTCGAACGCGCTCTCGGCCTCGACTTCAGTCTCGACCTCGCTCGTGGCCTCGCCCTTGACCTCGACGCCGCCCACCCACCTTCCCTCGACCGCATCCTCCATGACGACTACCTCGCCGTCAGACTCGTCAGTGACCTCACCGTCGACCTCGACATCGCCTGTGCACGCGCCCTCGCCGGTGGCCTCGACGTCCATCGTGCCCGCCTCGTCAATAGTGCCCTCAACGTCGCTCACAAGCTCGCCTTCGCACTCGAGCGCCACCCTGTCCTCGCGGCTCTCGCGCTCTCCCTCGCCCCCGACCTCGGCCGCAACCTCGTCGAAGCTCACGACAACCTGACTGACGCGGCAAATAGCTTCGTTGGCTCCGACCTCACCACCGTGGACCCTGGTGAGGTCAACCTCGCAGGGATCCGTTGGGACAGCGACACACGGTGGCCCAGTCGCGAGTGGGCAGATCGCATCCACAGAGCATCCGTGGAAGACCCTCTTGGATCCGGGGTCTTCATCGTCCGTCCTGAAGACGGCTACAACTTCACCGATCGCGGTTCCCCGGCACCAATCTAAGAGCTCGTAACACGATCTTGTTGAAGTGGCCTGGTAGGCCGTGACCGATGTGAGGATTCGGCCGTTCGGGAGGGTGTGAGTACCCGGCCGTGGA
>NZ_JBSGHG010000062.1:0-22674 GCF_053604275.1 Streptomyces sp. NPDC004051 | reverse complement strand
CACTATGTAGAGCAGGAACTGCGGCCCGGGGAGCAGGCACGAGACCAGGAAGATCACGCGCATCGTGGTCGCGGAGGTGCCGAAGCGCCGGGCCACCGCGGCCCTGGCCCTGCCCCTGGCGCTGCTGGGGCGGGCGTCCCCCGCCGCGCTGCCGGCGCCCGCCGGAGGAGGCGTCCCCCGGCTCCGCGGCCTCGTCCTCCAGCCGCAGCGTCAGCGAGATCCGCTTGCGCGGGATGTCGACGTCGAGGACCTTCACCTTGACGATGTCGCCCGGCTTCACCACGTCCCGCGGGTCCTTCACGAACGTCCTCGACATGGCGGAGACGTGGACCAGGCCGTCCTGGTGGACGCCGACGTCGACGAACGCGCCGAAGGCCGCCACGTTGGTCACCACGCCTTCCAGGATCATCCCGGACGACAGGTCGGAGATCTTCTCCACGCCCTCCTTGAAGACGGCGGTTTTGAACGCCGGCCGCGGGTCGCGTCCCGGCTTCTCCAGCTCCCGCAGGATGTCCCCGACGGTCGGCAGGCCGAACGTCTCGTCCACGAAGTCCTGCGGCCGCAGCGAGCGCAGCACGGCGGTGTTGCCAACCAGCGAGGCGACCTCCTGGCCGGAGCTCTTCACCATGCGCCGCACGACCGGGTAGGCCTCCGGGTGCACGCTGGAGGCGTCCAGCGGGTCGTCGCCGCCGCGGATCCTGAGGAAGCCCGCGCACTGCTCGAACGCCTTGGGGCCGAGCCGCGGCACCTTCTTCAGCTCGCGGCGGGACCCGAACGGCCCGTTGCTGTCCCGGTGGGCCACGATGTTCTCGGCGAGCCCGGACGTGATGCCCGAGACCCGGGCGAGCAGCGGCGCCGACGCCGTGTTGACGTCCACGCCCACGCCGTTCACACAGTCCTCCACCACCGCGTCCAGCGAACGCGACAGCTTCACCTCGGACAGGTCGTGCTGGTACTGGCCGACACCGATCGACTTCGGGTCGATCTTCACCAGCTCGGCCAGCGGGTCCTGGAGCCGCCGCGCGATCGACACCGCGCCGCGCAGCGACACGTCCATGTCCGGCAGCTCCTGCGAGGCGAACGCGGACGCCGAGTACACGGAGGCCCCCGCCTCGGACACCATGACCTTCGTCAGCTTCAGCTCGGGGTGCTTGGTGATCAGCTCACCGGCGAGCTTGTCGGTCTCCCGGGAGGCGGTGCCGTTGCCGATCGCGATCAGCTCGACCGCGTGCTCCTTCGCCAGCCGGGCCAGCTTGGCGATCGCCTCGTCCCACCGGTTCGCCGGGACGTGCGGGTGGATCACATCGGTGGCGACCACCTTGCCGGTCGCGTCCACCACGGCGACCTTCACACCGGTACGGAACCCGGGGTCGAGCCCGAGCGTCGCGCGGGTGCCGGCCGGGGCGGCGAGCAGCAGGTCCCGCAGGTTGGCCGCGAAGACCCGCACCGCCTCGTCCTCGGCCGCCGTACGCAGCCTCAGCCGCAGGTCGATGCCGAGATGCACCAGGATGCGCGTACGCCAGGCCCAGCGGACCGTGTCGAGCAGCCACCTGTCCGCGGGACGGCCCCGGTCGCCGATCCCGAACCGGTGGGCCACCAGGCCCTCGTACGAGGACGGGCCCTCCGTCGCCTCCTCCGGCTCCAGGACGAGGTCGAGGACCTCCTCCTTCTCCCCGCGCAGCATCGCCAGGACCCGGTGCGAGGGAAGCTCGGTGAACGGCTCGGCGAAGTCGAAGTAGTCGGCGAACTTGGCGCCCGCCTCCTCCTTGCCGTCGCGCACCTTGGCGACGAGCCGCCCGCGCACCCACATGCGCTCCCGCAGCTCGCCGATCAGGTCGGCGTCCTCCGAGAACCGCTCGGTGAGGACGGCCCGCGCCCCGTCCAGGGCGGCCTGCGGATCGGCGACGCCCTTGTCGGCGTCCACGAACGCGGCGGCCGCGGCGAGGGGCTCGACGCCCGGATCGGCGAGCAGCCCGTCCGCCAGCGGCTCCAGCCCCGCCTCACGCGCGATCTGCGCCTTGGTGCGCCGCTTGGGCTTGTACGGCAGGTACACGTCCTCCAGGCGGGCCTTGGTCTCCGCGCCACGGATCCGCTCCTCGAGCTCCTCGGTGAGCTTGCCCTGCTCACGCACCGATTCCAGGATCGCCGTGCGACGCTCCTCGAGCTCCCGCAGATAGCGCAGCCGCTCCTCGAGCGTGCGCAGCTGCGCATCGTCGAGCATCTCGGTCGCTTCCTTGCGGTAGCGGGCGATGAAGGGCACCGTCGAACCGCCGTCGAGCAGCTCCACGGCGGCTCTGACCTGCCGCTCCTGTACGCCGAGCTCCCCGGCGATCCTGCCTTCGATGGACCCTGTGGGGGGTGTCGTCACGATCCCGTACCGCCTTCTTCGCTGAGGTTGCGCGGCAATTGTGGCAGGTGGCGCCGACAATCGGGGATCAGGGCGGTGACTCGCCGGGCCGTGGCGCGCGCCGGGTCAGGCGCGCCGGCCGCGGCCGGCGGACGAGGCACCGCCGAAGAGCCGGGCCAGAGCCCGGAACGGCAGGGTCACGACGGTGGCGACGGCGCCGCCGATCTGGCGCAGGACATCCGCGATGGCACGGAACACGTGTTTCCCCTTTCGTCCCCCGACCGCCTTCGGCCGGGACGGATCGTGTGGACTTCCGTGCGGCTGCGTGTACCTCGTCGACGCCTCGCCATGCGCGCCGTGCCGCTACGATCGCCCCGGAGCGTCCCGCCGTTGATCCGAAAGGCTCCAGGTGAACCGGGGCGGCCGGCGTTCCAGGAACGCGGCGACCCCCTCCGCGGTGTCGCCGTTCCCGTGCGCCCGCTCGTCCCAGTGCTCCTCCCGGTCGGTGCGCCCGTTCGCGAACTCCTTCGCCGCGGCCTGCGTCAACTGCGAACGGGATGCCAGGATCCGGGTGAACTCCGCGACCCGCCGGTCCAGTTCGCCCTCGGGCAGCACCTCGTCGACCAGTCCCGTGCGCAGGGCCCGCCCGGTGTCGATCAATTCACCCGAGAACAGCAGGTACTTGGCGGCGGACGGACCCACCAGCGACACCAGCCGCCGGGTGGAGGACGCCGGGTAGACGATGCCGAGCCTGGCCGGCGTCACCCCGAACACCGCCCCCTCCTGGGCGAACCGCAGGTCGCAGGCGGCCGCCAGCTGCGCCCCGCCGCCCACGCAGTGGCCCCGGATCGCCGCCAGCGTCGGCTTGGGGAAGGCGGCGAGTGCCTCCTCGGCCGCCACGGCGAGCCGCTGCGCCTCCCGCGGCGACCCCCGGAGCGTGGAGATGTCCGCCCCGGCGCAGAACGTCCCGCCCTCGCCGGTGAGCACCAGCGCCCGTATCCCGGGGTCGCCCGCCAGCGTGTCGAGCAGCGGTGGCAGCGCGCGCCACATCGCGGTCGTCATGGCGTTGCGCTTCGCCGGGTGGCGGATGACGATCGTGGCGACCGCGTCGGTGACGCCGTGCAGCAACCGGGGCTCCATGGGGCCGGATGCTAACCGTCCCGGTCGAAGCGCCGACCGGCGGGAGCGCTCACGGCGAGGGGGAGCGAAGACAAATCCATACAACCCGAACAATTCGTCGAGGTGGCACTCGGCGGGCAGAAACGATCCCGCAATGGGCGGTGGTGAACGCTCCCGGTCGGAAACGCTCGATATCCGCTGACTTCTGTTCAGCGCTTCGGGGAGGCGTAGCTCGTTACCAACACTCGACGTGTGCTGACAATCGAGTGTGAGGGCGGCGACCTGACGATGGACGACCAGGGGAGCGACCCCGGCCCACGCCCGGAGGGCGGGGAGAGATCCGTCGAGGCGGGCACCGCGGCGCCGCTTCCGTACGAGGGTGTCTGGCGCTTCACCGCGCCCGCCGTCGACGCCTCGGTCCCGCAGGCGCGCCACGCCGTACGGGACCTGCTGCTGCGCCAGGGGGTGCCGGTCGCCGAGGACGTGGTCCAGGGAGTGCTGCTGATCGTCTCGGAACTGGTCACCAACGCCGTACGGCACGCGGCGCTGCTCTCCCCGACGCTCGCCGTCGAGGTCGCCGTCGGCGCCGAGTGGGTCCGGGTGTCCGTGGAGGACAACCACCCCTACCGTCCGACCGCCCTGGAGACCGACCACGGCCGCACCGGTGGCCGCGGGTTGCTCCTGGTGCGCGAGATCACCCGCGAGGCGGGCGGTCTGTGCGACGTCGAGCACACCGCGAGCGGCGGCAAGGTGGTCTGGGCCGCCCTGCCACTCAAACCCGTGCGGCTCTGACACCGGTCACCGGCGGGTGACCGGCACGGTCACCAGCCCGCCGACGGCCCCGTCAGTTCCCGGATCGCCGGGCGGGCGGCGTCCAGGACGGTCATGAACCACACCGAGAAGGTGTCCTCGGCGTGCCGCCGGGCCAGCTCGTCCGGGGTCACGAACGCCGTCGACGCCACCTCCTCCGGGTCCGTCCGCAGCGGTGCCTGCACCATGCCGACGAACAGGTGGTTGTACTCCTGCTCCACCAGGCCCGAGGCCGGATCCGGGTGGTTGTAGCGGACCGTGCCGGCCTCGGCGAGCAGGGACGGGGACAGGCCCAGCTCCTCGTAGGTCCGCCGGGCCGCCGCCGCGAACGGCGCCTCGCCGGGGTAGGGGTGACCGCAGCAGGTGTTGGACCACACACCGGGGGAGTGGTACTTGCCCAGCGCCCGCTGCTGGATCAGCAGCCGCCCGCGCTCGTCGAACAGGAACACCGAGAACGCCCGGTGCAGCTGTCCCGGGGGCTGGTGGGCCGCCAGCTTCTCCGAGGTGCCGATCGTCACGCCCTCGTCGTCGACCAACTCCAGCAAGATCGCCTCGGCGGTACCGTTCGACGGACTGTGCGTCGCGTTGGCAGGTGTGATCGGCATACCCATCCTTCACTCGGTCTTCGCGCCCCAGTCTGCCGCACGGATCCGGCACTCCCGGCACTCCCCGGCCCGCCCGCATGTCCCGAGGGCGGCGCGACCGGCCGGTGGCGCCGCCCGGACACCGGGAGGGGGCTCGGTAAGCGATCGTGCCCGGACCGCCTGCCGGAGAACCGCCCGCAGCGGCACGGCATGAGGGGAGGGCGCCGAAACGGGGGGCGAAAGGATGCGTCCCGTCGGCGCACGGCCCCCGGCCCCACGCCCCGGGCACGCCGTGACGTACGCCTCAGTGGCAGAGCCGTGCCTCGTGCTCCGCGTGGCCGCGGGGCTCCAGCTGGAAGGTGCAGTGCTCCACGTCGAAGTGGTCGCCCAGACAGCTCTGGAGCTCGTGCAGCATCTTCTCGTGCCCGAGGGCGTCGAGCACCTCGGGGCGGACCACCACGTGGGCGGAGAGCACCGGCATGCCCGAGGTGATCGTCCAGGCGTGCAGGTCGTGGACGTCCTCGACACCGTCGGTGGCCAGGATGTGCGCGCGGACCTGGGCCATGTCCACGTCCTTGGGCGCCGCCTCCAGCAGGACGTCCAGCGTCTCGCGCAGCAGCTTGAAACTGCGGGGCACGATCATCAGGGCGATCAGGAGGGAGGCGATCGGGTCGGCGGCCGTCCAGCCGGTGGCCATGATGACCAGGGCGGAGACGATCACCGCGAGCGAGCCGAGCGCGTCGGCGGCCACCTCCAGGAACGCCCCCCGCACGTTCAGGCTCTCCTGCTGCCCGCGCATCAGCAGCGCCAGCGACACCACGTTGGCGACGAGGCCGATCGCGCCGAACACCAGGGTCAGTCCGCCCTCGGTCTCGGCCGGCGAGACGAACCGCTGGACCGCCTCGAACAGCACGTAGCCGCCCACCCCGAGCAGCAGCAGACAGTTCGCCAGGGCGGCGAGGATCTCCGCACGGGCGTATCCGAAGGTGCGGCGCTCGCTCGGCGGGCGGTTCGCGAAATGGATCGCCAGCAGGGCCATGCCGAGCCCCAGGGCGTCGGTCGCCATGTGAGCGGCGTCGGCGACGAGGGCCAGCGAGCCGGACAGCACGCCGCCGACGATCTCGACGACCATGACACCGAGCGTGATCGTCAACGCCACCCGCAGCCTGCCGCGGTACGCCGCACTCGCGGTGCCGCCGGCGAACGCTCCGTGCGCGTGCCCGTGATCGTGCCCAGCTCCCATGGAGGCCGTCCCTTCGTCGCTCGTCCAGATCACAGTGAACTACGGGTGGGGGGTATGGGGCAACGCGGCACTGAACACCGTTGTCATGTGCTCTGACCTGCGAAAACGGATCGCAGGTCAGGAGTGGTCGGGCACGCTCCGGGCGTCGTGGCGCAGCCGTCCTCCGTGACGGGACCCACACCGGGGCCGTCGCGCACGGGCGCCGGCGGAGAACCGGGCGAAGCCGCTCCGGACCGCGCCCGACGGCCCGCTTCCGGACCGGAACATCCCGTATCCGACCCCATGCCCCTTCTGGGGGCGTGGTTTGTGACTCGGCCCCGCCATCCCTGATGATGATCGCGGCAGGGACGCGAGGGGAACCACGTCGATCCACCCGTCGAACACGCGGTGAACACGGGTCCGAGGACATCCGATAGCCTCAGCCGACATGCCGCCCGGAGGGACGCAGCGGGCGCCTCCATCATGCACACGACCGGCGTGGACGCGCCGACGCTCCAGGAAGTGAGATTCGGTTGTCGACCGCCATCCTCACCGGACAGCCGGTGCCCGGTTCGTCACTCGAGACGGACCTGCGCTCCCTCGGCTTCGACGTGCGGATCGCGGCCGACGCCGCCGAGGCCGAGACCCTGCTCGCCGAGGTGCCCGCGGACCGCCGGGTCGCCGTCGTCGACGCCCGGTTCGTGGGCCACGAGCACGCGCTGCGCCTCGGCCTCACCGACCCGCGCTTCCCGCTCGCCGCGATCCCCGGCGCCGTCACCGCCCAGCAGACCGGTCGCCGGGCCCTGACCCGCGCGATGGCCCGCGAGAACTCCGCCAACGGCGAGAGCCCGGCCGACGGCGCCCCCCTCACCGGCAGTCTCGCGGACCGCATCGCCGCCGCCCTCGAAGCCGACAGCGCCGACAGCGCCGACGGCGTCGACGTGCACCGCCCCGACCTGGGCAGCCTCGTCGCCACCGTCCCCGACGACCCGCAGGCCCGCAACGAGGCCAGGCAGGCGGTCGCGGCGGTCGACGACGAGGCCGTCCGCCTGAAGTCGGCGGTCAAGGCCCGCGACGGCTTCTTCACCACCTACTGCGTCAGCCCCTACTCCCGCTACCTCGCCCGCTGGTGCGCCCGCCGCGGGCTGACCCCCAACCAGGTCACCACCGCCTCGCTGCTCACCGCGCTCATAGCGGCGGGCTGCGCCGCCACCGGAACCCGCGGCGGCTTCGTCGCCGCGGGCGTCCTGCTGCTGGCCTCCTTCGTGCTGGACTGCACCGACGGCCAGCTCGCCCGCTACTCCCTGCAGTACTCCACCCTCGGCGCCTGGCTCGACGCCACCTTCGACCGCGCCAAGGAGTACGCCTACTATGCGGGCCTCGCCCTCGGTGCGGCCCGCGGCGGCGACGACGTGTGGGGCCTCGCCCTCGGCGCGATGGTCCTGCAGACCTGCCGGCACGTCGTGGACTTCTCCTTCAACGAGGCGAACACGGGGGACCCCGCCCACACCAGTCCCACCGCCGCCCTCTCCCACCGCCTGGACAGCGTCGGCTGGACGGTCTGGGTCCGCCGCATGATCGTCCTACCGATCGGCGAGCGCTGGGCGATGCTCGCCGTCCTCACCGCCCTCACGACCCCCCGCATCACCTTCTACGCCCTGCTGATCGGCTGCGCCTTCGCGGCGACGTACACCACGGCGGGCCGGGTCCTGCGCTCGCGGGCCCGCAAGGGCCGCCGCACCGAGCGCGCGACGCGGGCCCTCGCCGACCTGGCCGACACCGGGCCGCTCGCCGAGCGCCTGGCGGCCGCGCTGCGGAACACCGCACGGCGCCTGCCCGGCCTCACCGCCCCCGCCGTCGCCCTGCTCGGCGGAGCCGCCGTCGTCACCACGGCCGCGCTGACCGACTTCGGCGGACCGTGGACCGTCCTCGCGGCCCTGCTCTACGTCCCGGCCTCCGCCCTGGCCGTCGCCCGCCCTCTGGGCGGCGCCCTCGACTGGCTGGTGCCCCCCTTCTTCCGCGCCGCCGAGTACGGCACGGTGCTGGCGCTCGCGGCCAACGCGGACGTGAACGGAGCGCTACCCGCCGCCTACGGACTGGTGGCCGCGGTCGCCTACCATCACTACGACACGGTCTACCGCATCCGCGGCGACGCGGGCGCGCCCCCGCCCTGGCTGGTGCGGGCGGTCGGGGGGCACGAAGGCCGCACACTGGCGGTCGCCGCACTGGCGGCTCTGCTCACCGCCTCGCAGTTCACGGTCGCGCTCACGGTGCTCGCCGTGGCCGTGGCCCTGCTGGTGCTCGTCGAGAGCATCCGCTTCTGGGTGGCCGCCCACCGGGGTGGCGCGCCCGCAGTACACGACGAAGGAGAACCCGCATGATCGGCCTCGTGCTGGCGGCCGGCGCCGGACGGCGTCTGCGTCCCTACACCGACACTCTGCCCAAGGCGCTGGTGCCGGTGGGGCCCGAGGGCGTAGAGGGCGAACCGACGGTCCTGGACCTGACCCTCGGCAACTTCGCCGAGATCGGTCTCACCGAGGCAGCCGTCATCGTCGGCTACCGCAAGGAGGCCGTGTACGAGCGCAAGGCGGCCCTGGAGCGGAAGTACGGGCTCAAGCTCACCCTCATCGACAACGACAAGGCCGAGGAGTGGAACAACGCCTACTCCCTGTGGTGCGGCCGTGACGCCCTCAAGGACGGAGTGATCCTCGCCAACGGCGACACCGTGCACCCCGTCTCCGTCGAGAAGACGCTGCTCGCCGCCCGCGGCGACGGCAAGAAGATCATCCTCGCCCTCGACACCGTGAAGTCGCTGGCCGACGAGGAGATGAAGGTCGTCGCCGACCCCGACAAGGGCATGACGCGGATCACCAAGCTGATGGACCCCGCCGAGGCGACCGGCGAGTACATCGGCGTCACCCTCATCGAGGGGGACGCCGCCCCCGAGCTCGCCGACGCGCTGAGGACCGTGTGGGAGGCAGACCCGCAGCAGTTCTACGAGCACGGCTACCAGGAGCTCGTGAACCGCGGCTTCCGGATCGACGTGGCGCCGATCGGCGACGTCGCGTGGGTGGAGATCGACAACCACGACGACCTCGCCCGCGGCAGGGAGATCACATGCCAGTCCTGACCCGGCTGATCCCCTCCCCGCTCGTCGTCGACATCCGCCCCGGCGCCCTCGAGAGCCTGGGCGGTGTCCTCGCCGACGAGCGCATCTCGAACTCCGGACGCCTCGCCGTCGCCGTCAGCGGCGGCTCCGGCGCCGGGCTGCGGGAGCGGATCGCCCCGTCGCTGCCCGGCGCCACCTGGTACGAGGTCGGCGGCGGCACCCTCGACGACGCGGTCCGGCTGGCCGGTGCCATGAAGGCCGGCCACTACGACGCGGTCGTCGGACTCGGCGGCGGCAAGATCATCGACTGCGCCAAGTTCGCCGCGGCACGGGTCGGCCTCCCCCTGGTCGCCGTACCGACGAACCTCGCGCACGACGGTCTCTGCTCGCCCGTCGCCACCCTCGACAACGACGCGGGACGCGGTTCCTACGGGGTGCCCAACCCGATCGCCATCGTCATCGACCTGGACGTCATCCGGGACGCCCCGGTGCGTTACGTACGCGCCGGGATCGGCGACGCCGTCTCCAACGTCTCCGCCGTCGCGGACTGGGAGCTGGCGTGCCGGGTCAAGGGCGAGCGGATCGACGGACTCGCCGCGGCCATGGCCCGGCAGGCCGGCGAGTCCGTGCTGCGCCACCCCGGAGGCATCGGCGACAACGACTTCCTCCAGGTGCTCGCCGAGGCACTGGTCCTCAGCGGCATCGCCATGTCGGTGTCCGGTGACTCGCGGCCGTCCTCCGGGGCCTGCCACGAGATCAACCACGCCTTCGACCTGCTCTTCCCCAAGCGGGCCGCCGCCCACGGGGAGCAGTGCGGACTGGGCGCGGCCTTCGCGATGTACCTGCGCGGCGCGCACGAGGAGTCGGTGCACATGGCCGAGGTGCTGCGCCGGCACGGGCTGCCGGTGCTGCCCCAGGAGATCGGCTTCACGACGGAGGAGTTCGTCCGGGCCGTCGAGTTCGCCCCGGAGACCCGGCCCGGCCGCTACACGATCCTCGAACATCTCGACCTGAAGACCGAACAGATCAAGGACGTCTACGCCGACTATGTCAAGGCCATCGGTAGCTGAACTCCGTCCGGTCGTACACCCCGCCGGGGTGAAGGACCGGCGCAGCGGTGAGCACTGGATGGGACGCCTCTACATGCGTGAGGTGTCCCTGCGGGTGGACCGCTACCTGGTGAACACCAGGGTCACGCCCAACCAGCTCACGTACCTGATGACCGTCTTCGGCGTCCTCGCGGCCCCGGCCCTGCTGGTGCCGGGGATCGCGGGGGCCGTCCTCGGCGTGGTCATGGTCCAGCTGTACCTGCTGCTGGACTGCGTCGACGGCGAGGTCGCCCGCTGGAAGCAGCAGTTCTCGCTCAGCGGGGTCTACCTGGACCGGGTCGGCGCCTACCTGTGCGACGCGGCCGTCCTGGTCGGACTGGGCCTGCGGGCGGCCGACCTGTGGGGCACAGGGCGCATCGACTGGCTCTGGGCCTTCCTCGGCACTCTGGCCGCCCTCGGCGCGATCCTGGTCAAGGCCGAGACCGACCTGGTCGGCGTGGCCCGCCACCAGGGCGGGCTGCCGCCGGTCAAGGAGGCCGCCTCCGAGCCTCGCTCCTCCGGCATGGCACTGGCCCGCCGGGCCGCCGGGGCCCTGAAGTTCCACCGGCTGATCCTCGGCATCGAGGCGTCCCTGCTGATCCTGGTCCTCGCGATCGCGGACGCGATCCGGGACGACCTGTTCTTCACCCGGCTCGGCACCGCCGTCCTGGCCGGGATCGCCCTGCTGCAGACCGTTCTGCACCTGGTGTCCGTCCTCGCTTCCAGCAGGCTGAGGTGAGAGCCGTGAAAACCTCCCTCACGGTCGGCGCGGTGATCATCACCATGGGCAACCGCCCCGACGAACTGCGTGCCCTGCTCGATTCCGTCGCCAAGCAGGACGGCGACCCGGTCCAGGTGGTCGTGGTGGGCAACGGCTCACCCGTCCCCGAGGTGCCCGAGGGCGTGCGCACCGTCGAACTGCCGGAGAACCTCGGCATCCCCGGCGGCCGCAACGTCGGCATCGAGGCCTTCGGACCGAACGGCCGGGACGTCGACATCCTGCTGTTCCTCGACGACGACGGCCTCCTGCCCGGCCACGACACCGCCGAGCTGTGCCGGGAGGCGTTCACGGCCGACCCGGGGCTCGGCATCATCAGCTTCCGCATCGCCGACCCGGAGACCGGGGTCACCCAGCGCCGCCACGTGCCCCGGCTGCGCGCCGCCGACCCGATGCGCTCCTCCCGGGTGACCACCTTCCTCGGCGGCGCCAACGCCGTACGCACCCGGGTCTTCGCCGACGTCGGCGGACTGCCCGACGAGTTCTTCTACGCCCATGAGGAGACCGACCTGGCCTGGCGGGCCCTCGACGCCGGCTGGATGATCGACTACCGGTCCGACATGGTGCTGCACCACCCGACCACCGCCCCCTCGCGGCACGCGGTCTACCACCGCATGGTCGCCCGCAACCGGGTCTGGCTGGCCCGCCGGAACCTCCCCGCGCCCCTGGTCCCCCTCTATCTGGGCGTCTGGATGCTGCTCACACTGGTGCGCAGGCCCTCACGCCCGGCCCTGAAGGCCTGGTTCGGCGGCTTCCGGGAGGGCTGGACCACCCCCTGCGGGCCCCGCCGGCCCATGAAGTGGCGTACGGTGTGGCGGCTGACCCGGCTGGGCCGGCCCCCCGTGATCTGACAAGCTCGTATCCGGAACCAGTCCGGAACCACGGGGCCGTACCCGGGCGCCCGGTACGTGCCGGGCCCGCGGGGACCGCGCATCTCGAAGAGGGAAAGCTTCCAGCAGTGAGTGAGACAACGCACGACGGCACGGTCGCGACCGGCGCGTCCGTGCCGCCCGACGAGGACCTCACGGCGGCCGGACTCGCCGCCCGGTACGGGCTGACGGTCAGCGGCGCCCGGCCGTCGCTGCCCCGGTACGTCCGCCGGCTGTGGGCGCGCCGGCACTTCATCCTGGCCTTCTCCCGGGCCAAGCTGACCGCGCAGTACAGCCAGGCCAGGCTGGGCCAGCTGTGGCAGGTGGCCACCCCGCTGCTGAACGCGGCGGTGTACTTCTTCATCTTCGGGCTGCTGCTGGGCGCCCGGAGGGGCATCCCGCACGAGATCTACGTGCCGTTCTTGGTGACCGGGGTGTTCGTGTTCACCTTCACCCAGAGCTCGGTGCTGGCCGGGGTGCGGGCCATCTCCGGCAACCTGGGGCTGGTGCGGGCGCTGCACTTCCCGCGCGCCGCGCTGCCGGTCTCCTTCGCGCTGCAGCAGCTGCAGCAGCTGCTGTTCTCGCTGGTGGTGCTGGTGGTGGTGGTGCTGGCGTTCGGCAGCCCGCCGGCGCTGTCCTGGCTGCTGGTGGTGCCCGCGCTGGCGCTGCAGTTCGTCTTCAACGCCGGGCTGGCGCTGTTCTTCGCCCGCCTGGGCAGCCGGACGCCGGATCTGGCCCAGCTGATGCCGTTCGTGCTGCGCACCTGGATGTACGCCTCGGGGGTGATGTTCAGCATCCCGGCGATGCTGGCGGACAAGGAGGTGCCGGGCTGGCTGGCCGACGTGCTGCAGTGGAATCCGGCCGCGGTCTATATGGACCTGGTGCGGTTCGCGTTGATCGACGGGTACGGGTCCTCGTATCTGCCGCCGCATGTGTGGGCGTTCGCGGTGGGCTGGGCGCTGCTGGTCGGGGTGGTCGGTTTCGTCTACTTCTGGAAGGCCGAGGAGACCTACGGTCGTGGCTGAGGTGAATGCGGACCCGCGCGTGCCCACCGTGATCGCGGACGACCTGCACATCGTCTACCGGGTCAACGGGGCCAAGGGCGGCAAGGGCAGCGCCACGGCGGCGCTGAGCCGCATGCTCCGGCGGGGCAAGGACGACGCGGCGCGGGGCGTGCGCAGGGTGCACGCCGTGCGCGGGGTCTCCTTCGTCGCCTACCGGGGCGAGGCCATCGGCCTGATCGGCTCCAACGGCTCGGGCAAGTCGACCCTGCTGCGGGCCATCGCCGGCCTGCTGCCCGCGGAGAAGGGCAAGGTCTACACCGACGGCCAGCCCTCCCTGCTCGGCGTCAACGCCGCCCTGATGAACGACCTCACCGGCGAGCGGAACGTGGTACTCGGCGGGCTTGCCATGGGCATGTCCCGCGAGCAGATCAAGGAGCGCTACCAGGAGATCGTCGACTTCTCCGGGATCAACGAGAAGGGCGACTTCATCACCCTGCCGATGCGCACCTACTCCTCGGGCATGGCCGCCCGGCTGCGCTTCTCCATCGCCGCCGCCAAGGACCACGACGTCCTGATGATCGACGAGGCGCTGGCCACGGGGGACCGCAAGTTCCAGAAGCGCTCCGAAGCGCGCATCCGGGAGCTGCGCAAGGAGGCCGGCACTGTCTTCCTGGTCAGCCACAACAACAAGTCGATCCGGGACACCTGCGACCGCGTGCTGTGGCTGGAGCGCGGTGAGCTGCGGATGGACGGGCCCACCGACGAGGTGCTCAAGGAGTACGAGAAGTTCGCCGGGAAGTAGCCTGGCGGGCGGGGGCCGCCGGGCCCGGTGTCCGCCGAGGAAGCGTCAACTCCCGCCCCGATCAGGAACCTTGACGTCAATCGGTGCGTTGTCGTGATGCACGGGACACCCCGGCGGTCGGTACCGCGTTGTACAACGTAAGCTGTAGCGGTGCCCAAAGGCGGCAATCAGGGCCATAACGCGCGACACCATCCGGCGGTCCATCCTGCCGGAAGCGTGAGCGGCGTGTCCGAAATAGTGTGAATTGGGTCGGCAGTGTAGAACGGGAGATGTGACGGCAATGGTTACGGAGGCTCCCCTGCTGAACGCAGCATGCGCCGTCCCCGCCCAGGGCAGCCCTCGATGACGCGAACCGGCACGCCGCGCGGCGTCGACCCCGAGCGCGCCACCCTCGACAAGGCCGCCGCCGAGAACTTCCCGGTGGCGCCGTTCTTCCTGCCCAGAGCCTGGCGCGACGACCTGATGGCGGTCTACGGCTACGCCCGGCTGGTCGACGACATCGGCGACGGCGACCTGGCCCCCGGCGGAGCCGACGCCCGGCTGCTCGGCGTCGCCCCCGAACGGGCCGACGACCGGACGGCGCTGCTGGACGCGGTCGAGGCGGATCTGCACCGGGTGTTCGACGACGTCCCGCGCCATCCGCTGCTGCGCGGGCTCCGGCCGACGGTCCGCCGCCACGGCCTGACCCCCGAACCCTTCCTGAACCTGATCGCCGCCAACCGCCAGGACCAGATCGTCAGCCGCTACGAGACCTACGACGACCTGCTCGCCTACTGCGCGCTGTCGGCCAACCCGGTCGGCCGTCTCGTCCTCGCCGTGACCGGCACCGCGAGCCCCGAGCGGATCCGCCGTTCCGACGCCGTCTGCACCGCCCTGCAGATCGTCGAGCACCTCCAGGACGTCGCCGAGGACCTCGGCCGCGACCGCGTCTACCTGCCCGCCGCGGACATGAAGCGCTTCCACGTCCAGGAGGCGGACCTCGCCGCGCCGCACGCCGGAGCCTCGGTGCGTGCGCTGATCGCGTTCCAGGCGCAACGCGCCCGGGACCTCCTGGAGGAGGGCGAACCCCTCGTGGCCGGCGTCCACGGCAGGCTGAAACTGCTGCTCGCGGGATTCGTGGCAGGGGGAAGGGCGGCCCTTGGCGCCATCGCCGCCGCCGAATACGACGTACTCACCGGCCCGCCCAAGCCCGGGAAGGTCCGGCTGCTGCGCGAGGTGGGCATGACGCTGCGAGGAGAGGGGTGATCCGGACCGTGGAATCGGAAGCACACGTGCCAGCACCGGTACTCGCCGCATACCGGTACTGCGAGGCCGTCACCGGACAGCAGGCCCGCAACTTCGCCTACGGTATCCGGCTGCTGCCGACGCCCAAGCGGCGCGCGATGTCCGCGCTGTACGCGTTCTCCCGGCGCGTCGACGACATCGGCGACGGTCCGCTGGCGGACGACGTCAAGGTCGCCAGGCTCGAGGAGACCCGGACGCTGCTCACCCGGATCCGCGACGGCGCGGTCGACGAGGACGACACCGACCCGGTCGCCGTCGCCCTCACGCACGCCGCACAGCGGTTCCCGATTCCGCTCGGCGGCCTGGACGAGCTGCTCGACGGCGTCCAGATGGACGTGCGCGGCGAGACCTACGAGACCTGGGACGACCTGAAGGTCTACTGCCGCTGCGTCGCGGGTGCCATCGGACGCGTCTCCCTCGGCGTCTTCGGTACGGAACCCGGCGCGCGGGGCGCCGAACGCGCCGCCGAGTACGCCGACACGCTGGGGCTCGCGCTCCAGCTCACCAACATCCTCCGGGACGTCAGGGAGGACGCCGAGGGCGGCCGCACCTACCTGCCCGCCGACGACCTCGCCAAGTTCGGCTGCGCGGCCGGATTCAGCGGGCCGAACCCGCCGCAGGGTTCCGACTTCGCGGGCCTCGTGCACTTCGAAGTACGCAGGGCCCGTGCCCTGTTCGCCGAGGGCTACCGGCTGCTGCCCATGCTCGACCGGCGCAGCGGCGCCTGTGTCGCCGCCATGGCCGGCATCTACCGCCGCCTCCTCGACCGCATCGAGCGCGAGCCCGAGGCCGTGCTGCGCGGCCGGGTCTCCCTGCCCGGACGGGAGAAGGCCTACGTCGCGGTGCGCGGCCTCTCCGGCCTGGACGCCCGCAGCGAGACCCGGCGGACCGCCAGGAGGCGCGTCTGATGGACACACCGCTCCCAGCCGACGACCCCGCCGGGAAGCGGCGGGCAACCCTCCGCCGCCAGGCCGCGTCCCGTACTGAGACGGCCGTCCGCACACCGTCCGCACCGCACGGCGGTCGGTCGGGAAAGGGCGCACCATGACCCGTTTCACCAGGCTCGAAGGCACACCCGCCGGCGATCGGGCGGCGGCGGGACGGCACGCCGTCGTGATCGGCGGCGGGCTCGCCGGAGTCACCGCCGCGCTCGCGCTCGCCGACGCCGGAGTGCGCGTCACCCTGCTCGAGGGCCGCCCGCGGCTCGGCGGGCTCGCCTTCTCCTTCCAGCGCGGCGACCTGACCGTCGACAACGGCCAGCACGTGTACCTGCGCTGCTGCACCGCCTACCGCTGGTTCCTCGACCGGATCGACGGAGCGGCCCTGGCACCGCTGCAGAATCGTCTCGACGTTCCCGTTCTCGACGCCGACCGGCCCGCGGGCCGACGGCTCGGCCGGCTGCGCCGCGACGCGCTGCCCGTCCCGCTGCACCTGGGGCGCAGCCTCGCCACGTATCCGCACCTCTCGCTCGCCGAGCGGGCCGGGGTGGTCCGGGCCGCACTCGCGCTCAAGAGGCTCGACCTCGCCGATCCGGCCCTCGACGACCAGGACTTCGGCAGCTGGCTGGCCGCGCACGGCCAGTCGGCGCGTGCCGTCGAGGCACTGTGGGACCTGGTCGGGGTCGCCACCC
Organism: Streptomyces sp. NPDC004051; assembly: GCF_053604275.1. Lineage (NCBI taxonomy): Bacteria > Bacillati > Actinomycetota > Actinomycetes > Kitasatosporales > Streptomycetaceae > Streptomyces > Streptomyces sp. NPDC004051. The sequence continues at coordinate 6,028 of NZ_JBSGHG010000062.1, read as the reverse complement.
TCAACGCGGTCGCGGGCGACTCCTCCCTGGCGCTCGCCGCGATGGTGTTCAAGACCGGACTGCTCTCCGACCCGGGGGCCGCCGACATCGGCTGGGCCCGGGTCCCGCTGGGCGACCTGCACGACCGGCTGGCCCGCAAGGCGCTCGACTCCGCGGGCGTGCGCACCGAGCTCCGCACCCGCGTCACCTCCGTCTCCCCGCACGGCGAGGCGGGCTGGAGCGTCGAGGTCCCCGGCGAGACGATCGAGGCGGACGCGGTCGTCCTCGCCGTACCGCAGCGCGAGGCGCACGACCTGCTGCCCGCGGGAGCACTCGACGAGCCGGAGCGGCTGCTGAGCATCGGCACCGCGCCGATCCTCGACGTCCACGTCGTCTACGACCGCAAGGTGCTCACCCGGCCCTTCTTCGCGGCCCTCGGCAGCCCCGTGCAGTGGGTCTTCGACCGCACCGAGGCGTCCGGCCTGCGGCAGGGGCAGTACCTGGCCGTGTCGCAGTCGGTCGCGCAGAACGAGATCGACGAGCCCGTGGCCGCGCTGCGCGCACGCTATCTGCCCGAACTGGAACGGCTGCTGCCGCGCGCCCGCGGCGCCGGCGTACGGGACTTCTTCGTCACCCGGGAGCGCACCGCCACGTTCGCTCCCGCACCCGGCGTCGGACGGCTCAGGCCCGGCGCCCGCACCAAGGCCCCCGGCCTGTATCTGGCCGGAGCGTGGACCGCCACCGGGTGGCCCGCGACCATGGAGGGAGCGGTCCGCAGCGGCGTCGACGCGGCGGACGCCGCGCTGAGCGCCCTGGGCCGCCCCCGCCCCCGCCACCTCTTCACAGAGGAGGCGGCGGGCCGAGGCGTTTCGGGCGCCGCCGTGCGAGGTGGGATCCGGTGAGAGCCGAGACACCCGCCGCGGCAGGCCCGCGCACCCCCGGTACCGCAACAAGAGGAGAGACTGTGCCCACTGTGCCCCCGGCCTCGAAGGCCGCTGGAAGGACCGCGGCGGACGCGCCCGCGCTCCTGGAGCGCGGCCGGACACTGGCCATGCCGGTACTGCGGGCGGCCATCGACCGCCTGGCGCCTCCCATGGACACCGTCGCCGCCTACCACTTCGGCTGGCTCGACGCCGACGGCCGGCCCGCCGACGGCGACGGCGGCAAGGCCGTGCGCCCCGCGCTCGCCGTGCTGTCCGCCGAGGTCACCGGTGCCGCCCCCGAGGTCGGCGTCCCCGGTGCGGTCGCCGTCGAACTCGTGCACAACTTCTCCCTGCTGCACGACGACCTGATGGACGGCGACGAACAGCGCAGGCACCGCGACACCGTCTGGAAGGTGCACGGCCCCGCCCAGGCCATCCTGGTCGGCGACGCCCTGTTCGCCCTCGCCTACGACGTGCTGCTGGAACTCGGCACCGCCGAGGCCGCCCGGGCCGCCCGCCGGCTGACCACCGCCAGCCGCTCCCTCATCGACGGCCAGGCGCAGGACATCTCCTACGAGCACCGCGAACGGGTCGGCGTCGAGGAGTGCCTGGAGATGGAGGGCAACAAGACCGGCGCCCTGCTGGCCTGCGCCAGCTCCATCGGGGCCGTCCTCGGCGGTGCCGACCGGCACACCGCCGACACCCTGGAGACCTACGGCTACCACCTCGGCCTGGCGTTCCAGGCCGTCGACGACCTGCTCGGCATCTGGGGCGACCCGGCCTCCACCGGCAAGCAGACCTGGAGCGACCTGCGCCAGCGCAAGAAGTCCCTCCCGGTCGTGGCGGCGCTCGCCGCGGGCGGCCCCGCCTCCGAACAGCTCGCCCACATCCTCGCCACCGACGCCGAGAGCAGCGACTTCGCGAACTTCTCCGAGGAGGAGTTCGCGGCCCGCGCGGCCCTCATCGAGCAGGCCGGCGGACGGGAGTGGACCGCCGAGGAAGCACGCCGTCAGCACACCACCGCCATCGAAGCCCTCGACGCCGTCGACATGCCCGACCGAGTACGGGACCGGTTCACGGCGCTCGCGGACTTCGTCGTCGTACGAAAGAGATGATCACCATCGGTCGAATAGCCCTCGCGTAGTCGCCGGCCGGTGCGGCGAGGAGTACGGCACCGGCCGACGGCGGACCCACAGCAGACGCACACCTTGCAGGACTGCACGAAGGGGAAGCCATGACAGCGACGACCGACGGAAGCACCGGGGCGGCCCTGCCGTCCCGAACGTCCGCGGCCAGCGAAAACGACACCGACATCCCCGTGGCGGCCGGGGCACCCGACATCGCCGCCGGTGCCATGCGGCGCGCCACCGAGTTCCTGCTGTCCCGCCAGGACGACCAGGGCTGGTGGAAGGGGGACCTCGAGACCAACGTCACGATGGACGCCGAGGACCTGCTGCTGCGTCAGTTCCTCGGCATCCTCGACGAGAAGACCACCCGTGCCGCCGCCCTGTTCATCCGGGGCGAGCAGCGCGAGGACGGCACCTGGGCCACCTTCCACGAAGGCCCCGGCGACCTCTCCGCCACCATCGAGGCGTACGTCGCCCTCCGGCTGGCCGGCGACCCGCCCGACGCACCGCACATGGCGCGGGCCTCCGCCTGGGTCCGCGAGTACGGCGGGGTCGCCGCCTCCCGGGTCTTCACCCGGATCTGGCTGGCCCTGTTCGGCTGGTGGAGGTGGGAGGACCTGCCGGAACTCCCGCCCGAGCTGATCTGGTTCCCGTCCTGGGCGCCGCTCAACATCTACGACTTCGGCTGCTGGGCACGGCAGACCATCGTCCCGCTGACGATCGTCTCCGCCGAGCGGCCGGTACGGCCCGCCCCGTTCCCGCTGGACGAACTGCACACCGACCCGGCCCGCCCCAACCCTCCCGTGCCGCTCGCTCCGGCGACCAGCTGGGACGGCGCCTTCCAGCGGCTGGACAAGGGCCTGCACGCGGTGCGCAGGGTCGTCCCGCGCGTGCTGCGCAGGGCGGCGATGCACACCGCGGCCCGCTGGATCATCGAGCGGCAGGAGAACGACGGCTGCTGGGGCGGCATCCAGCCGCCCGCCGTGTACTCCATCATCGCCCTGCACCTGCTCGGCTACGACCTGAACCACCCGGTGATGCGCGCGGGACTCCGGTCCCTGGACCGGTTCGCCGTGTGGCGCGAGGACGGCGCCCGGATGATCGAGGCCTGCCAGTCCCCGGTGTGGGACACCTGTCTCGCCACCATCGCCCTGGCCGACGCCGGTCTGCCCGCCGACCACCCGCAACTGGTCAGGGCCGCCGACTGGATGCTCGGCGAACAGGTCGTCAGACCCGGTGACTGGTCCGTCCGCAGGCCCGGACTGCCGCCCGGCGGCTGGGCGTTCGAGTTCCACAACGACAACTACCCCGACATCGACGACACCGCCGAGGTGGTCCTCGCGCTCCGCCGGGTCAAGCACCACGATCCGGAGCGGGTCGACAACGCCATCGGCCGCGGAGTGCGCTGGAACCTCGGCATGCAGTCCCGCGACGGCGCCTGGGGAGCGTTCGACGCCGACAACACCAGCCCGTTCCCCAACCGGCTGCCGTTCTGCGACTTCGGCGAGGTCATCGACCCGCCGTCGGCCGATGTCACCGCCCACGTCGTGGAGATGCTCGCCGTCGAGGGACTCACCCACGACCCGCGCACCCGGCGCGGCATCCGGTGGCTGCTCGCCGCACAGGAGCCTGACGGCTCGTGGTTCGGCCGCTGGGGCGTCAACTACCTCTACGGCACCGGGTCCGTGGTGCCCGCGCTGGTTGCCGCCGGGCTCCCCGGCTCGCACCCGGCGATCCGGCGGGCCGTCGCCTGGCTGGAGTCGGTCCAGAACGACGACGGCGGCTGGGGCGAGGACCTGCGCTCCTACCGGCACGCCCGTGAGTGGAGCGGCCGGGGCGCCTCGACCGCGTCGCAGACGGGGTGGGCGCTGATGGCCCTGCTGGCGGCCGGTGAGAAGGAGTCCGGGGCCGTCGAGCGCGGCATTCGATGGCTGGCCGCCACCCAGCGGGAGGACGGCTCCTGGGACGAGCCCCACTTCACCGGCACCGGTTTCCCCTGGGACTTCTCCATCAACTACCACCTCTACCGGCAGGTCTTCCCGCTCACCGCGCTCGGCCGGTACGTGAACGGGGAACCGTTCGCCGAGAAGCCCGCCGCGGCACAGCCGGGAGCGGGCGCGGTGAGCGCGCCGGGCGCGGGCACGGTGAGCGCGGGCGCACCGGAAGCCCCGGGCGCCGGACCGGAGCAGCGACTCGCCGAGGCGAAGGGCAGCTGATGAGCGCCCGGCCGGCCCCGGCCCCGCTGCTGATCGCCTGCGCGCTCGGCATCGAGCGGCTCGCCCTGCACCGGCGGGTGCGGGCAGGGGCGGCAGGGCCGGTCGCCGTCCTGCGGACGGGCATGGGGCCGGAGGCGGCCGAGCGCGCGGTCACCCGGATGCTCGCCGAACGGGTGTTGCGCGAGGCGGCCGTGCTGGCCACCGGCTTCTGCGCGGGCCTGGCCCCCGGGATGCACCCCGGCGACCTGGTGGTCGCCGAGGAGACCCGGGACCCGCGCGGCAGCGTCCCCTGCGACGGCACCGAGCTGCTGGTGAAGGAACTGGCCCGGGCAGCCCCGGGGCGCACCGTCCACATCGGCCCGCTCACCGGTTCCGGGCACGTCGTCCGCGGGCACGAACGGGCCGAGCTGCTCGCCACCGGCGCGATCGCCGTCGACATGGAGTCCGCGGCCACGCTTCTGAGCGCCGTCCGAGTGGGCGTGCGCCCTGTTGCGGCCGTCCGAGTGGTCGTGGACGCTCCTGAACATGAACTGGTCCGGATCGGCACGGTGCGCGGTGGAATATCGGCTTTCCGCGTTCTTCGTTCCGTTCTTCCCGCATATCTCGAATGGCACCGTTCCTTGCTGCTCCCCAGGAGGTGAGCCAGATGGCCATGCCACTGCGGCAGTCCATCAAGGTCGCTACGTACTTGGCCGGACAGAAGCTCCGCAGGCGTGAGAAGTTTCCGCTCATCGTCGAGCTGGAACCGCTCTTCGCCTGCAATCTCGCCTGCGAGGGTTGCGGGAAGATCCAGCACCCGGCCGGGGTGCTCAAGCAGCGCATGCCGGTCGCCCAGGCCGTGGGCGCGGTACTGGAGTCCGGTGCGCCGATGGTGTCGATCGCCGGCGGCGAGCCGCTGATGCACCCTCAGATCGACGAGATCGCACGCCAGTTGGTGGCCAGGAGGAAGTACGTCTTCCTGTGCACCAACGCCATGCTGCTGCGCAAGAAGATGGACAGGTTCACGCCGTCGCCCTACTTCGCGTTCGCCGTGCACATCGACGGGCTGCGCAAGCGGCACGACGAGTCCGTCGCGAAGGAGGGCGTGTTCGACGAGGCCGTGGCCGCCATCAAGGAGGCCAAGCGACGCGGCTTCCGGGTCACCACCAACTCGACCTTCTTCAACACCGACACCCCGCAGACCGTCATCGAGGTGCTCAACTACCTCAACGACGACCTCGAGGTCGACGAGATGATGATCTCGCCCGCCTACGCCTACGAGAAGGCCCCCGACCAGGAGCACTTCCTCGGCGTGGAGCAGACCCGCGAGCTGTTCAGGAAGGCCTTCGCGGGCGGCAACCGACGCCGCTGGCGGCTGAACCACTCCCCGCTCTTCCTCGACTTCCTCGAGGGAAAGGTCGACTTCCCGTGCACCGCGTGGGCGATCCCGAACTACTCGCTCTTCGGCTGGCAGCGCCCCTGCTACCTGATGAGCGACGGCTATGTGCCGACGTACCGGGAGCTGATCGAGGAGACCGACTGGGACAAGTACGGCCGCGGCAAGGACCCGCGCTGCGCCAACTGCATGGCGCACTGCGGATACGAGCCCACCGCCGTCCTCGCCACCACGGGGTCGCTCAAGGAGTCCCTGCGCGCCCTGCGCGACACGGTCTCGGGGAACAGGGGGTGAGGCCGTGACCGCCGTGTCGCTCGGCATGCCGTCCGTTCCGATCACCCTGGCCCCGCGCCGCAGGAGCCGGAAGATCCAGGTCGGGTCGGTGGCGGTGGGCGGGGACGCGCCGGT
>NZ_JBSGHG010000061.1:0-23897 GCF_053604275.1 Streptomyces sp. NPDC004051 | reverse complement strand
TCGTACCAGGAGCCGTACAGGGCGCGTTCGCGTTCCACCAGCAGGGGCATCGGGTCGCCGGGGGTGACCAGGTCGCGCAGCGGGTGGCGGGCCAGAACCGCGTCCACCTCGGGCGTCAACGCCGCCGCCAACCGGGAGGCCGTCGGCCGCCGTTCGTCGCGCAGCGCGTCCACCGCGGCGAGGAGCACGCCCCGTCGGTCCGGTTCCGGTACTTCGGCCGCCGCCCGTTCGTGGAGCAGGGCGCCCTCCTCCAGCACCAGCTCCGTGTCCGTACCCGCCGGGATCTTGATCCGTGCGTGGCGGCGCCAGGTCGTGACGGGGTCGCTCCACGCCTCCACGGTGTACGTCCAACGCCCCGGCGCACGGGCGCAGACGGTCGCCCCCCACCGGTCCGTGCCCGGCGCCAGCTCCCGCATCGGCGTGAACGGCCCCCGCCGGCCCTCGGGGTCCCTCAGGACGACGTTGGCGGCCACCGCCTCGTGCCCCTCACGGAACACGGTGGCCGTCACCTCGAACGTCTCGCCGACGACGGCCTTCGCCGGACGGCGCCCCTGATGGACCGTCGGCCGGACGTCGAGGACGGGAATGCGCCCCAGGGAGGTCGGGTTCGCCGCGGCCGGTGGGGGCGTTCCGGCGGCGGGCTCCGGAGAAGGTGTCGAAGGGGCCGACGACGAATGATGCGTGGCGGGCATGACCGCTCCTGTCCGCGTCAACGTGGGTGGGCGGATGACTGTGGGGAGGTGGGTCCTGCTTGATGCTGCGTGGGGTTCCTGAGGGGTGTACCGCAGGAGCCTTCCCACACTGTTCGGGTGGGCAATCCGGCGCTTTGTTAACTACTCGCGCGTATGTCGACATACAAGACCGGCCCCGCCCGTGTAGGACGGAGCCGGTCCTCGACGAGCCCGTTCCCGGCCCCCGCCCGTCTCCCCGCCGGTGCCCGGGCGATCGTGGCGCGGGGGCCCGGCGGGTGTGCGCTACCGTGGCGGAGTCCGCAGCAGCCGGTCCGGCGAACCGAGCCCGCGACCGCTCACCTTCCCGCTCGTCGCCCCCTTGACCAGGGCGTTCGCCACCTGCGCCGGGGTGGCCCGCCGATGCTCGGCGAGGTACAGCGCTGCCGCGCCCGCCGCGTGCGGGGACGCCATCGACGTACCCGAGGCGGTGGTTTTCCCGGTGTCGCTCGCGGCCGACGCCGAGGTGATGGACACCCCCGGGGCGAACAGATCGAGGGCGGAACCGTGGTTGGAAAAGGCCGGTTTCTTGTCCTGCCGGTCGATCGCGCCCACCGTGATCGCCTGCTTCACACTCGCGGGGGAGTACAGCGCCGCCGCCGTTCCCCCGTTTCCCGCGGCGACCGTGTAGCTGATGCCGGACGCGATGGACTTCCGCACGGCGGCGTTCAGTTGGGCGTTGTGGAAGCCGCCGAGGCTGAGATTGGCGACCGCGGGCCGGACCGCGTTCCGGGTCACCCAGTCGATGCCCGCGAGCACCTGGGCCGTGGTGCCCGAGCCGTCGTCGTCGAGCACGCGGACGGAGACGATCCGGGCCCGCTTCGCGACGCCGTGGGTCGTGCCCGCGATGATGCCGGCCACATGGGTGCCGTGGCCGTTGCCGTCCTGGGCGGTCCGGTCGTTCTGGACGAAGTCCCAGCCGTGCCGGGCCCGGCCGCCGAAGTCGCGGTGCGATATCCGTACGCCGGTGTCGATGACGTAGACCGTCACCCCCGCGCCCGCCGTGGCCGGCGCGGTGTACCGCTCGTCCATCGGCAGGCTCCGCTGGTCCAGGCGGTCCAGTCCCCAGGACGGCGGGTTCGGCTGTGTGTCGTCCTGCTTCTCCGACGTCAGAGCCGGTGTCACCCGGGTGTCCTGGGTGACCGAGGCGACCCGTGGGTCGGCCGCGAGCCGCGCGGCCGCTCTCGGGTCGGCCCGGACGGCGTAGCCGTTGAGCACGGTGTCGTAGGTATGGCTGATTCTCGCTCCGTGGCGCCGCACGAGATCCCGGCCGGTCGCCGAGCGTGCCACGGTCCCCTTCTCCAGTGTCACCAGGTAGCTGCCGGCCACGGAGCCGGGCGCCCCGGCACCGGATATCCGCCCCTCGGGCGCGGCGTGCGCGGGCAGGGTCGCGGCCGAGACCGTCGCGGTGCACAGGACCGCCGCCATGACCCCCGCCCGGCGCAGACACCGCGTTCGCGTCCGTGCCATGGTCCGAGTTCCCCTCCCTGACTCCGCGTACGGCGACTTCGCGTACGGCGACTCGGCGTACGGCGTCGTGGCCGGGGTCGCACCCGGCGCGGGCCGGTACGCCACCGTGGCAGCGTCTCGTGCGGAACGAAGTGCCACAAGAACGCCTGGGGGTGGGGAATCGGCCATATCCGCCATGAGGTGAATCGTTTGGGTCGGGGTGCGGCGGGGCCGGATCGCCCGGCTTCCACCGTGGAGGCCGTTCCCGCCGGTACTGTCGTGCGCGACGACCGGACGCACACAGCCGTCCTTCCGCACCGCGACTCGCGCCGAGGTGGAACTTGAAGGCGATCCGTCGATTCACCGTCCGACCCGTTCTCCCCGACCCCCTCCGGCCCCTCAGCGAACTGGCCCGGAACCTGCGGTGGTCCTGGCACACGCCGACCGGCGACCTGTTCCGGTCCGTCGACCCCGAACGCTGGGCCGCCTGCGGCCGGGACCCCGTACGGCTGCTGGGCAGTGTGCCGCCCGACCGGCTCCAGGAACTGGCCGGGGACCGCCCGTTCCTGGACCGTCTCGACGACGTCGCGGGCGACCTGCACACGTACATGACCGGCGACCGCTGGTACCAGGAGCAGTCCGGCCCCCGGTCGCAGGGTGACCGACTGCCCGCCGCCGTCGCCTACTTCTCCCCGGAGTTCGGCATCACGGCCGCCCTGCCGCAGTACTCCGGCGGGCTCGGCATCCTCGCCGGCGACCACCTCAAGGCCGCCAGCGACCTCGGCGTCCCGCTGATCGGCGTCGGTCTGCTCTACCGGCACGGCTACTTCCGCCAGTCGCTGTCCCGGGACGGCTGGCAGCAGGAGCACTATCCCGTCCTCGACCCCAACGAACTGCCCCTCGGCCAGCTCAAGGAGCCCGACGGCACCCCGGCCCTGGTGATCCTCGCGCTGCCCGGCGGCCGCTCGCTGCGCGCCCGGATCTGGCTGGCCCAGGTGGGCAGGGTCCCGCTGCTGTTGCTGGACTCCGACGTCGAGGAGAACGACCTCGGCGAACGAGGCGTCACCGACCGGCTCTACGGCGGCGGCAGCGAACACCGCCTGCTCCAGGAGATGCTGCTCGGCATAGGAGGGGTCAGGGCGGTGCGCGCCTACTGCAGGCTGACCGGGCACGCCCCGCCCGAGGTGTTCCACACCAACGAGGGCCACGCCGGTTTCCTCGGACTGGAACGCATCGCCGAACTGCGCGCCGAAGGAATGGAGTTCGGCCCCGCGCTGGAGACGGTCCGGGCGGGGACCGTGTTCACCACGCACACCCCCGTACCGGCCGGTATCGACCGCTTCGACCGCGGGCTGGTCGCCCGCCACTTCGGGCCCGACGCCGAACTGCCGGGCATCGAGGTCGACCGCATCCTCCGGCTCGGCATGGAGTCGTACCCCGGCGGTGACCCCGACCTCTTCAACATGGCCGTCATGGGTCTGCGGCTGGCCCGGCACGCCAACGGCGTCTCCCTGCTGCACGGCAGGGTCAGCCGCGAGATGTTCGCCGGGCTCTGGCCCGGATTCGACCCCGAGGAGGTGCCCATCACCTCCGTCACCAACGGGGTGCACGCGCCGACCTGGGTCGCCCCCGAGGTGTTCCGGCTCGGCGCCCGGCAGATCGGCGCCGAGCGAACCGAGGAGGCGCTGACCGTCGGCGGTTCGGACCGCTCGGACCGCTGGAAATCCGTCGGGGACATCCCCGACGAGGACATCTGGGAGCTGCGCCGGTCCCTGCGCTCGCAGCTGGTGACGGAGGTGCGGGAGCGGCTGCGCGCCTCGTGGCGGCAGCGCGGCGCGGGGACGGCGGAGCTCGGCTGGGTCGACCGGGTGCTCGACCCGGACGTGCTGACCATCGGGTTCGCCCGGCGGGTCCCCTCGTACAAGCGGCTGACGCTGATGCTGCAGGACCGGGAGCGGCTGACAAACCTGCTGCTGCACCCCGAGCGGCCGGTGCAGATCGTGGTCGCGGGCAAGGCGCACCCGGCTGACGAGAGCGGCAAGCGGCTCATCCAGGAGCTGGTCCGGTTCGCCGACGACCCGCGGGTGCGGCACCGGATCGTCTTCCTGCCCGACTACGGCATGGCGATGGCGCAGAAGCTCTACCCCGGCTGCGACATCTGGCTGAACAACCCGCTGCGGCCGCTGGAGGCGTGCGGGACCAGCGGTATGAAGGCCGCCCTCAACGGCTGCCTCAACCTCTCGGTGCTGGACGGCTGGTGGGACGAGTGGTTCCAGCCCGACTTCGGCTGGGCCGTCCCCACCGCGGACGGGGCGGGCGGGGGCGCCTCCACGCTCTCGGCGGCGGGGGACGACCCGGACCGGCGCGACGCCCTGGAGGCCGCAGCGCTGTACGACCTGCTGGAGCAGCGGATCACGCCGCGCTTCTACGAGCGCGGTGAGAGCGGGCTGCCCGACCGGTGGCTGGAGATGGTCCGGCAGACCCTGAGCCTGCTCGGCCCGAAGGTGCTGGCCGGCCGCATGGTCCGCGAGTACGTCGAGCGCCTGTACGCGCCCGCCGCGCGCGCCCACCGGGCAATGGGACCCGACCGGGCGCGCGACCTCGCCCGGTGGAAGACCAGGGTGCGCGCCGCCTGGCACGGCGTGAGCGTCGACCACGTCGAGACGTCCGGGACGACGACGGCCACCGCGGAACTCGGCACCACCCTCGTGCTGCGGGTGCGGGTCGGCCTCGGCGCCCTCGACCCGGACGACGTCGAGGTCCAGGCGGTCTCCGGGCGGGTGGACGAGGAGGACCGCATCACCGGCGCGACGCCCGTCCCGCTGAAACCGGTGGGGGCCGCCGACCTGGAGGGCCACTGGGTGTACGAGGGCCCGCTCTCCCTCGACCGCACCGGGCCCTTCGGTTACACGGTCCGCATCCTGCCCAGCCATCCGCTGCTGGCGCACGGCACCGAGATGGGCCTGGTCGCGGTCCCCTCGGAGGAGGTCTCCGAGGCGGCGGGGCTGCTGATGCGGTAGGCCGGTGGTCCGGCGTCCGCCCGGCCGGACGCCGGCCGGGCGTCGGGTGACGCGAAGGGCCTCAGGACTCCTCGAGGCCCTTCGTGGCCAGGCGCCGCAGCACCGTGCCGCAGCGGCGGGCGTAGGCGTGCTGCATTCCCCGGGCCGCCGGACCGGCGGCCCGGGCGTACCAACGGGCCGCCCTGCTGAACGCGGAGACGGTCAGCCACACCGTTCCGTCACCGGTGCGGTTCACCACGAACGCCTCCTCGCCGCACTCCGGGTGGCCGGGCAGGGTGCCGTACGCCCAGCCGGCCCTGCGGTCCTCCTCCAGCGTCCAGACCACCCGGCACGGCGCCCTGACCACCCCGGCGAGCGTGACGGTGACGTCGACACCGGGCGCCGCGCGGTCGGCGGTGGTGTCGAGGCCGACGCCCAGTGCCCGGTGCAGCTCCCAGGTGAGCACCGCCTCCGCGCCCTGGCGGAAGACCGCCTCGCCCTCGCCGAGACGGGTGCGCACGTGCAGGGGATGGAATCCGGGAGGGCAGAAACCCGGCTCACGGGTCGCGCCGACGTGGTCGTAGGTGAAGTCCGCCGAAGACATGGGACCCAAGGGTAAGGCGGTCCCGCGCACCCGGTGGCACGGGGGCGCCCGCACCGGAGGATCGGACTCCGGTACGGGCGCCCCTGCACCGTGCCGCGTCCTCAGCCAGTGGCGCGGGCACCGACGTTGACGGCGGCCCAGGCGTTCTGCACCGCCTTGTACTCGGCGCTGTTCGTGCCGTACAGCTCACCGGTGGCCGCCAGGGTGCCGGTGCGGGCGCCGGCGTAGTTGGTGGTCGAGGTGAACTTGGTGGTCAGCGCGCGGAACCAGATCTTCTCCGCCTTGGCCCGGCCGATGCCGGTGACCGGCAGCCCGTCCGAGGTGGGCGAGTCGTAGCTGACGCCGTTGACGGTCTTGGCGCCGCTGCCCTCGCTCAGCAGGTAGAAGAAGTGGTTCGCGGGGCCCGAGGAGTAGTGCACGTCGATCGAGCCGAGCCCGGAGTACCAGGAGTCCTTGGACGAGCCGTCCTTGCTCGGCCGGTCCATGTAGCGCAGCGGGGTGCCGTTGCCGCGGATGTTGATCTTCTCGCCTATGAGGTAGTCGCCGACGTCGGAGGAGTTGCCGGCGTAGAACTCGACCGTCGCGCCGAAGATGTCGCTGGTCGCCTCGTTGAGGCCGCCGGACTCCCCGCTGTAGCGCAGGCCGGCGGTGTTCGAGGTGAGGCCGTGAGTCATCTCGTGCGCGGCCACGTCGATCGAGGTCAGCGGGTTGGCGTTGCCCGACCCGTCGCCGTAGGTCATGCAGAAGCAGCTGTCCGACCAGAAGGCGTTGACGTAGTTGTTGCCGTAGTGGACCCGGGAGTAGGCGCCCACGCCGTCCCCGCGGATGCCGTTGCGGCCGTGCACGTTCTTGTAGTAGTCCCAGGTCAGGGCGGCCCCGTAGTGGGCGTCGGCGGCGGCCGACTCCGCGTTGGAGGAGCTGCCGTTGCCCCAGACGTCGTCGGAGCCGGAGAACAGCGTGCCGGTGCCGGAGGTGCCGCGGTTCAGGTTGTACGTCCTGTGGTTGCCGCGCGCCCCGTCGGTGAGGGTGTACGACGATCCGGACCGGGCGGTGGTCAGGTCGACGGTGCCGCTGTAGACGGTGTGGCCGGTCCCGGTGTGGACGGCCTGCCACTCGTACAGCTTCTCGCCCGTGGTGGCGTCGGTGACGACATGCAGTTCCTGCGGGGTGCCGTCGTGCTGGAGCCCGCCGACGACGGTCTCGTAGGCGAGGGTCGGCTTGCCGTCCGCGGCCCAGACGACCTTGCGCGGGGCGTTCTCGACGTCGGGGTTCTCGGCGTCCTCGGCCTTCGCGGCGCCGAGGGCCTGCTGCTCCGCCTTGGCGGCGGGCACCGCGGCCCGGGTGGTGGCGGGCTTCACCGCGACCCGGGTGGCCTTGACGACCGACTCGGTCTCGCCGGGCTTCTCGCCCTGCACCACGAGGTCGCCGCCGAGGACGGGCAGGCCGTCGTAGGTGCGCTCGTAGCGGACGTGGACGGTGCCGTCGCGGTCCTTGAGGACGTCACGGACGACGAGCTGCTCCTTCTCGCCCAGGCCGAGGGCCTCGGCGGTGTCCGCCTTGGTGGCGTTCGCCTCGCGGATCAGCTCGGCGCGCTGGGCGGGGGTGAGCCGGACCGACTCGGCGGCCGGGTTCGCCCGGCTCGCGGCCGACGGGGTGTCGTCCGGTACGGCGGTGGCGCTGCCGGACTGCACGGCCGTGGCGACCAGGGCGGCCACCCCGGCGAGGGCGACGGCGGCGGTGCGGCGGCGTGCGGTGTGGGGGGTGCGTCTGTGGGAGGACCTGCTTCTCAACACTGACTCCTTCTGCGTGGCCGCGGGTTGTGCGGCCAGGGGAGACCGGCCGGCTGGTGAGCCGGCCGGGCAGAACAGGGCGGTACGCGGTACCACGTGCTGCGGTGCTGGAGCGGTGGCCGGGGCGCGACGGTTCGACGACGCTGTGGGGTTGCCGCGCGGTGGCCTTGGGAAGAGTCGCAGGAGATCGCGGTTTCTGTCAGGACCGCGTCAATACATTGGCCGAAAAAAGTCCGTTGTCCGGGAGTTCGGGTTCGATAAACGGAGTGTTTCGCCGATGTGGCAGTGATGGCGGCGATGGCGGCGATGGTGACGGTGTCGGAAGTTGTTTCGCGTTCGTCCTGTTCTGTTCGGGTCCTGTCCCGCGGCCCGCTCCGCCGGACAGGACCTACGCCAGGCTGTCCCGCCAGGCGCGGTGGAGGTCGGCGAAGCGGCCGGTGCCCGCGATGAGGTCGGCCGGGGCGCCGTCCTCCACGATGCGGCCGTGTTCCATCACCAGGACGCGGTCGGCGATCTCCACGGTGGACAGGCGGTGGGCGATCACCACCGCCGTACGCCCCCGCAGGACCGTCGCCATCGCCCGCTGCACCGCCCGCTCGCCGGGGATGTCCAGGGAACTGGTCGCCTCGTCCAGGATCAGTACGGCCGGGTCGGCGAGCAACGCCCGCGCGAAGGCGACGAGTTGACGCTGGCCGGCCGAGATGCGGCCGCCGCGCTTGCGCACGTCGGTGTCGTAGCCGTCGGGCAGGGCGGTGATGAAGTCGTGCGCGCCGATCTCCTTCGCGGCCCGCTCGATCTCCGCACGGGTGGCGTCCGGGCGGCCGATGGCGATGTTCTCGGCGACCGTGCCGGAGAACAGGAACGCCTCCTGCGTCACCATGACCACTTCGCGACGCAGTTCGGGTCCCGCGAGGTCGCGCAGGTCGACGCCGTCCAGCAGGATCCGGCCGTCGGTGGGGTCGTAGAAGCGGGCGAGCAGTTTGGCCAGTGTCGACTTGCCCGCGCCGGTCGAGCCGACGACGGCGACGGTCTGCCCGGCCGGGAGGGTGAGGTCGAAGCGGGGCAGCACCTCGCCGCCGGTGCGGTACGCGAAACGGACCGCGTCGAAGACGACCTCGCGCCCCGGGTGGTGCGACGGCGCCTTGGGAAGCTCCCGGGGGGACGCGGGCTCCGGCACGGACGGGACCTGGGCCAGGAGTCCGGCGATCTTCTCCAGCGAGGCGGCCGCCGACTGGTACGCGTTGAGGAACATGCCCAGCCGGTCGATCGGGTCGTACAGCCGCCGCAGGTACAGCACCGCCGCCGCCAGCACACCGAGCGCGAGCGTGCCGTCCGCGACCCGGTAGGCGCCCCACAGCACGATCAGCGCGACCGTCGTGTTGGCGACCACCCGGGAACCGACCACATAGCGGGCCATCTCCAGCAGGGCGTCCCCGTTGGTCCGCTCGTGCCGCCGGTTCAGCGCGCGGAAGTCGGCGTCGTTGGCGGCCTCGCGGCGGAAGGCGCGCACCGGGCGGATGCCGTTCATCGTCTCGACGAACTTCACGATCACCGCGGCGATCGCCGTCGACCGCTGCCGGTACACCTCCGTGACGCGCCGCCGGTACGACCGTACGAGTGCGTACAGCGGGACGAAGGACGCCACCGCCAGCGCGCCGAGCCCGAGGTCCAGCCAGAGCAGCAGCACCGAGACGTAGACGCAGGAGACGATGACCGTGACCAGCTCCTGCAGGCCCTCCTCCAGCAGCTCCCGCAACGACTCGACGTCCGTGGTGGAGCGGGAGATGAGCCGGCCCGAGGTGTAGCGCTCGTGGAAGTCGACGCTGAGCGCCTGCGCGTGCCGGAAGATCCGGCCGCGCAGGTCCAGCAGCACGTCCTGGCTGACCCGGGCGGCGGTGACGATGAACGCGTACTGCAGCACCCCGCCCGACGCCGCGCACAGCAGATAGCCCACCGCGACCGCGATCAGCGGCCCGTGGTCGGCGGCCCGGAACGCGGGCACGCCCCGGTCGATCGCGTACGCCACCAGCAGCGGACCCGCCTGCACCGCCGTCTGCTGGAGCAGCAGCAGGAGCGCGGTGAGGGCGACCCTGCCCCGCATCGGGGCCAGCAGGGACCGCAGCAGGACGCCGGTGGCGCCCGGGGGAGTGGGCAGCACGTCCTGGTCGAAGGGGTCGCCGGAGTGCGGCTCGCCGTCCTTGCCGTGCCTGCCGTGCCCGTCGTCCTTGTCCTGTGCGGGCGCGGTGGGGGCCGCCGTCATCGTTGGTCCTCCTGTTCCCCCGCCGGGTCGCCGGCCATGAGGTGGGCGTACTCGGGGTGGGTGCGCAGCAGTTCGTGGTGGGTCCCGACCGCCGTGATCCGGCCGCCGGAGAGCAGGGCGACGCGGTCGGCCAGCAGCACCGTGGACGGGCGGTGCGCCACGATCAGGGCGGTGGTGTCGGCGAGCACCCGGCGCAGGGCGGCCTCGACCGCGGCCTCCGTGTGCACGTCGAGCGCGGACAGCGGATCGTCCAGCACCAGGAACTCGGGCTGCCCGACCACCGCGCGAGCCAGCGCGAGACGCTGCCGCTGCCCGCCGGAGAGACTGAGCCCCTGCTCGCCGACCTGGGTGCCGGCGCCCTGGGGCAACGCGTCCACGAAGTCGGCCTGTGCCACGCCCAGCGCCCGCTCCAGCTCGGCCTCCCCGGCCCCGGGCCCCGCGCCCATCAGCACGTTCTCCCCGACCGCGGCCGAGAACAGGGTGGGCTCCTCGAAGGCCACGGAGACCCTGCTGCGCAGCTCCTCGCGGGAGAGCGCGGTGATGTCCGTACCGTCCAGGGTGATCCGCCCCGAGGTCACCTCGTGCAGCCGCGGGACCAGGGCGGTGAGCGTGGTCTTGCCGCTGCCGGTCGCGCCGACCAGGGCCATCGACTCACCGGACCGGATGTGCAGGTCGACACGGTCCAGGACGGGCGGGGAGCCGGAGGGGGCGTCGGGGTAGCGGAAGGTGACGCCGTGGAAGCGCAGCCCGCCCTCGCCCTCGGGGGCGGGCGGCGTCCGGGTGCCGTCGGGGCCCGGGGACTCCTCCTCGGCGTCCATCACCTCGAAGTACCGCTCGGTCGCGGTCGCCGCCTCCTGGCTCATCGCCAGCAGGAAGCCGATCGAGTCCACCGGCCAGCGCAGCGCCAGAGCCGTCGACAGGAACGCCACCAGGGTGCCCGCGGACAGGTCCCCGTCGGCCACCCGCACGGTCCCCAGCACCAGGGTCGCGCCGATGGCCAGCTCCGGGAGCGTCACGATGACGCTCATGATGGAGGCCAGCAGCCGGGCCTTGTGCAACTCCGTCCCGCGCAGCCCCTTCGACAGCTCCCGGAACGCCCGCGCCTGGCTGCGGTGGCGGCCGAACCCCTTGACGACGCGGATGCCGAGCACGCTCTCCTCGACGACCGTCGTCAGGTCGCCGACCTGGTCCTGGGCGAGCCGGGACGCCTTGGAGTACCGCTTCTCGAAGGCCACGCAGATGACCATCACCGGCACGACCGGGATCAGGACCACCAGTCCCAGAGCCCAGTCCTGAACCAGCATGATGATCACGCCGACAAGGATCGTCACCCCGTTGACCAGCAGGAACGTCAGCGGGAAGGCCAGGAACATGCGCAGCAGCATCAGGTCCGTGGTCCCCCGGGACAGCAACTGCCCCGACGGCCACCGGTCGTGGAACGCCACCGGCAGCCGCTGCAGGCGCCGGTACAGGTCCGCCCGCATGCCCGCCTCGACACCCGCCAGCGGACGCGCCACCAGCCACCGCCGGAACCCGAACAGCAGGGCCTCCGCGAGCCCGAGCAGCAGCAGGTACAGCGCGCCGAGCCACACACCTGCCGGGTCCCGGTCGGCGATCGGACCGTCCACCATCCACTTCAGGACCAGCGGGATGACCAGGCCGATGCAGGAGGCGAGGATCGCGATGAAGGCGGCGGTGAACAGCCGCGCCCGCACGGGCCGCACGTACGGCCACAGACGCAGCAGCGTACGGACCGTGGATCGCGCTTCGGGCACTTCGGACGCTTCGCGTGCTTCGCGCTTTTCGAGGAGCGGGGGTGTGATGGCCATCAGCAGTGAGCCTACGGAACGCAACTGACACTGCCCACCGAGTTTAGGCCGGACCGGACTCGGTCCTCGGACCTACGACCTGCGGCTCCGGCCGCCCGGGCGCGGAAACCGGGGAAGTCGTACCACACCATCAGCCGATCGGCCGATGCGTCTCGAGCGTGACGGCCGATGTACGGGCACCTCGCCCACCGGGACGCTGGGTGCTATGCCCGTCATCGAAGTCACCGATCTGCGCAAGTCCTACGGGGGCCGGCCCGCCGTGGACGGCGTCTCCTTCACGGTCGAGGAGGGCGAGATCTTCGGCGTCCTCGGCCCCAACGGCGCCGGCAAGACGACCACCGTCGAATGCGTCGAGGGCCTGCGCGTCCCCGACGCGGGCCGCGTCCGCGTCACCGGCCTCGACCCGACCGCCGACCACGGACAGGTCGCCCAGGTCCTCGGCGCCCAGCTCCAGCAGAGCAGGCTCCAGGCCAAACTGACCGTCCGCGAAGCCCTGGAGCTGTACGCTGCCTTCTACCCGCGGCCCGCCGACTGGCGGCCCCTGGCCGAACGCCTCGGACTGACCCCGCACCTGAACAGCCGCTTCGGCAAGCTCTCCGGCGGGCAGCAGCAGCGACTGTCCATCGCGCTCGCCCTCATCGGCGACCCCCGGATCGTCGTCCTCGACGAACTCACCACCGGACTGGACCCCCGCGCCCGCCGCGACGCCTGGCAGCTCATCGAGGACATCCGCGCGGACGGCGTCACCGTCCTGCTGGTCACCCACTTCATGGAGGAGGCCCAGCGCCTCTGCGACCGGATCGCGGTGATCGACAAGGGCAGCGTGGCCGCCCTGGACACCCCGGCCGGGCTGATCCGCCGCTCGACGGGCGCCACGGTCATCAGCTTCACGCCCTCCGCGCCCCTGGACGAACGTGACCTGAACGGCCTGCCCGGCCTCGCCTCGATCGAGCACCGGGACGGCCGCGTCACCCTGTCCGGCACGGACGAGACCGTCAACGCCGTCATCACCCTCCTCGCCCGCACCCGTGTCACCGCCCACCAGCTCCGGGTCACCGACGCCACCCTGGACGACGCGTTCCTGGACCTGACCGGGCGGACCGACGCCACGCCCGAGCCCGACGCCACCGAGGAGGTCCCGGTGTGACCACTTCCGTCCTCCCCTCCGTCCTCAACGCAGCCGTCCTGCGCAGCGAGATCCGCCTCTTCCGCCGTGATCCCGGCGGGATCTTCTGGGTCCTGCTCTTCCCCACCCTCCTGCTGGTGATCCTCGGCTCCATCCCCTCCTTCCGCGAGGCCGACCCGTCCTTCGGCGGGCTGCGCCCGGTGGACGCGTACGTCCCGGTCACCGTGCTGCTCGGGCTGATCGTCGGAGGTGTGCAGGGCATGCCGCAGACCCTCACCGGCTACCGCGAACACGGCATCCTGCGCCGGATGGCCACCACCCCGGTACGGGCCACGGCCCTGCTCGGCGCGCAGATGCTGGTGTACGGCGGGGCCGCCCTGCTCTCGGCGCTGCTCTCGCTCGCCGTGGGCCGGCTCGCCTTCGGCGTGCGGCTGCCGCGCCGGCCCCTCGGCTACCTCCTCGCCCTGGTCCTCGCCGTGCTCGTCGCCCTCGCCCTGGGCGCCGTGCTCTCCGCGCTGTCCCGCACGACGAAGATCGCGGGCGCGGTGGGCTCCGCCGCGCTGTTCCCGGCGATGTTCTGCGCGGGGGTGTGGCTGCCGGTGCAGGCCATGCCGGACCTGCTCGCCGACATCGTCGGCTGGACCCCGTTCGGCGCCGCCGCCGAGGCGCTGAACCAGGCCGCCGCCGGCGCCTGGCCCGGCTGGACCCACCTGGCCGTCCTGGCGGCCTGGACCCTGCTGCTGACGGCCGCCGCCGCACGCTGGTTCCGCTGGGAGTGAGCGGATGACCGGGCGGTTGACCGGAACCACCGGAACCACCGGAACCACCGGGACCACCGGGACCACCAAGAATGGAGCCATGTCGAACGGGGCGGGGACGGGCGCGCGGCGGCCCGTGGGCGGGGCGTCCACGTGGGGGAGCAAGCCCCGTGCGTCCGCGCGGGCGACCGGGGAGGGCACCGTGCCGGACGGGGCGGCGGTCGAGCAGCGCTGGGCGGTGTTCCACCGCTGGGGGCCGTACGTGCTGCTCGCGGCCGGCACCCTGCTCTCGGTGTCGGTCGCCGACGAGGTCGGCATGACCCGCGGTGAGCGGTGGGCGAGCGGTGTGCTGGTGGTCGTGGCAGCCGTCCTGCAACTGGCCTGGGGCAGAGCGGAGCGCAGGCGCCCCGGGCCGTCCACCGAGAGTGTCTGCTACTACGCCGTCCGCTGGGGCGTCGGGTTCGCGCTCACCTGGCTGAGCCCGCTGTTCGCCTTCTACGCGGTCATCGGCTACTTCGGCGTCGGGCACCACCTCCCGAGACGTCTGGTCAAGGCCGGCCTCGTCGCCACCGCGGTGACCACGGCGGGCTCGCAGTCGGGCGGGCTGCCGCCGCGCGACGGCCAGGGCTGGGTGTTCTTCGGCGCGGTCCTCCTGGTCAACGGCCTGCTGGTAGCCCTGTTCGCCCACTTCGGCGAGCTGGAGGAGGAACGCACCCGCGCGCAGGCCGCCACCATCGCCGAACTGGAGCACACCAACGCCGCGTTGCAGCGGGCCCTCGACGAGAACGCCGCCCTGCACACCCAACTCCTCGTCCAGGCACGGGAGGCGGGGGTCGCCGACGAACGCAGACGGCTGGCCGCCGAGATCCACGACACCCTCGCCCAGGGCCTGACCGGCATCATCGCCCAGCTCCAGGTCGTCGCGAACACCCGCGACCCGGACCTGGCGCGCGTCCACGTGGTGCGGGCCACCGACCTGGCCCGCGAGAGCCTCGGCGAGGCCCGCCGCTCCGTGCACAACCTCGCCCCGGTCGCCCTCGACCGGGACGGGCTGCCACAGGCCCTGGAGAAGACGGTCGCGGAGTGGGGCGAACGCACCGGCGCCCGCGCCGACTGCACGGTCACCGGCACCGTCGAGCCCCTCCACGAGGAGGTCGCCGCCACCCTGCTGCGGATCGCCCAGGAAGCCCTGTCCAACGCCTCCCGGCACGCCCGCGCCACCCGGGTCGGCGTCACGCTCTCCTACATCGGCGACGAGGTCACCCTCGACATCCGCGACGACGGCCGCGGCTTCGACCCGCGGGTGCGCCCCGCCCGCACCGGCAGCGGCGGCTTCGGCCTCGACGGGATGCGCGCCCGCGCGGAGCGCATCGCCGGCTCCCTCGCCGTGGAGTCCGAGCCCGGCCACGGCACGGCGGTGTCGGCTCGCGTACCGTTGGTCCGCCATGACTGACACCCCGGCCTCGACGGACCACCCGGGCTCGACGGAGCCCTCGGCCGTCTCCGTGCTGATCGTCGACGACCACCCCGTCGTACGGGACGGCCTGCGCGGCATGTTCGAGTCCGCGCCCGGCTTCCGCGTCCTCGGCGAGGCGGCGAACGGCGTCGAGGCACTGGAGCGGGCCGCCGCCCTGGACCCGGACGTGGTGCTCATGGACCTGCGCATGCCGGGCGGTTCGGGCGTGGACGCCATCCGGGAGCTGTCCCGCCGGGGCGCGCGGGCCAGGGTGCTCGTCCTGACCACCTACGAC
Organism: Streptomyces sp. NPDC004051; assembly: GCF_053604275.1. NCBI lineage: Bacteria > Bacillati > Actinomycetota > Actinomycetes > Kitasatosporales > Streptomycetaceae > Streptomyces > Streptomyces sp. NPDC004051. Next base: position 8,603 of record NZ_JBSGHG010000061.1, on the reverse strand, counting down.
ACCGACTCCGACACCCTGCCCGCGATCGAGGCGGGCGCGACCGGCTATCTGCTGAAGGACGCGCCGCGCGAGGAGCTGTTCACGGCCGTGCGGGCGGCGGCCGAAGGCCGTACGGTCCTCTCCCCGGCGGTGGCCTCCCGCCTGGTCTCCGCGGTCCGCTCCCCCCGCTCGTCCGGCGGCGAACCGCTGTCCGCGCGGGAGCGCGAGGTCCTCGGACTGGTCGCCCGGGGCACCTCCAACCGGGAGATCGCCCGTGAGCTCTTCATCAGCGAGGCGACCGTGAAGACCCACCTCACCCACCTGTACGCCAAACTGGGCGTCAGGGACCGTGCCGCGGCCGTGGCGAGCGCCTACGACCGCGGCATCCTCGGCTGACCGGGCCGTCAGCCGGCCGCCCGCAGCAGCAGCACCGTCCGCCCCGGCACCGTGATCGTCGTGTCCGCCGGGTGGACCGCGTCCGGTGCGGCCGACTGGTCCTCCCGGCCGGTGTCCAGGACCACCTCGTAGCGCCGGGCCCACGGAGGCCCCGGCAGCAGGACGTCCACCGGGGCGTCACCGGCGTGCAGCACGGCGAGGAAGCTGTCGTCGCGTACCGGCTCCCCGCGTTCGTCGTGGTCCGGGATGTCCCGCCCGGAGAGGTACATGCCGAGCGTGGCGGCGGGCGCGTACCAGTCCTCCTCGGTCATCTCCGTGCCCCGCGCGGTGAACCAGGCCAGGTCGCGCAGGCCGTCGGCGCCGTGCGCCCGTCCGGAGAAGAACGTCCGGCGGCGCAGCACCGGATGGCGGCGGCGCAGGGCGATCAGCCGGGACGTGAGGTCGAACAGGGCCCTCCACCCCGGTTCCGCCAGCAGTTCCCAGTCCACCCAACCGGTCTCGTTGTCCTGGCAGTAGGCGTTGTTGTTGCCGCGCTGGGTGCGCCCCATCTCGTCACCGGCGACCAGCATCGGCACACCCGTCGACAGCAGCAGCGTGGTCAGCAGGTTGCGCAGCTGCCGCCGCCGCAGGGCCAGCACGTCCGGGTCGTCGGTCTCGCCCTCGGTGCCGCAGTTCCAGGAACGGTTGTCGTCGGCGCCGTCCCGGTTGCCCTCGCCGTTGGCCTCGTTGTGCTTGCGGTCGTACGAGACGAGGTCGCGCAGCGTGAACCCGTCGTGCGCGGTGACGTAGTTGACCGAGGCGTACGGGCGCCGCCCGCCCCAGTCGTAGAGGTCGCTCGAACCGGAGAGCCGGTAGCCGATCTCCCTCAGGTCCGCCGCCGCGGGCCGCCAGAAGTCCCGCACGGCGTCGCGGTACCGGTCGTTCCACTCCGACCACAGCGGGGGGAACGCCCCCACCCGGTAGCCCCCGGGGCCCACGTCCCACGGCTCGGCGATCAGTTTCACCCCGCGCAGCACCGGGTCCTGGGCGATCACCGAGAGGAACGGGGAGTCCATGTCGACCTCGTGCGCGGAGCGGGCCAGCGCCGCCGCCAGGTCGAAGCGGAAGCCGTCGACGCCCATCTCGGTCACCCAGTAGCGCAGCGAGTCCATGATCAGGCGCAGTACCTGCGGCCGGACGACGTCCAGGGTGTTCCCGCAGCCGGTGTAGTCGGCGTACCGGCGGGCGTCGGCCTGGAGCCGGTAGTGGCCGCGGTTGTCGACGCCCTTCAGGGACAGCGTGGGGCCCAGCTCGTTCGACTCGGCGGTGTGGTTGTAGACCACGTCGAGGACGACCTCGATGCCCGCCGCGTGCAGGGCTCGCACCATCCGCCTGAACTCGCCGACCTGCTGGCCGGCCGTCCCGGAGGCCGCGTAGCCGGCGTGCGGGGCGAAGTAGCCGATGGAGTTGTACCCCCAGTGGTTGCGCAGCCCGCGCCGCAGCAGGTGGTCCTCGTGCGCGAACTGGTGCACCGGCAGCAGCTCCACGGCCGTCACGCCCAGCTTCACCAGGTGCTCGATCGCGGCGGGGTGCGCGAGCCCCGCGTAGGTGCCGCGCAGTTCCTCGGGGATGCCGGGGTGGCGTCGGGTGAACCCCTTGACGTGCAGCTCGTAGAGGACCGTGTCCGCCCACGGGGTGCGGGGCCGGTGGTCGGCCTCCACGGCGGTGGTGCCGGCGGTGCCGTTGTCGGGCTCGTGGACGACGACGGCCTTGGGCACGTACGGGGCGGAGTCCCGGTCGTCGCGCACGGTGTCCGCGACGTGCTGCTCCGGCCAGTCCCGGACGTGCCCGTACACCTCGGGCGACAGCCCGTGCGCGGCGTAGTCGCCGTCCACCGCGCGGGCGTACGGGTCGAGCAGCAGCTTCGCCGGGTTCCAGCGGGCGCCGGTCCACGGGTCCCAGCGGCCGTGCACCCGGTAGCCGTAGCGCCGGCCGGGCAGGACGCCGGGTACGAAACCGTGCCAGACGCCGTCGGTCAGCTCGGTGAGCCGGGCCCGGACCTCCCCGCCGCCGCCCTCGTCGAACAGGCACACCTCGACCCCCTCCGCGCCGCCCGCCCACAGGGCGAAGTCGGTCCCCGCCACCCCGTCCGGGCCGGTCCGGAAGCGGGCGCCCAGGGGTGTCGGCGGGCCGGGCCGCACGGGCACGGTCGCCGCCGTCGGCGGTGCCGCCCGCACGCCGTTCACGGCGACGGCCGGGCGCCCGTCGCCGGTGGCCCGTTCCCCGGCCACCGCCTCCTGCTCGGCTGCGCTGGACACCTGTCAGCCTCCCGCGGCTCGTGGGACGACGGCGGGCAGGGGAAAGTGGCCGCGGCTCCCCGGCGCGTCGTCCTCCCCACAGTTCTGCCCAGAGCATGCCGCGCACTCACGTGCCGCCGAGAGCACGACCCGTCCGCACGACAGCACACCCGGAGCGGGGGCGCACCCGCGGATTCCCCCAGAAGGCGTACCCTCGCGTGCCCCGAGGGGGCGCGTGGTCGTTTCCCCACGGCGCGGACCGTCGTTGGGTACCGCGTGAGCCACGTACAAGGGCGCGCACGGCGCGCGAGGGCCGCACTGGCCGCCGTACTGACATGGACAGGGTTGTTGCTGACCGGAGCCGTCGGCTGTACCTCGGACGGCGCGATCGGAGGGGCGTTCGGCCCTCCGGCGCCCGAGGAGGTCATCCGGGTCGCGCCCGCCGACGGCAGCAAGGAGGTGCGCCCCGGCAGCATGCTGCGGGTGCGGACGGCCGAGGGGCGGCTGGAGTCGGTGAAGGTCGTCAGATCGCAGGACGCGCGGGAGTCCCCGGTCCCCGGGCGCATCTCCGCCGACGGGCGGACCTGGCAGCCCGACGACGAACGGCTGGCGCTCGCCGCGAAGTACACGGTCGACGCCGTGGCCCGGGACGACGCCGGCCGCCGCTCCTCCCGCCGCACCACGTTCACGACGTACGTCCCCGAGGAACGCTTCATCGGCTACGTCACCCCGGAACACCGCACCGTCGTCGGCACCGGGATGATCGTCTCCCTGGCGTTCAACCGGGAGATCGTCCACCGCGCGGCGGTCGAACGGGCCATCCGGGTCACCTCCCGTCCGGCCGTCGACATCCGCCCGCACTGGTTCGGCAAGGACCGGCTCGACTTCCGGCCCGAGAAGTACTGGCGGCCCGGCACCGAGGTCACCGTCGAGTTGGACCTGCGGGACGTCGAGGGCGCGCCCGGGGTGTACGGGCTCCAGCACCGCACGTTCTCCTTCACCGTCGGCCGCAGCCAGATCTCGGTGGTCGACGCGGGCCGGCACACGATGAAGGTGAGCCGGGACGGTGAGGAACTGGCCACGGTGCCGATCACGGCGGGGGCGCCGAAGACCCCCACGTACAACGGGAAGATGGTGATCACCGAGATGCTCGAGGTCACCCGGATGAACGGTGCGACCGTCGGCTTCACCGACGCCGACGGCAAGGGCGAGTACGACATCCCCGACGTCCCGCACGCCATCCGCCTGACCCAGTCCGGCACCTTCCTGCACGGCAACTACTGGACCGAGAAGGACGTCTTCGGCGACACCAACGTCAGCCACGGGTGCGTGGGACTGCACGACGTGAAGGGCGGCGGCGCGGACACCCCGGCGGGCTGGTTCTTCGACCGCAGCCTCATCGGGGACGTCGTCGAGGTGGTCAACAGCAAGGACACGACGGTCGCCCCCGACAACGGCCTCGGCGGCTGGAACATGGGCTGGAAGGAGTGGACGAAGGGCGGCGCCGTGAAGTGAACCCCCGCGTTTTCTCCGCGAGGTGACCCCCTGTAGCGCCCGCGCGCGGACCGCCGGGAGGGTCTTCCGGTTGTACGCCACAGGTCATTGAAGTTGGAACGGAACGGTGACAAACCCACCGCGTCCAACGCCCCTGGCCTGTGGTTACTATGCGCCGAAACGCGCGAGGGGCGCGCGGGGCGCGGGTCCGGCCAGGCCCGCCGAGGGGAGAAACAAGTGAACGTGGGGCCGATTCCGGGGGCGTCGGTTGACGCGCGGAGGTATGGCGGCAGGAAGCTGGCGGCGCTGGCACTCGGAGTGGTGCTGGCGGTCACCGCGTGCGGCGGCGGGGAGACGGACCCGGGCTCCGGGGCGGCCGAGGGCAAGGGCAAGGGCTCCACCGGGTCGCAGAGCAAGCAGTCCGAGGCGGTCATCGGCATAGCGCCCGAAAACGGCGCCAAGTCCGTGAAGACCAGTGGTGCGCTGAAGGTCGACGCGACCAAGGGGAAGCTGACCGAGGTCGTCGTCAAGACCCCGGACGGCAAGAAGGTCGACGGGAAGATATCCGGTGACGGCGCCAGCTGGACGCCGTCGACCCACCTGGCCGCCGCCACCGAGTACACGGTGCACGCGGTCGCCAAGGACTCCGCCGGCCGCATCGCCGCCGAGGACTCCAGCTTCACCACCCTGACGCCGAAGAACACCTTCGTCGGCACCTTCACGCCCGAGGACGGTTCCAAGGTCGGCGTCGGCATGCCGTTCTCGCTCCGCTTCACCCGGGGCATCACCAACCCGGACGACGTCGAGAAGGCCATCCGGATCAAGACCGAACCGCCCGTCGAGGTCGAGGGCCACTGGTTCGGCAACGACCGGCTCGACTTCCGGCCCGAGAAGTACTGGAAGGCCGGCACCAAGGTCACCGTCGACCTCGACCTCGACGGCGTCGAGGGCCGTCCCGGCGTCTACGGCAAGCAGTCCAAGACGGTCTCCTTCACCATCGGCCGCAGCCAGGTCTCCGTCGTCGACGCCAAGAAGCACACCATGAAGGTCGAGCGGGACGGCAAGGTCATCAAGACCATCCCGATCACCGCCGGCGCCCCCGGCACCGAGACCTGGAACGGCAAGATGGTCGTCAGCGAGCGGCTCAAGGTCACCCGGATGAACGGCGCGACCGTCGGCTTCACCGACGCCGACGGCAAGGGCGAGTACGACATCAAGGACGTGCCGCACGCCATGCGCCTGAGCACCTCCGGCACCTTCATCCACGGCAACTACTGGGGCGGCGGCGCCTTCGGCAACTACAACGCCAGCCACGGCTGCATCGGGCTGCGCGACACCCGGGGCGGCTGGGACAAGAAGGCCCCGGGCGCCTGGTTCTACGAGAACACCATGATCGGCGACGTGGTCGTCGTGAAGAACTCCAACGACGCCACCATCGCCCCGGACAACGGCCTCAACGGCTGGAACATGTCCTGGGAGGAGTGGAAGGCGTAGTACCGGCACGGCCCGCTCCGTCACGGCACACGCGGCCCCGGCACCCGACAGGGCGCCGGGGCCGCTGCCGTCGGCCGGGTGTGATCACCGCACCGGTCCCGTTGCCGTCAGTCGCCGTGCTGTGTCTGTCCGGGGGCAACCCCCGGACCCCCGGCCGGGTGTGATCGACCGCACCGGCCCCGTTGCCGTTAGTCACCGTTAACCTGCTGGCATGACCGTACATCTCGAAGTCGCCGAGGGCGTCGGCACGCTGCGCCTGGACCGCCCGCCCATGAACGCACTGGACGTTGCCACGCAGGACCGGCTGAAGGAACTCGCCGAGGAGATCACGCGCCGCGAGGACGTGCGCGCCGTCGTGATCCACGGCGGCGAGAAGGTGTTCGCGGCGGGCGCGGACATCAAGGAGATGCAGGCGATGGACCACACCGCGATGGTCCTGCGCGCCCGCGCCCTGCAGGACTCCTTCACCGCCGTGGCCCGCATCCCCAAGCCGGTGGTGGCCGCGGTGACCGGTTACGCGCTCGGCGGCGGCTGCGAACTCGCGCTCTGCGCCGACTTCCGCATCGCCGGGGAGAACGCCAAGCTGGGCCAGCCGGAGATCCTGCTCGGGCTGATCCCGGGGGCCGGCGGTACGCAGCGCCTGGCCCGTCTCATCGGCCCGTCGAGGGCGAAGGACCTCATCTTCACGGGCCGTCAGGTGAAGGCCGACGAGGCGCTCGCACTGGGCCTGGTGGACCGGGTGGTCCCCGCCGCCGAGGTCTACGAGCAGGCGCACGCGTGGGCCGCACGGCTCGCCAAGGGCCCGGCGATCGCGCTGCGCGCGGCCAAGGAGTCGATCGACACCGGTCTGGAGACCGACATCGACACCGGCCTCGCCGTCGAACGCAACTGGTTCGCGGGCCTGTTCGCCACCGAGGACCGCGAGCGGGGGATGCGCAGCTTCGTGGAGGACGGCCCCGGCAAGGCGAAGTTCCTCTGAAACCCCTTCCGGGGGCTTGCAATTGACACGATGTCTGATTCGGGTCCCTCGGCGGGGCGGTTTATGGGAGCCTTAACGGGCCCTTAAGTCTGCCGCGTCGAGGGAGCCTGTCGATTGCCGCACCGCGAGCCGTTGCCGCAGACGACAAGGGCCGCCGGCGGCCCCGAAGTGCCTGAGGCGCATGCCGGAGGCCCGACCCGGAGCGGGGGCGCGCAGGGGGCGCATTCCCCCGGAACCTCCCCGGGCGCCCCACCGGGCGGCCATGATGAGGCCATGGCGGGGCTGGATGGGACGGAGCAGCCGCGGGGAGACGGACGTGCGACCGTGTCGCGCTGGTCGCCGACGGTCGAGGACGAACGCGCTCAGAAGGCGCTGGAGCTGTTCGGCAATCCGACGGAGGCGGAGGTTCCGTTGCCGTCCCGCCCCGAGTCCGCCGCCACCGCACGACGGCTCACCCGGTTCGTGCTCCTGCGCCAGTGGGGCCTCACCGCCGCGACCACCGAGGACGCCGTGCTGCTCGTCTCCGAGCTCGTCGGCAACGCGGTACGCCACACCGGCGCCCGCGTCTTCGGTCTCCGGCTGCGCCGCCGCCCCCGCCGGATCCGCGTCGAGGTCCGCGACCCCTCCCGCGGCCTGCCCTGTCTCATGCCGGTCCAGGAGCTGGACGTCAGCGGGCGGGGCCTCTTCCTCGTCGACACCCTCGCCGACCGCTGGGGCGTCGACCTGCTCCCGCGGGGCAAGACGACCTGGTTCGAGATGCGCGTGTCGGACCGTTGACGAACAAGTCGGGAACAAGCGGGGAATAGCACGCCCACCCCGGGCAGTTGGTGTCGACCATGGCGGTTCCCGAAGGGAGCCGAAGCGGACATCGATCCCCGGAAGGGCGAGGCGAGCGGACATGAAGATCGGCATCATCGGAGCGGGCAACATCGGGGGCAACCTCACACGGCGGCTCACCGCCCTCGGCCACGACGTCTCCGTCGCCAATTCCCGTGGCCCCCACACGCTCAGCGGTCTGGCCGAGGAGACCGGCGCGACCCCGGTACGGGCCGAGGACGCGGCGCGCGGCGCCGAGGTCGTCGTCGTCACCGTCCCCCTGAAGGCCGTACCGGACCTGCCGTCCGGCCTGTTCGACGAGGCCGCGGAGGGCGTGGCCGTCATCGACACCGGGAACTACTACCCCCGGCAGCGCGACGGAAGGATCGAGGGCATCGAGGACGAGGGCCTCACGGAGAGCCGCTGGACGGAACGGCAGATCGGCCACCCCGTGATCAAGGCCTTCAATGGCACGTACGCCCAGGACATCCTGGACCGCCACCGCCCCGCCGGCGCTTCGGACCGGATGGCCCTGCCCGTCGCCGGTGACGACGGGGCGGCCAAGCGGAAGGTCCGGGCCCTGATCGAGGAGCTCGGCTTCGACACCGTGGACGCGGGCGGCATCGACGACTCCTGGCGCCAGCAGCCCGACACCCCGGTCTACGGCCTGCGCGGGGACACCGAGGCCGTCGCCAAGGCCCTGGCCGAGGCGTCCCCGGAACGCAAGCAGGAGTTCCGGGCGTAGGGACCGTTGCCAAGACCGTAGTCGGGTCTCGGCATTCCGGGCATTTCGGCCCGGAAGGTCCGTCTCGTCACCAGAGCGTGAGGGCTTCGGTTTGAGTACGGTCTCTCGCTTCTGTCTGCCGCTGCTGCGGCAGGGTTGCGCCACCTGCCCGCCCCGCCTCCGCCGTGCGGCGGGTGCGGGTGGCGCGGGTCTTCTGGTCGGCTCCACGAGGCTTCGACACCGCCGGGGCGGCGTCCTGGTCTCCGGCCACTCCGGTACCAGTCAGGCAGGCTGCCGCGAGTGCGGCGAGGTTGAGCGCGGCGTTGTCGTCCCGGTCGATGACCAGGTGGCAGGCGTCGCACTCATAGCTCCGCACGTGCAGCGGCAGCTTGGCTTTCACCGCGCCGCACCCGGAACAGGTCTTGGAGGAGGGGTACCAGCGGTC
>NZ_JBSGHG010000060.1:0-24012 GCF_053604275.1 Streptomyces sp. NPDC004051 | reverse complement strand
AAGTTGCACTCGCGTCACACAAGAAGATCTACCGGACCAGGCCCCGCAGCGAAGGCGAATCCCGCAACTTGATCACGACTCAATACGCGCCCTAGGCGGGCTCCGCCGTTGATGATGCCGCGCACGGAGCCGGTGGCCGTCTGGAGGGCGAAGACGGCGCCGCCGCCGGTTGCCAGGCTCATGCGGCCGGAGGCCAGGAGCCACAGCAGTGCCGCCCACACGGCGGTCGAGGCGATTCCGCCTGCGATGGCTCCGGCCAGTCCCATCCAGGCGCCGGTGTTCGCGGCCTTGCGTTCGGCCGCGTTGACCGAGGCGGCCAGCTTCCGATACCGGCCGATGAGGAAGGGGCCGGCGAGGCAGGCGCGCATCTCCTCGCTGGACTCCATGTAGGCCATGTGCCAGCGCAGTTTGCCCAGCATCCGGCGCCGCCCGGAGGTCTCCAGCCCGGCGAGGTAGATCACCCGCGCGGACCGGACGTAGGCGGCGGCCTGCGGCAGGCACGCGAGGAAGAGAAGGGGAAGGAGCAGCGGGTGCAGGACGGTCAGGACGGCTGCGCCGGCCGTGAGTGTCGCGGTCGCCGCGAGGACGTCCTGTGCCTCTTCGACGAGGTCGGGGGTGACTTGGGCTCCGCGGTCGGCGATGTCGTAGGCGTCGTTGTAGCCGGGCTTGTTGTTGGCGGCCAGTTCCGCGCCGAGTGCGGCTTCGATCATCGTCAGCTCCGCCGCCCGGCCGAGCACCGGGCGCAGACGACCGGTCAGCCAGACGACCGCGATGCCCAGCAGCGCGCGCAGGCCGGTGGCGGCGGCGATGACGGCCAGCTGCGGAGCGGCGTCCCACAGCCGCTCGGTGATGTCGCCCGAGGAGATCAGCGCGGTGATCGTGCCCGTGACGGCCAGAAGGCCAAGAGCCGCGAGGACGCCCGTACCGATCTGGCACACCAGCAGTCCGATGGTCGCGCCGCGGTCCACCCGCCAGGCCATCTGCACCGAGCGCCGTACCAGCGAGGGCAGGCGCCGCGCCATGGTGCGGGACGTCAGTAGGGAGCCGGCCTGGAGCCGCGACTTGTCACGGTAGAGGTATTCCTCCTCTCGAACACCGGTCTGCTGCGGTTCGTCGTCCTGAGAGGTGCCCTTCGGCGGTTGCGGCGGCTGATCCTGCGTGATGGCCGAGGTCATCGTTCCCCCTAGGGCGGTCGCTGTAGCGGAGTCGTGAGGTCTAACGACCCGGATGCGATATCGAACACACCTCATTCGGTCGTGCCGGAGAGCCTCCTATTTCCTGAGTGAGGGAACCTCGCGGGCGCGGGATCCCTGGTCTGGCTTGGATCGGCTTCGGCCCGGAAATGGCCGAAACGCCGACGCCGCGAGCAACAAGCCGTAGGCCGGTTCACGTCGACCGGTTCGGATCAGCTGCCGGTCGAGGTTGACCGGCAGCATCAGTGGCATGACAGCGACCGATCTGCTCGGTTGAATCGGCTCGGCCGGTGAAGTGGCGTTCCCAGACCTTTGTGGAGACCGACGTAGCGTCCCGCAGAGCCCGCTCCAGGGGAGCAGGCATGTACCCCTTGCCGAGGCCGGCCGAGGCGACGGCAACCGACAACGCACGGTGCTCGTCTGAGCTGATCTCCTTGCAGCAGATGGGATGCGCGAGGACGTCCCGCGCGACGTACCCGTCCCCGGATGCCGTTGCCTCACGGGTGAGGCGGTGCGACGCATCGGCTTGACGGCTATGCGGGGAAAGATCGAGCACGGTCAGTCCGACGCGAGTGCGGAAGACGGCAAGCTCGGGATCCGTGTCGAGGGTCAGATAGTGCTTCACCATGTTCTCGACAGAGCCGAGGGGGTCCTCGCCGGCCGCGGTGAGGCAGAGCGCGGCGAGGCACGCAGCGACCGCGTGCTCCCAGACCTCCACCAGGGTGCTCTTGTTCAGGAACTCCAGTGCCTCGCCGGGGTGCCCGCCGAGGCAGCGGACGAGCACTTCCACCTGACGCCCGTCGAAGAGGCGCTGGCCCACGCCGCGGTGCTGCTCGCTGTGGGCCCGTGCGCGGTCCCACTGGCCGGCGGCGACGAGGGCACGGGTTCCGTCGCCGAGGAGGACGGTCCACAGCCACTGGCACACCGTCTGATGGTCGGCCGCCGACTGCGTGAGGTGCTGGAAGGACAGGGTGCGGCCGTCGATGACCGCTTCCGTCTTTGATCTCACCGCTCGGTTCAAGGAGTTGAGCAGGTGGTATGCGCCGCGCCCGTCGCCGTCGCGGATGCGCAGACGGGCCAGGTTGACCAGGGGCTCCAGGGCGTACCGGGCCTCCTGCGCGCTCAGGGGCTGAACGCGCAGGAAGACCTCGGTGTGACGCCAGCACAGAGCACGAGCCAGGTCCGGCATGCCGCAGTCGCTCGCGATCAGCGCCGCCTTGTTCAGCGCGACGGTCGCGGAGGTCACCGTGCCGTCGTGCTCGGCGGAGCGGGCCAGGTCGCTGATCTCGCGGACCCGATCGGCGAGGGGTGGGCAGGCCGGACGCGGGCGGGCTACGAGTGGGAACCGCCGCGCTATCTGGCCGACGTCCATGTCACTGCCATTCGATGACGATGCGGTTCAGCACGTTGTCGAAGGCGAAGCGGCCGGGTTTCGTTGCGAGCGGGGCCGCGTCGAGCTGTTGGATCTCGAATGCGACGTCGAGCGCCCGGAAGTCACGGTCCCAGGTGCGGATCTGATCCGCGACGTCTCCGGCGAGCGCCTCACGGTCGGGGCCGTGGCCGATGACGCCGAACTCGTACAAGGTGGCGCCGTCGGGGGCCTTCTTCGCGTACGGGCGCCGGGTGAGGTAGGTGAGCGTGCCGCCCTCGAAGACCGCAGTCGAGGACGGGTAGGGCGCGGTGACCAGTCCCTTCTCGATGGCCTCGTTCTTGGCGGGCATTCGGCTCAGGCCGTTCGGCATGGCGCAGGCGAGCCACAGCTCCAGGTACTCCGCCGACTCCGGGCCCCGGAAGGTGACGTCCGTCCATACTTCGGTGCGGGGCTGGCGGAAGATGTCGCTCAGGGCATCCGGGTCGACCTTCTGGTCTCCGTTGGTGACGAGGGTGACGGTGTTGTCGGGGTCCAGGGGCACGAGGACGCGGGGGTCGTCGGCGATGCCCTGGCGCAGCGGCATGAACGTGTTCATCTGGCTGCCGACGCTGCGCCAGGTTCCGCAGTGGTTCTCGAAGGCGATCGAGCGGGAGACGCTGCCGCGCAGGCGCAGCGGGGTGAGGAGGCGTCCGCCGGGGGCGAGCTGGTCGAGCCAGGCGTGGGGCACGGCGTGGGCGCCGACGGTGGCTTCGATGCGGTCGTATGGCGCGTTGGGGGCGTGGCCGACTGCTCCGTCTCCGAGGACCACCTTCACGTTGTGGATGTCGGCGGCGGCCAGTCTGGCACGCGCTCCGTCGACGATGTCCTCGTCCACGTCGATCGTGGTGACGTGCCCCTTTCCCCCGACGAGGTAGCCGAGGAGACCGGCGTTGAAGCCGGTGCCGGCCCCCAGCTCCAGGATCTTCTGGCCGGGCTCGACGTCGAGCTGCTCCAGCATCATGCCGACGATGTCGGGCTGGGAGGCGCAGCTGATGGAGACGCCGGACGCGTCGAGCTTGGTGTTCACGGGGGCGTTCCCGTACGCCTTCTCCAGGGGGGCGTCCGGGACGAAGAGGTGGCGGGGCACCGCCCGCATGGCCTCCTCCACGCGGGGTGTGCGCACGCATCCCTCTTCGATCAGACGGTCGATGAGCTGGGTACGCAGGCGATCGGCTGAACTGGCTTCCATGGTGTGACTGTTCACCCCGTTGACCGTAGTGCTCGCCACCCCCTCGGCTGGGGTGGACGCGGCGTTGTCGCTTGTTCCCATGACTACCTCTTTCGCGAGTGTTGACAAGGTGTGCTGGTCCTCCGCGGGGAGGCCCAGACGGTTCCAGTGGAAGATGCCGTGGTGGGCGATCACGGCCCGCAGTCCTCGTTCCAGGTGGCCCTGGCGGTTAAGGTCGGCGAGCTGCCGGCCGAGCCACTCGAACGTGGCTGTCCACTCGGCCAGCGGCGCGAGTCGGCCGTCGGCGACGCTGCGGCTGGAGGTGCTGACGTCGACCGTCATCAGCCGGTGGACAGCAGCCCTGTGCCGTTGCGGATGGCGGATATCGTCGCCGGGGCGTTCGGCCGCGATCCTTGCCCAGACGTCGCCCTGCTCGTACCAGTCGAGTCCTGCTGCACGCATCGCCACGCTGAGCAGGAGGACTCCCAGCTCGCGGCGTCCGAGCCCGGGTCCGCTCGCGGTCTGCTCGCGGGCCACCTGGTCCAGCAGGTGACGGCTGTCGTCGTGGAACAGGGTGTGCGCGATCTCCGTGGCGGCCGAGCCGCCGAAGGCAGTCTCTTCCGGCTCGTAGATGCCCCGCGTCCAGGAGGCGAGGACGCCGGCATCGACCAGCTCGTCCAGTGCAGCGTCGAGGCCCTTCGCGGCGTCTGGGCCCGCGGGGCGGTACCGCAACCGCCACCAGGGGAACTTCCGCAGGAATGACCACTGGGCCAGGTCCTGCTTATGGGCGGTCAGCACGGGGAGCAGATGCTCCACGGCGGTGGCCTCGGCGCTGCTCCAGTCGGTGAACCGGATGAGGCGTTGCGGCCATTCGTCCGCTGCCATGTTCCTCCTTCTCTCTGGCTAGTTGGTCAGGAAGCAGGTGTCCCACCCGGACACGGACGGCGTGCCGGTGTGGAAGGAGTGGAGGGCGAGAGCGGTGCCTGCGGCACCTTCGAGGAGCCCGATGTCCCCGCCGCCGGGAGGGTCGATCAGCGAGTCCGCCAGCGTGCCGGGCGCGGTGTCGGTGATCGGAGCCAAGAGCCGGGGCAGGCACTCGGTGAGGCCGGGGGTGATGGCTTCGGCGGCAACGAGTTGCGTGATGTGTGCCAGGCCCGCGAAGCCGTGGCACAGGGAGAAGTCCACGGTCGCGCCCAGCTGGTCGGGGTCCGTCATCGCGCGGAGGAGGGCGGTCTTGGCCAGGCGTTGGCGTGCGGGGTGGTTGAGGGCGAGAGCGGCGAGCTGCTGAACGCGGGCGAATCCTGCGGTCCCGTAGCACCAGGACGGGCGGGAGGGGCCGGGGCTGGGCGTACCGGATCGGAGCTGCTCGCGGGTGATCCAGTACGGCCACCACGGGCCGGTGGGGCCGTCCTGCTGCCAGTGGTCGAGCCAGGCCAGGATGCGGGTGATCGCGTCGAGGTGGCCGTCGACCGTGACGCCGCGGCGCGTTGCGAGGGAGAGCACGGCAAGGGGGCCGCCGATGCCGTGGGCGACACCGTTGTTGGCGTGCCCCTCCGGATAGTCCGGCGAGGTCTTGCCGGAGGGGGCGAGGTGGCTCCACCAGCCGGGCAGGAGTTCACCGTCGTGCTTGACCGGCTCGGTCAGCCGGACCAGGTACGTCAGGATGTCCCGGAGTACGTCGGTGTGGACGTCGCGGTGCAGCAGCAGCGCGCCCATCCCGCTCAGGCCCCGGATCGCATCGAATTCGGCCAGCACGGGGGTCTCGCCACGGTCCATGCGCACGTGGGCGCCGGCGAGCCGGTCACGGATCGCCGTCGTGACATACCTGTCGAGGGTGTTCAGGGCACGGGCGTAGCGTCCGGGGCGGTCGGCCGCGGAGTGCAGGGCGAAGGCGAGCGCGGGCGCCCCGTAGTAGAGGTGGCTGTCCGCGCCCCCGACGGAGGGTTCCGCTGCGGCGCAGGCGAGCCAGTCGTGTGCGCGCTGCCAGGGCCCCTGCTCGGTGCGGGCCCGTTCGATGTGCAGCAGCGCGACACCGACGGCGCCGTGCGCGAGGGACTGCGGCCACCAGCCCTGGCGGTGGTGCAGCCCCTGTACGTCCTGGGGCGAGGCAAGGCGTTCCGCGATGGTGTCGGCGGCGATCCGTGCGCTCTCACGCAGGTCCATGGTGATCTCCTTGGTGGGTCCAGGCCATGGCGGCGGCATGGGCCAGCCGTACGCACATGCGCTCGTCGTCCTTGTCGATGCCGGCGGCGCGGATGTGGTGGGCGTGCAGCAACGAGTCGAGAACGAGGTCTGGGTCGATGCCGCCGGCCGCGTTCAGCGACTGCCGGTAGCGGGCCAGGGCTTCGTCGCGCTCGCTCCAGGCGGCAGCGATGGCCGCGCCGCCGGGGGCGGCGCGCAGGGCCGCCCAGTCGCCGGTTGGATCGGCCAGACGTACCGCCTCATCGAGCACCGTCCGGTTCAGGGGGCGCGGGTCGTTGAGGCGGCCGTGGGTGGTCAGCCAGTCCATGCCGCCCGCGGTGCTGCCGGTGAAGGCGGAGGCGAGGGCGACGAAGTTCGCTGCGGTGAGAACCTGTTGGTGGGGGCGCGCGCTCTGGGCGAACTGGACGGCCAAGGCGCGGGAGTCTGCGGCGAAGACGTCTTCGGCCAGGCTCATCAGCGGCCCCGCGCCCCACCGGCCGGTTTCCGGGTAGGAGGTGGCGAACTGCATGTCGGTGAGCAGTCCGGCACGGCGCAGTCCGGCCGCCCAGGCGCCCACGCGCTGTGCGGCGGGGGCGAAGTCCTGCGGGCTGGGGACCGTGATGCGCAGGCGCAGATGCCATCGGGGGTCGCGGTAGCGCATGTACCACCACGTGGGAGGCTCGTCCCACTGGGCGAGGAGTTCGGGAAGGTGGCGGGCCAGGATCTCGGGCTGTCGTTCGACGTGCCCGTACAGCTTGACCAGCAGCCACGGGGCGGTTCCCGGGAGGTGGCCGTGGTCGCGGGTGAGGAGCTGCCCCTCGGTCACGGGCGGGACGGCCGGCCACTGCGGGGGGCGAGCGGCCGTCATCGGGGCGATGATCTCGTGGGTCCGTCCGTCGAACCAGCCGACGTCGGATTCTGCTTCGGTCAAGACGGCTGACTCGTGGGTGTCCATGTGGGCGCGCAGCAGCGCGAGGTGCGCACTTTCGGAGAGGTCCAGCGGGAGGAGCTGGTCGCCCTCGGTCAGCGCGACGCCGTCCGGAACGCGGCGGCGCGTGCGCCACTCGTCGGCGGCCTTGTGCCACTCCTCCCAGGAGGCCCGGCGGTCGGGCAACTCCGACCGGTCCAGCCGCCACCTGGCCGCAGAGAGGATCGTGCGGCCGTAGCGCACGCGCGGCAGGTACGGCAGGGCGGTGGCGGAAGCCCACGGGAAGACCGTCAGGACGGCGGCCTGGGAACGGCTGATCTCGGCGAGGAAGCGCGCGAGCGGCGGCGTGTGGCCGCGCAGGTCCAGAGCATGCAGCGTCATGGGGTCCAGCAGGCGCCCGCGGGAGAGGGAGACTAGGTAGAGCCTGCGGCGGTCGCAGCCCACCGCGAGGTCATCGAGCGGGATGGTGCGCTCGTCCACCGGACGGTGCTCCGCCAGACTGATCACGGTCGGCAGGAGTTCGGCAACACGGGTGACGTTGGCGTCGCCACGGTCGAGCGGAGCGAAGGAGACCTGAACGGGCAGCGAGCCGGGCGCGTTGACTGGGAGCTCCTCCAGCATGGCTGCGACACGGGCCTGATCTTCCGGTGTGAGCAGCCCCAGGCTTCGGCCGCTCGTCGTGCCGATCCCGCGGGAGGGCGCAACGCCTTGGAGGGTGAAGTCACCTGCTTCGAGGGCGGCTTGTGACGTTGCGCGGATCTGGAAGCGCAGCTCCGTGTGGGCCGGGAGCTGCGGGGTGTCCTGGTCTGCGTCCGTCAGCGTGCGGACTAGTTCCTCGTCCAGGCAGATCTCGTCGCGGCTGTCGAGCACGGCCGCCTGGGCGAGGGAGAGTAACCGCTGCTCTCGGGAGGTCAGGGCCTCACGTCGTTCGGGCTCCGCGTCCCGGTATCCGGCCGGGAACCCGAGGCCGACGTCCGGGTCCACGAGGTCCCGGACCGGGACGAGCGAGTTGATGCCGTACCGCTCGAAGAACCGGTTGTGGAAGTCCTTCCACGCCGGCGTACCGAAGGGGTACGCGGACAGCCGGGCCAGCACGGTGGCGGCCTTCTCCGCCTCGCGGGCAACCTGCAAGGGCAGAGTGAGGGAGCAGTCCATGCGCAGGTCCAGCGTGAGGGGCTGGGCCTTGGCGGGGCTCAAAGCCGTCATCTTCTGGCGCAAGGCGGTACGCAGGCGCCGGCCGTCGGCCGGGGCGAGGACCTGGTTGTGCTGGCGGATGGCGTCTCGGACCGCTCGCAGGTCTGCCACGAGGCCCGCGGTTGGCGACGCGTCGGCGGCCTCGGCCTGCTGGACCAGGTGGTCAAGGGCGTCCAGGGTGGCGGACGGCGCCTGCAGGCTGCTGATGAGCACACCACGCTGGACCAGGCTGGTGACGAGCCCTTCCACCCGGGAGGCAGGCACGTCGGGGAACTCGGTCTTCACCAGTCTCACGACTGCGTCGAAGGGGACGGGCGAGGCAGCGGCCTCGACGGCGATCCGGACGGCGGCGGTGTAGCGCAGGGACACTTCTGCCGCGGGGCTGTTCGCGGTGCGGTGTGAGCGGGGCGGATAAGGCACGATCAGCCGGTCGCCGCGTACGCAGGCCGTGTTGTTGCCCATCACGTCCAGGTGCTGCAGGAGTTCGGGTCTTGCTTCCAGGCGGGTGATCAGGTCAGCGAGCCAGTCGCCGTCGACGCGTGCGACGGCGCGGTGCCACTCGCCCCAGGTCCATCCCGGCTGCGCTCCGAAGGAGACGGATGCGATGCCGGCGAACAGGCCGTTGGGGGTGGCTCGGCCCGTCATCCGAATCACGTACTTCATGACGGACACCACAGTGCGGCGTAGCTGACGGGCCTCGGGTCGGGCTGCCGAGCACAGGGTGTTGATCTGCTGTGCGAGCAAGGGGCTGGCCTGCTCGATGGTGTCGGCGACCTCGGTCATCGACCAGACGTCGCGCAGCCATGTCTGCCACCGAACCTGCCGGGCCGGCGTGTCGTCGGTGAGGTCCGGCCATGCGGGCAGCGGCAGCCTCGAGTAACGGGCGGCGCGCACGAGCGCCATATCCGCACACCGGTACAGCGGTCCGCCCTTCCTGGAATCCATGCACCCTCCCTGGTTCGTGGTCTCGGGGTGCCAGCCCGCGCGGCGCAGGACCGCGCGGGCTGGCACATCGGCGTGCTGGAGGTCAGGCCACGTTGGTGGCGCAGGACCCCTTGCAGGTGGGCTTGCAGCCGTCGTCCGTCAGGTTGATCAGCGAGGCGGAACCGTCACCGGACTCCACGATGCTGATGTCCAGGTCGAAGGCGTCATCGTCCGCCGTGGCGTTCGGGGATTGCACCTGGCCCTTGATCGTGTTGGCGTGCATGCCGGTCTCTCCCTTCTCGTCGTGCCGGGTGGAAGATGCTCAGGCCACGTTGGTGGCGCACGGGCTGGAGCAGGTGCTGCCGCAGCCGTCGTCGGTGAGGTTGATCAGCGTGGCCTGTCCGTCGCCGGACTCCAGGACGCTGATGTCGAGGTCGAACTCGTCGTGCTCCATGTGCTGTTCCTCCATTGGTGTGCGCGGCTCCCATCGAGCCGCGGGGTTGGTGCCGCGTGAGCGGCGCCGACACGGCAAGGGCGCTGTGCCGGTGGTCTGGTGTGGTCAGGAGCCGCTGGACACGCAGCTGCCGGTGCACGTCGAGCCGCAGCCGCCGTCGGAAGCGACCCTCGCCACGGCAGTCCCGCCGGACTCGACGACGCTGATGTCGAGGTCGAACTCGTCGAACTCCATCTGCTGTTTCCTCCACAGGGTGTGCGGCTCAGGGAGAGCCGCTGAAGGGGTTGCCGCTGTGCGCGGCGCTGGCACGAACGGAGCGCTGTGCCGGAAGACTGGGAGCGGTCAGGGACGTTCGGCTTCTGTCAGGCCGCTGTGGTCTGCGTTTGCGGGTGGCTCCTGGCGGCCTGGTCCAGCACCCTGGTGAAGTGCTCGGCGCGCTCGCCTCCCTGGGCCTCCTGGGCGCGGAGGTCGCCGAACCGGTTCCAGTACCGCCAGCAGACGTCGCTGCTCATGACCATTGAGGCGAAGAACGGCAGATCCCCGTCGCGGACGAAGCCGAGGCGGTCGCGCAGGCTGAGCGTGCAGATGAGCTGGTTGGCCTTCAGCAGCTGCATGTACTCCTCGACGTCCATGTCCTCGGGCGTCCAGAGCTTGGTGAGGTCGGCGTTGGTGGACATCTGTGCCAGCCAGTCGAGCTGATTCCGGGCGACGACCGCCTCGTTCCGCTCGGCCTGGTGCCGCGCGTCCTGCCTGAGCCGGGCCGCTCCGACCATGATGCTGGTGAGGGAGACGACGGCACCGGCAGCGAGGACGGTGGTGGTGAGCTTCATACGTCAACAGTCCTTTTTTAGAGCGGGGTTGGGGATGAGTGTCCGGCTGGTGGAGAGCCCGGGTTCCGCTTCTTCATGCGGCCCCCGCGAGCACGACGGTCGGGGCGTCATCGGCAGAGCAGTCAGGGGTGTACCGGCGGCGCACCGTCTTCAGAGCGACGGCGATCGGTGGCAGTCCGACGGTGGCCCTTCGCTCGTCCAGTGATTTCGGCGCGCGCAGCGGGCACAGCTCGATGCCGCCGGCACGCAGGAAGAACTGGGTTCCGTACTCCTGGTCGTGCCCGTTGGTGATGAGGGCGCGGTCGTGCAGGTGCGCCCAGTGCTGGATGAGCGCATCGCCGGCCTGGACCGCCCGCTCCAGCAGGGTGGTGGCAGCGCGCTGGAAGTCGGGTTCGTCGTTGCTGTGCAGGGCGATGCTCCACGCGGCGCGGGCGGCCGCAGGGCCGACGAGGCGGTGGCCGGGCCAGTCGTGTTCGGCCAGGATGCGGCGCAGCACCTTGGTGTTGGCGTGATCGGCGTGCCGGCCTTGGCCGAGTTGGACGGCGTCGAGCTGGTTGCGCACTCGTTGGGCCCGGTGCGCGGCCGATTCCGCGGCGCGGGCGATCAGCTCGCGGGCGAGGTCGGGCCGCTGCGGTTCGGCGATCGTCACGCGCTGCCCCGATCGTCCGGGGCTGTCTGCGGCTTGTGGACCCGGCAGCCGATCAGCGCACTCAGCCCAGGCCGGTGCTCGGCCGTGAGTTCGAGGCGGCGACTCGGTCGCCCTCTCGTCCGGGGCCGGATCCGCGTACATCCCAGCCGATGTCGGTCAGTCGACGCAGAAGGGCGGCGATGGGCTCGGCTTCGAGGGCGTGGCGGACCAGGCTCTCGGCCCGTACGAGCGGGAGGTCGAGCCGGGCGGCGAAGTCGGAGGCCCACAGGGTGATCAGCCGGGTGATGTCGTCGGGCTGGCCGGGCAGGGTGTGGACGCAGCTCAGGAAGAGGCACGGGCCCTCGCCCCATCCGAGGTCAGGGTCGCGCTGCGGGATCATGCAGGCCAGCAGCTTCCCGTCCTCGAACAGCCCGGCGGGCTTCTCCTGCGGGTCGCGGAAGAGCGCCGGGAGGTCGGCTCGGGCGGGTACGGGCAGACCGTGCATGGTGAGCCAGCGCTGACGGTCCTGAACGAGGGCGGCAGCTTCCTCGCGCTCGGCGTCCGTGCGCAGCGTGCGCATCTCATATACGGCGACCGGCGGCGCTGGCGTGATCGGGAGCTGAGCGGGTCGCTCCTCGCTGACTGTGGAGGTCGTGGGCCGGGTCACTTGCTCGCTCCGCTTCGTGTCGCGTGGGACTGCTCGGCCGGCAGCAGCTGCCAGCTGTGCGCCAGGACCACCAACTGGGTGGTGTCCTGTGTTTCCGTGTCGGCGAGGAGCTGGTCGAGCGCGGCGCGCAGGTCGGCCGGGGCGAGGTTGGCGGCGCGGGCGATGTCGAGGGGCTGGCTGTGTTCGGTGACGGCCTTGAGCAGGCTGATCCGCTCGGCGCTGATGTCCGGAGCGGGCCGCTGCGGTGTCGGGGCGGTGATCTCTCCGGCGTCGAGGAGGCGGTGTGCGACGACGGCGAGGGAACAGCGTTCGGGGCAGCGCAACTTCCAGCGCACGGTGCGCAGCGTGGAATGGACAGTGCCCAGCTTGAGCTGGGTTGCGGCTGCGATCTCGCGAGCGTTCAGGCCCTCCACCACGTGCTGGGCGAGCCGCCGTTCAGACGGGGTGAGGCGCTGTGTTGGGGTGAGGGCGGTCATGGCAGGCTTCCTCGTTGATGTCGGTCAGCTGGTCGTCGTCGGGCGCAGGCGCACGGGGACGGTGGTGTGTCCGTTGCTGATCAGGCTCGGCAGCCTCCGCAGCTCCTCGTGTCCGGTGGCGAGCTGGGCGTCGGGGAAGCGCTCGAAGAGCAGGCGCAGGGCCGTGGCGACTTCGAGACGGGCCAGCGGGGCACCGAGGCAGAAGTGGACGCCGTGGCCGAAGGCGAGGTGCTCCTTGCTGGGGCGGGTGGCGTCGAAGCGGTCGGCGTCCTCGTGCCAGTCGGGGTGGCGGTTGGCGGCGGCGTAGGAGGCGAGGATCGCTTCCCCGGCCTTGATCGTCTGACCGTCGGGGAGCGTGATGTCGATCCGGGCGTAGCGCAGGGGAAGGTGCTTGACCGCGGGCTCGTGCCGCAGCGTCTCCTCGACGATGTCCTGCCAGGTGCACCGCCCGTCTCGGACGTGGGCGAGCTGCTGCGGATCGGACAGCAGGGTGGTGATGGCCTGGTCGATGACGTTGACGGTGGTCTCGTACCCGGCGCTGATCATCAGCAGGAGCGTGTCGCGCAGCTCGGCGTGGCTGAGGGCGGAACCGTCGCCCTCGTCGTCGCGGGTGGAGATCAGCAGCGAGGCCATGTCCTCACCGGGCTCACTGCGCTTGGCCTCGATCAGGGCGTCCAACAGGCCGTAGAGGGCGGCGGTGTTCGCGGCCTGTTCCTCGGCGGTGAGGTGGGTGGCGAACACGTTGTCCACCACGGTGCGGAACTCGGTGCGCCGGTCGGCGGGCACGCCCATGAGCTTGCCGATGACGGCGATCGGCAGCGGATAGGCCAGGTGCTCGCGCAGGTCGACCGTCGCGCCGGCCGGGAAGGCGTCGAGGTCGTCGAGGATGCCGGTCACGAGGGCCTCGATGTCCGGCTGGAGGGCGGCGGTGCGGCGGGCCGAGAGGGCGGGGGCGACCATCCGGCGCAGGCGGCTGTGATCGGTGCCGTAGGCGGTGAACATGTTCTCCACCGCGACCCACAGGGCCAGCGGCCAGGTGGGCACGGTCTCGGCGAAGGCCGGCCAGTGGGCGCGGCCGTCCTTGGAGACGTCCTTGCTGGTCAACAGCTGCTTGAGGAGGGCCGGGTCGGAGACGGACCAGGCACGCACGCCGAGGATGTCCACCCGCGTGGCCGGGCCGCGCTCGCGCAGGACCCGGTGTTCGGCGTCCGGATCGGTAGCGGTGGGGTCGAGGACGAGTATCTGCTGTTCGGGCACGGTGGGGTCGCTTTCAGCTGGTGGGAAAGGTGACGGGCAGGGCGGCCAGGGAGCGGTGGAAGGGGCCGGGGCGCCAGACGAGGTCGTCACGGTGGCCGTCGAGGTCCATCTCGGGCAGCGCGTCGAGGATGTGGAGGATGGCTGCTTCGGCGATGAGGTAGGCGTGCGAGCTGGCCGGGCAGCTGTGCGGGCCGGCGCCCCAGGCGAGATGAGCCCGGTTGCCCAGCGGCCGGTGAGTCCCCAGGGCGGGATCGTTGTTGCAGGCCGCGTAGCTGATGACCACCGGCTGGTCGGCCGGCAGCAGGAATCCGCCGATGTCGACCGGCCGGGGCGGATAGGTCATCGCGAAGTTCGCGAGCGGGGGGTCACGGTAGAGGACGCTGTCCAGGGCTTCGCGGACCGGGGCGTCGCCGGCGTGCAGGTCCCCGGAGAACTCGGGGTTGGTGAGCATCTCCAGGAGGGTGTTCGTGATCAGGTTGGTCAGCGGTTCGATGCCGGCCCCGTAGAGGGTGATGAGCTGCTGGCCCATCTCGGTGTCGTCGAGTTGGGCGACGTGGGTGAGGAGTCTGCTGGTCACGTCGTCGCCGGGGTGCCGGCGGCGCAGGGCGACGAGGTCCGCGACGGCCTGGACGAGGATCTGGTTGCCGATGGAGGCGTTGACCCCGTCGAAGATCTTCGCCATCCCGTCGGCGATCCGGTGGCCGACCTCGTCGGGGCAGCCGAGCAGGTGGCTGAGCATCTGGAACGCCAGGGGCCAGGAGTACTGCGACAGCAGATCGGCCCTGCCTGCGGCCTTGAAGGCGTTGATGGTCTGCTCGGCGACCAGTTCGACGTGGTCGCGCAGCGCGTGCTGGTCGACGGCCCCGAGGGCGGTGGTGTTCGCGGCCCGGTAGCGGGCGTGCTCGGCGCCGGCCGAGCGCAGGGCATTGGGGCGCCACTCCATCATCGGCCGGATGGGGCAGGTGTCGGGGACGGACGTCTGCCACCGGCGCGGGTCGGAGGGGAAGCGCTGCGGGTCGCCGAGGATGCGGCGGGCCTCCTCGTACCCGACGACCAGCGTGGCGGGCACGCCGGGGGCCAGGTCCACGGGAACCAGGGGGCCGCACTGCTCGCGCATGCGCCGGTAGGCGGCGTGCGGGTTCTGGGCGAAGTCCGGTTCGTATAAGGGGGTGCGGTGGGTCGCGGTGCTCACGGTCGGGGCTCCAGACGGTGCGCGAGACGGGCGAGGTATTCGGTGAGCTGGATCAGGGCCTGCATGCAGGACGCTCGCTCGCGGGCGTCGCACACGGTCAGCGGGGTGTGGCCCTCCAGAGCGAGGGCCTCATGGACCTCGTCGAGCGGGTGGCAGGGGGCGCCGTCGAACTGGTTGACCGCGACCGCGTACGGGACGCCGTTCTCTTCCAGGAGGCCGAGAATTTCGTGGGAGGCGTCCAGGTCGCGCGGGTCGACGAGGACCAGGGCGCCGAGGGCACCGACGATCAACTCCTGCCACAGGAAGCTGAACCGGGCCTGACCCGGGGTGCCGAACAGGTAGAGCACGAGGTCGTCGCCGAGGTGCTTGCGCCCGAAGTCCACGCCGACGGTGGTGGTGGACTTGGCCGGCGTGCGGGCCAGGTCGTCGACCAGGGCGCTCGCCCGGGTGATGGTCTCCTCCATGTGCACCGGGGGCACCTCGGAGACGCTGCCGACGAAGGTGGTCTTGCCCACGCCGAAGGCTCCGGCGACCACGATCTTCGCGGTCTCCGTCACCGTCGGCGCGACGAACCGGTCAGGCGTGAGCGCGAAGGCCATGGAGAACCCTTTCGAGAAGTGAGGCCGGGGGCCGGTCGTCGTCCTGGCGCCGGGCGAGGGTCATCAGTCCGTGCTCGATGAGGTCGGCCACGAGAATGCGGGTGGTCGAGGGCGGGAGGGCCAATGCGGAGGCGACCTCGGCGACGGCCAGCCCGCCGCCCTGCGCGGGTGCGAACAGGGCGAGCACACGGCGTGCGTCGGTGTTCAGGCCGGGGCGGGTGCCGGTCGCGGCGAAGACCACGCTCTCCAGGCGCACGTCCGTGCTGGGGCGGGTCCGTCCGCCCGTGCGGACGTAGGGCCTGACCAGATCCGGGTCCTGCCGCGGCCCGCTCATGCCAGCGGGGCCTGCGCGCCACCGACGACGCGCGTCTCGACTCCCAGCTGGTCACCCACGCTCGCGGCCAGGCGCAGCGCGGCCTCACTGATCACCCCGATGTCCGCGTGCGGGCTGTCGGTCCGTACGGCGAGCATCGTGTTCTCGCCGGCCGGGATGAGCAGGGAGATGTGGTCGACCGACTCCATGACGAACTGGCGGACGCCCCCGCCGCTCGTCTCCCGGTCGTAGGCCCGCGACGCTCCCCACAGCGTGGAGGCGATGGCCGAGATCTTCTCGGCGCGCTCGCGCGGCAACCGGTCGGTGTGGGCCGGGCTCATGCCGTCCGCGGCGACCAGCACGGCGTACTCCACGCCGGCGGTGTCCTCCAGGCTTTCCAGGAGCCAGCCGATCTTCTTGTCGGTCATGCGTCGTGTCCTTGGTCGTTGTCGGCGGTGGGGTGGGAGGTGTTCTGCTCGACACGGGCGCGCTGGGTGCCGCGCGCCCAAGCGGCGATCACGCTCGCCCGTCCCGGCTCGGCGTTGGCAGGGCGGGGAGCAGGCGGGGCGGCGGGCGTGGTGCGGCGGCTGCGCACCGTCAGTCCGCTGGCCGTTGTACGGGCAGCCGGGGGCTCGTGGGCGGGCTCCCCGGCCGTCGGGGAGACGGGGGCAAGGGCGGGCTGCGAAGGTGCAGGAACCGGGGCGAGCGCAGGGAGCCTGCCGTCCGGGACGGGGGCGAGAGCGGTCGGAGGAGCGTCCTGTGCCGGCTGCGGTGCCTGTGGCACCGTGGTGAGAAGGTCCTGGGGGAGGGTGAGCAGCGCGCGAGTGCCCAGCAGAGAGTTGGGCGCCTGGACATCGACCCGGAATCCGTAGGCACTCGCAAGGGCGGCGGCGACCCGGAACCCGGTCTGCGGGCGGGCACCGAGCTGCGTGATGTCATCCGTGCGCTGCCCGGTGAGGATGTCCCGGGCGGCGTCGAGCTGCTCCGGCGTCATCTGCAGACCGCTGTCGTCCACGAAGACGGTGACCCCGTGGTGGCCTTGCTCGAAGGACACGTGCACACGCGACTTCGGTGGCGAAAAGCGCAGCGCGTTGTCCAGCAGCAGCGCGAGGGTGTGCACCACGGGCCCGACCACGCGGGTCCTCACCGCGACGGTGAGTTCCTGGGGCTGCACGCGCTGGTAGTCCTCGACGGAGCCCATCGCGGCCCGCACCACATCGGTCAGCGTCGTGGTGGGCCAGTGCCGGGTCAGCTTGCCGCCGGCCAGGACGGTCCAGCCCTGGGCGTCCAGCAGCATCTGCTGGACGGTGTGGTCGATACCGGTCAGCGTCTCGAACGCGGCGTCGTCCTCGTGCGCGCGCACGCCCTCGCTGACCTTGCGACTGGTCTTGGCAGCCATGCCCACCAACGCCGACGACACACTGCGCACCGCAGCCTCGGTCGACCGCACCGCAGTGGCCCGTACCTGAGCGATCTCCTCCTGCGCGGTGGTGTGCGCATGCCGCAACTCCTCCGCGCTCCGCGTCTTCGCCTGTTCGATCTCCTGGTGCGCCGCGTACTGCATGTCGCGTACCACGGCCTGGACGACGCCGACGGTGCCCCTGAGCACGTTGGTCAGCTGATTGCCGACCGCGGTGCCGGCCAATTCCGGGGCAGCGGCCGGCACGGAGATCCGGCCGCCCGTCTGGTGGATGTGGGGCAGCGTCTCGTGGACCAGCTTGTGCAGGGCACGCTCGGTGGCCTGTTGTTCGCGGGCCAGGAGGTGAGCCTGCTGCCGCGTCTTCTGCCAGCGGCGGTGGATAACCCAGGCTGCTGCCCCGGCGACGATCGCCGCGGCGGCGAACAGGATGACCATGGTCGTGGCGGTTGCGTTCATCAGACACCCGCCGCCAAGAGCACGTCGGGCAGGCTCGCGGGCGCACCCGCGTCGAGCTGCTGCAGCAGGAGCGCGGACCCGATCACCCCGATGTGGCTGTACGCCTGCGGGAAGTCGCCCAGTTGCCGTCCGGTCGTGGGGTCGTACTGCTCGATGCGGGAAAGGCGTTTCATCGTGTAGATCTCCGTTAGGCCCCGCGAACGGGGTAGGCTTCAGGGCCGTTGGGGGCGGCCGGTGAACTGTCGGTGAAGCGGGGCACCGTCGCGGCGGCGACTCGATCTGCGCCGGTGAGGTCTCCTCGCCGACTTGCGGGGACTGATGGCGCGGTCAC
Source organism: Streptomyces sp. NPDC004051 (assembly GCF_053604275.1). Lineage (NCBI taxonomy): Bacteria > Bacillati > Actinomycetota > Actinomycetes > Kitasatosporales > Streptomycetaceae > Streptomyces > Streptomyces sp. NPDC004051. Next base: position 6,390 of record NZ_JBSGHG010000060.1, on the reverse strand, counting down.
CGCGGAGAACCAGCCACGCTGTGGGACCGAGGATCAGGACGATCAGAACCGCTCCGGTGACGGTCATGTCCGCGGCACGGAGGCAGCCAGGACGAGGCAGGTGAGTGCGAGGGCGAAGACCGCGCCACGCAGTACGTTGATTCGAGGCGTCCAACGACGCCGTCCCCGCTGCTGCTTCGCACGGTGGCTGCCGCAGGACCCCACTGTCGCGGCGAGCTCCTGGGTCGCCTTGGCCAGTTGGACCAGGTACACCCGGCTGGGCATATAGCCGTCGGGGACCCTCGCCGAGCCGAGCTGTTGGGCGTGGCGCAGCGCCGGTTCCTCGTTCGGCACCATGAAGCCGAGTTGATCGATGTGACCCCGCAGACGCCGCACGAGGTCTTCCACGTCGGAAGAGGTCTCCGGCAGCGGCGATTCCTCGTCCAGCACGAGCGCCACCGTCTCCGCCGTGGCCGCCGCTTGATCGCGCCGCCGGACTGGCTCGTCAGCGACACGAGCCTTCCTACCGGGCATGGTGCGTTGACCGTCCGCCTGCCGTGGAGCCAGCGAAAGGCGCATGACACAACTCCTGTTCGAATCAGGCCAAGTTGATCGGGATTCGCCGTGCGGCGGCGTCGGTCGTCGTGCAAAGTGAGTGATCTGGTCGCTACGTTGAGCGAACCGTGAATCGCCGCCGAGGGGTATGCCTGCGCGACCCCCGGGGCCGTCAAAGGCGTCAAAGATCATTTCGGAACCGAGGGGCAGCCCATGGCCCGTGCGCGAAACGAAGCCCTCGCCGCACTTCTGCGCGAAGCCGGCTGGTCCCAGCCACAAGCCGCCGCAGCGGTCGCCCGGGTCGCCGCGGCGAGCGGGGTGCGTGAGCTGGAGGCCATCTCCCGCTCGCACATCGCCATGTGGGTGCAGGGCACACAACCGAGTGGCCAGGCACCTCATATCCTGCGCGAGACGCTGTCCCGCAGACTCGGCCGCCACCTCACCCTGGCCGACCTCGGGCTGGAAGGTGAAGCCACAGGCCGAACCGACAGCGGTTCCGACTGGAGCGTCGACCCTCTGACCGTGCTGGCCGAGCTGGGAAGCGACGACCTCGATATGCACCGACGCAAACTGCTGGCGACTGCCGCGTACTCGGCCGCCGGCCTCGCCTTGCCCACCGCCTCGTGGTGGGCAGCCGCCCCCGCCGCAGCGGCGAAGCGGCCAACGGTCTCCCCGCGGCCGGCGACCCAGGCTGACATCGACGATGTCCGCGACCTGACGACTTTCTACTCCGCGCGCGACCAACAGCGCGGCGGAGCCGCCGGCCGCTCGGCCCTGGCCGGCCACCTTCGCGACGAAGCGGTGCCCCTGCTCGGCAGCAGGTTCCGCACGGAACAACTCCGCCGCGACACGTACTCGGCCGTGGCGGAGATGACCTACCTCGCCGGCTGGATGGCCTTCGATGCCTCCGAACACCGCACCGCCCAGCGCTACCTCACCCTTGCCGCCCGCATCGCAGCCGAAGCCGACGACGGACCGCTCGGCGGCCACATCCTGCGCGCCCTCGCCCACCAAGCCGTGGACCTCGGGCACCCGCGCAGAGCGCTCGCCCTGGCTGACGCCTCTATGTCCCGCGACCGCTACGGCCAGGCCAGCCCCCGGGAGAAAGCCCTGCTCGCGATCGTCCACGCACGAGCCCTGGCGGCCGACGGCGACCGCCCCGGCACCCTCGCGGCCATCAGCCGCGCAGAGCGGGACCTCGCCCGAGCCGACAACAACGAGGCGCCGGGCCGCGTGAGCTTCTTCCAGAAAGCCTCCCTTGCCCACGAGACCGCCTGCGCCCTGCGCGACCTGGGCCGGCCGCTCGACGCGGAGATCCACTTCAAGCGCAGCGTCGCAACCCGACGCCGGCAGCAGTACGCCCGCACCCACAGCGTGACCCTCGGCTACCTCGGCGCCGTCCAGGTTCAGCAGGGCCGCCTTGACGAGGCGTGTGCCACCTGGAGTGAAGCCCTCGATGCGATGTCCGGCGTTCAATCCGGCCGAGTCCGAGACGTCATCGTCCGGATGCAGAGCGATCTCTCGCCCGTACGGCACCGCGGCGGTCGGCACGTTGTGGAGCTGGACCGCCGCGCACGCGAAATGCTCCGCACCATAGGCTGACCATCGATCTGGACGGCGGCGCCCCCACCCTCGGGATGCCGCCCAACGCGCCCTGCCGAGCGAGAGGAACGAACTGTGGTCTCCACGTACGAGGTCAGGCCGATCGCCACGGTCGTGGGGGGACACACCCGCGTCCTGGACGACTATCAGGGCGGAGTCCGGTCGATCATCCGTCTCCACGACGAGTACCCGCTCGAAACCCTGCAAGGGATCGAGGAGTTCTCGCACCTGACGGTGACGTGGCGTTTTCACCTGGCGCGCCCGGAGGAGGTGCAGCTTCATGCCCGCAGCCCTCGAGGGAACGGGCGTTGGCCGGCCACAGGGACCTTTGTGCACCGCAATCACCGGCGGCCGAACCAGCTCGCGATCAGTTACCCGCGGCTGCTCGACGTGGACGGTCGGGATCTTCTGGTCACCGATCTCGATGCCGTCGATGGGACGCCCGTGATCGACCTGGCGCCGTACTTCGAACAGATGGGGCCCCGGGGCCCTGTCCGTCAGCCGACTTGGCCAGGCGAGATGCTCGACCCGAGCTACTGGGCGGACGCAAGCGAACGACCTGCGGAGCGCAGCGTGTAGTGGGAATGACCGAGCTGTTCTGTACGCCCTGCGCACTACGACTCCGTGGGCTCGACGGTCTGCGGGGCATGGTGTTCGGGATCGGCGATGAAGAACCACACGTCTTTCCCCTCGCCGGACATCGCCACCGAGAACTCGTCGACCAACGCCCGCACGAGAGCGAGGCCCCGGCCTCCGAGGTCGAGAGACGCCGCTGTCTTCCGCACGATCGGCCGAGGGTCTTGATCGCGGACGACCGCGGTGACACCGCCCGGGACGTGCTGTACGAGCAGGTTCGCTGAGCGCCATCCGTTCTCATCCGGGCTGGTATGCACCAGCACGTTCGTCAGCAGCTCGTTCACGGCGAGAAGGACGATCTCGGCGACTTCACCGCTGACCCCCCACCAGGCGAGATGGTGACGCACCACACCGCGCACGAGACCCAGGTGCCTCTTCTCGAGCCGGAAGGTCATGTCGAGTTGGCCCCGGTTGCTTCTGGACGCGGCTCGGGCCGACGGGCCCGCGCCGGGGCTTTGAAGAAGTGTGCTCATCGATGCTCCGTCCGTTGCACCGGAAGCCCTACATCGGGGGCGGTTGCGGTGTGTACTGGGACCGAATCGGTCAGCAACCATTGAGGCAGAGCACGCGTTCGTCGTGCAGGCCCTGATGCCGAGAGCCGAAGAGTTCGGCATCGTGAGGATGGGGGACGGACATGCCGCAGCCAGAGAAGTCGCTCAACCCGGGGGCCTCTCCGCAGGATTGGTTCGGCAGCGAGCTGCGTTTCCGACGTAAGGCGGATGGCCTCTCGGCTAGGGCTCTGGGACGGTTAGCGCAGGTCAGCGATGACATGATCTTGTCGATCGAGAAGGGGCAGTACCCCTCGTGCCAGCTGGAAGTGGCCCAGTGCCTGGACAAGGTGCTGGAGACCGGTGGCGTCTTCGAGCGGGCATGGCCGATGGCCTTCGGCTCCCGCGATGCCGATAAAAAGCGCCCTGATGCCGATAAACGCTCTCGCAAGGGGCCGGAGGCAACGGTTCAGGTGCATCAAGGCCGCATCCTGGGCAGTGACGAAGTACCTCCTCGCCTTGGGAGCCCCGAGCCCGTGGACCGACGCGCGTTTCTCCAAGTCAGCGGCCTGGCTGCTATTGCCCCCATAGACCTCACGCACGGTTTTACCCCGTACGAGCTGACGCTTCCCGATTCGATCAGCTCCCACAACGTCGACCAGGTTCAGGAAGTAGCCACCGCGATCAGCGGTTGGGACAACAAGTTCGGTGGCGGAGGCATGGTCGGCGACGTCGCCGGCCGTGCAATGCAGTGGGCAGCCGGACTCCTGAACGCCAAGTGCCCGGAAACTTTACGGTCCGACCTCCTGGCAGCCGTCTCCCGGCTGGGCATCGTCGTCGGCGCCTCGGCTTTCGACTCCTACAACCACACATACGCCACAGCGACGTTCCTCTTCGCCGCAGACCGCGCCGAAGAAGCAGGGGACTGGCACCTGCGTGCGAAGGCATACTCGTTCCTCGCGCGACAGTCCGTGTGGCTCGGTCAGCCCGACGACGGGCTCACGCACGCCGAGAAGGGCCTGGTGCGTTCCGATCGACTTACCGCCACCGAGCGGGCCATGCTGCACACGGCACGGGCCAGGGCGTTCGGCAAGATGGGCAACGTCCGCGACTGCATGGCCGCTGTCGGCGAGGCCGACGAAGCGTTCTCCCACGCTCGCCCGTCCGAGGATCTGCCGTGGATGGCCTACTACGACGAGGCCCAGCACAACGGCGACACCGCTCACGGGCTGTTCGACCTCGTCATCCTCGCGGACCAGGACCCGGGGCGGGCGGCCCGCCGCCTTGATACCGCCGTGAAGGGCCACTCGGATGCCTACAAACGCTCCCGGGCCATCTCCCGCACGAAACTCGCCGCACTCGTCATGGCCAAGGGTGATCCCCGCCAGGCGGCTGCCATCGGCCACGACGCGCTGGACGAGGTGGGCCGACTCACCTCCCGCCGAGCCGCCGACGACCTGCGACAGCTCGGCGCGTTCGCCACCAAGTACCCCAAGGTGGCGGAGGCCGTCGCCCTGCGGGAGCGCATCGCCGCTACGGTCTCCGCATGACCACCTCGGCAGCAACCCCCGCCCGAGAGGCCCTCGAGCAGGCATGCATCGCCGTGGGGCTCGACCCCAGCGGGGCCGAGCCCATACGGCTGGCAGAGAACCAGATATGGAGGCTGCCCGGACAGCATGTGATTGTTCGAGTCGCGCGGCGTGGTCAGACCACAGCCGCGCTCCGGGAAGTACGGGTTGCGCGATGGCTCGCCGAGAACCACATGCAGGCCGTCCGCCTCGCCGACGTCAGACAACCGGTCGAGGCTGGCGGCCGGCCCGTCACCTTCTGGGAGGAACTCCCACCGCACGAACACGGCAGCCCCAGGGAGGTCGCCCAGCTACTTAAACGCCTCCATGCCCTGCCCGCTCCCGATTTCGAACTTGGATACCTGGATCCGTTCGTCCGCATCAGCGAGCGCTTGGAGGCCGCAACTACGTTGGCCAGCACAGACCGTGAGTGGTTGAGGGGTCTGCATCAAGAACTTGTGACAGCGTGGGAAGAACGCCCACTTGGGCGCCTGGACTGCGCTGTGCACGGTGATGCCTGGCCCGGCAACCTGATCCGCACTGCCGAGGGCCCGCTGATGATCGACCTGGAGCGCTTCTCCCTGGGCCCACCGGAATGGGACCTGGTCTCAACAGCAGTACGGGCGCGGACGACAGGCGCGGTCACGCCGACGGAGTACGACGAATTCTGTGCCGCGTATGGGTACGACGTAACCGACTGGACCGGTTACCCGATCTTGGCCGGCGCTCGGGAACTGCGCATGGTGACGTACGCCGCCCAGCACGCCGCCAGCAATCCCGAGTGGGCAGAGCAGGCCCAGCACCGCGTCGACTGCCTGCGTGGTCGCCGCGGACCGCGTCCGTGGAATTGGAAGGGAATCATGTAGTCCGCATCGACTGAGCCGGTCGACGATTTCGCGCGTCCGCCCCAGAGCACGGAGCGAATCTAGCAGCTCTCCGCTATCGGCATGCGGTGGTCGTAAGCCAAGGGCCCACCGCTTGTTGGGCTCTGTCTCACATTCGGTGGTGACAGAGCGTCATCATTGATGTACCTGGTCCGAGCTTCAAGGAGAGCAGTCGCAGACGCGCCATCGACCAGGGCAAGCACGGTGCTGACGATCACGTCACCCGCGCTGGCCTGGGAGTGTCACTACCGGCAACGACAACTACTTACCGTCACCACCGAATGTGAGGCAGAGCCGCTTGTTGTACACGCCCCACGAATCGAAGGACCTTCGACCGTCTCCGCCGTGCTTGGTGGGCGTCAGCGCAGTTTCGCGGCGATCTGTTCGGGGTGGGCCACGAGGTCCAGCAGATAGAGAAAGGTTAGCTCGGCGACTCCCCGTGGGAGTGTGCCGTTATGAGAGAGCAGGAGGACCTTGAAGTTCCCCCGCTGAGCTGGGCAGCCTGATACTGGGACGGAAGGTCCCAGAGGAAGCAGTTCCAGGTAGTGAGCAAGAAGAGCAACACGAGCAAGCGGTACACGGCCGAGTTCAAACGCGACGCGGTCGCGCTGGTGCACTCGTCAGGCAAGACGGTCACCGAGGTCGCCCGGGAGATCGGCGTCAGCGCCGAGGGACTGC